>NZ_CP149994.1:3476568-3792620 GCF_051307055.1 Dryocola sharpae | reverse complement strand
ACCGGCAACTCTACGGTGCGGATGATTCAGGCGATGCTGCTGCGCAAGTATCCGCAAATCGAAGTAAAGCGCATTATTTCGCTGCGTGACTATGAACAGCTTGAAAGCATAGACGAGGACTTTGTTATCACTACTGCGCGGGTGAACGAGAAAGAAAAGCCGGTGGTGACGATGGCGCCCTTCCCGACGGAATATCAGCTCGAACAGCTGGGAAAGCTGGTGCTGGTGGACCGGACCCGCCCTTATATGCTGGCGAAATATTTCGATGAAAGCCACTTTATGGTGGTTGATAAACCAGTGACCCAGCAGCAGCTGTTCAGCACGCTTTGCGAACAGCTTGAGCGGGAAGGCTATGTTGGCGAGGATTTCTATCCGTCAGTCGTGGAGCGTGAGGCGATTGTCAGCACCATGCTCGGTGAGGGCATAGCGCTTCCGCACTCGCTGGGATTGATGGCTAATAAAACCGTCGTATACACCGTACTGGCGCCCGAGGGGATAAGCTGGGGCGAGGAGACGGCGCACGTGATTTTCCTGCTGGCCATCAGCAAACGCGAATATGAAGAAGCGATGGCGATCTATGATTTATTCGTTACCTTCCTGCGCGAAAGGGCGATGCCAAGGCTCAGGGACAGCAAGACTTTTCAGGGCTTTAAAACGGTAGCGATGGAGTGTTTGAGTCGTTTTTAGGATCGTTATCAACGCGATAAAATCAGTAAAACGCCTTTATTTTAATCATTTGTATGGCGGGTATTCCTAAGGAATTCAATGATTGCTATTATGCCGAATTAGGACCATTCCTGGTGACTGACGCCTTTTTGATGATATGCAAAAAATAGATTACGACACTCTTAAAGAGTGCCTTCGCTACGAAGTGCTTGGCAGCAATAAAAAATTCTCATGGTTTAAAGTACTGCACAGGTGCATAAAAAAACCTGCAAAGCGTTTTTATTTTTGGTGGAGAATTGCTAACTACTTGAATTGTAAGGGTGGCCGTCTGAATGTAAAATACGCCCGCCGAATTAACTACAATCTTTGCCGCAAATACGGTACCGATATCGGGCTGAATGCAATTATTGGCAAAGGCATGAAAATAAATCATGCGTTTAGCATTGTGATTCGCAATGAGTGTGTGATCGGCGAGCATGTTATCCTGCGCCAAAATACCACTATCGGTAAAACAAAGAACGGCGCGAGCGCCGGGAAAACCGTGATTGGAAACAATGTCGATATAGGCGCTCACACCTGCATTATCGGCGACATTACCATTGGTGATAATGTGGTGATCGGCGCAATGTCTTTTATAAACAAAGATATGCCGGGGAATATTACCATTTATACTGAAAAAACTAACAGGGTGATTGGCACCTTAAATTAGGTTTATCAGTATATCTTTATGCCGGGTCGTCTTTATTGCCCCCGGGAAAGGGGCAACCAGAAATTACTGCAAAATGGTGAAAGCAGTCGTAACGTGTTTCACGCCGCCCACACGGCTTGCGATATCCGCGGCCGCTTTGCCTTCTCTTTCCGTCAGCAGACCCAACAGGAATACTTCCCCGTCCTCGGTCGTTACCTTCACGTTGGAAGATTTAACCTGGTCGCTTGCCAGCAGCTGCGAACGAACTTTGGTGGTGATCCAGGTATCCGTTGAGGCGGTGCCCAGCCCAACCGGCGCGGCGTTGCGGATTTCGTTATACACCTCGCTTGCGCCATCAACGCCCAGCGCGATTTGTTTCGCACGCGAGGCCAGCTCGGTATTCTGCGTTTGCCCTGTCAGCAGCACTTTGCCCTGATAGGCGGTGACGTTGATGCGGGCGTCTTTCTTCAACTGCTCATCTTTACTCAGCGCGCTGTTGACACGAAGTTCCAGCGTGCCGTCATCAACCTGGGTTCCCACGGTACGCGGATCCGTTGCGGTTTTCGTCGCGACGGCGGCAGTGCCGACAACCGCGGCGGCAACGCAGCCCTGTAGCGCAAGCGCGGTGATAAGGACTGCAAGTGGCTTAAATGCCTTCATCTGTACTCCTTAATCTTCCTGGTGAGGGAATAACGTATTATCAATCAAATCACATAAGCAGTTGACCGTCAGCATGTGCATTTCCTGAATGCGCGCGCTGCGATGCGAAGGAATGCGGATTTCCACATCCTGCGGCCCTAACAGGCCGGCAAGTTCACCGCCGTCGTAGCCCGTGAGCGCAACTATGGTCATGTCGCGAGTGACCGCCGCTTCAACCGCTTTTACGATATCACGGCTGTTGCCACGCGTTGAGATGGCAAGCAGTACGTCCCCGGCGTGCCCCAGCGCACGCACCTGTTTGGCATACACTTCTTCATGCAAACGGTCATTTGCGATAGCGGTTAAGACCACATTATCGGCATTAAGTGCGATGGCGGGTAAGCTTGGCCGCTCGGTTTCGAAGCGATTGATCATACTGGCAGCAAAATGCTGTGCGTTGGCAGCAGAGGTGCCGTTGCCACAACACAGAATTTTGTTACCGTTGAGCAGCGACTGAACCAGCGTCATGGCTGCACGGGAGATAGCATCTGGCAGAGCTTCCGCTGCGGCAATCTGGGTTTGAATACTTTCCGTGAAGCAGACTTTGATTCTTTCGAGCACGTTGTTCTACCTGGTTACTTTAAACATCTGCGGTAAACGCGTTGGTTAACCACTCTATTTCATTGCCGGTGAAGGCTAACACATCGAAACGGCAATCCACAGTATCAAAACTCCCTGATGTGCGGGCAAGCCAGTTCCGCGCGGCATGCAGTAGCTTTTGCTGTTTGCTCCGGGTGACGCTTGCCGCAGCGCCGCCAAAGCGATGGCTGCTACGATAACGCACTTCGACAAACACAATCACATCGTGCTGTTTCATGATGAGGTCGATTTCGCCGCCGCGGATATGCACGTTGGCGGCGATAAAGCGTAGTCCTTTACGCTCAAGAAAACGGCGCGCCTGTCGCTCATAGTGCGCGCCGGCCTGGTGACGACTCAGCTGGCCGGGATGATTTGTCCCTGAGAGAATTTCAGCCAATTTAACTTCCTGTTAATGACGCAGTCCTGGCTGGCAGATAGCGTGCCGGTGTTGCCGCTCAGCTGATAGCCCGGCACCTGACGGATCTGGGAGAAATGGTTTGCCAGCGACCAGGCGTCAGCTCCCATAGCGTACAGACGCGCCAGCGAGTAGTCGTTGCGTACAGCACTCAGCGCCTGCTGTTGCAGTGCCGGATTGCCGCCGGAAAGCATGGGGATTTCGCTGAACTGTAGGCCTTCCATCTCCAGACGGAAGTCCGGGCCGTTAACGCCCTGAGAGCTGCGTGAGCTGGCATAAAGCTGCGCGCTGCCGCGGCTGCCGGTACGCATGGCAATCATCGGCTTGATAAGCGCCATTTCGTCCGGCGTGGCCAGGATATAGGCGGCATCCACGCCCCCGGCGGCGCCTGAGGTAATTTGCGCATCGGTTGGCGGCGCAGGGATCGTCAGGCCGCCGATGGTAACGGCTTCCTGCTGCGGTGCGGAAGAGGCCACCGGCGTGCCGGTCAGAGCAATACCAGACCCGCTGTTAATGCCCTGTTTGAGTTCGCCCACCGAGCCAAATTGCTGCTGCAGCACGATGCCGCCGCCCAGTTTTTGCCACTCGGCGCTAAAGGCGCTTGTTACGCGATCGCCCAACGCGCTGCGCGGCACCAGCAACAGCGGCGCACGATGGCCCTGCTGCCAGATATGGTCCGCTGCGTCTCGTGCTTCGTCTTCCGGAGAGAGGGCGAAGTAGCAGATGTTCGGGCGATTTTGCACGTTCTCTGGCTGGTTCAGCGCCAGAATATTGAGTGGCGTATTGCTGCTGGCGAGCCGATCGACGTTATTTTTAAGCAGCGGGCCTACGACCAGCGTAGCGCCATCCTGCTGCGCCTGGGCGAGCACCTGATCTAACGGCTGCGAACTGGTATCGTAAATTTTTACTTCGGCAGAAGGGTTTGCTGCCGCAGCGTTTTGCGCCGCAGGTTGAGCCGGCTGTGCGGCAGGTTGCGCCTCCTCCATCGGCTGCTCGTTGGTCAAATCGCTGACCGAAGCGTCTGACGGACTCGCTACCGCGTTGGCATCCTCTGGCTGAGCGGCTGCGGTTGGCTCCGCTGCTGGCTGCGTGCCGGCATCCGTCGCTTGCGCAGGATTGCTAACCGTAGCAGGCGCAAGGCCATTATTTTTCGCGGTTTCAAAGCCCTGCTGAATCGCGCGGCCAAATACCGCGGCCTGGCCATTCAACGGCAGCAGCAGAGCGATCTTACCAACGGAAGCCTGCTGGTAATTTTGCATATTGCTTAACTGAGTCGGCAGCGTTTTTGCGCCCGGGTTTTGCGGGTAGCGGGTTTGCCAGTCTTTGATGCCAGCTTTCAGCATATTCGGATCGTTGCGGTTGTCGTTCCAGACGCGCTGCAGATCCAGCCATCCTTGCAGGGTATTTTCGTCCGCATTGATAACCATGGCGCTCATTTGTTCAGGCGTGAACTGAGACAGCGTCTGCCAGGTACCGTCGATATTTTTCTGATGCGCTTCGCCCCTGAGCATCGGCTCCTGAGCAATATATGCGCGCAGCAGCGCAAGCGATGGGCGATTCTGGCTGGCATCAATCACCGCCTGATAATATCGCGCCTGCTGCTTTTTGTTGAATGACGAAGGGTCGAGCTTAGCAAGCAGCGCATTTGCCGCGGCATAATCTTTCTGGGCGATTTTAATTTCTGGCACCAGAAGCGCCCGCTCACGGCGCTGGACATCGTCCATTTCCTGCGGCAACTGATTATAGAGGTCTACCGCCCGTTGGGTTTTGCCCTCACCCAGCAGCGCATGAATGGCGAGTAATTGCCATGTGGTCTTGCTATCATCTGTGCTTTGCTGCATCTGTTGCAGGTAGTACGCAGAATCCGCAGTGGCTTCGCCCTGCACGTGAGCGGCGGACTGGTCCGGTGCTTTCGTGGTACAACCTGCAAAGATCAGGGCTGCAAGCACGACAGGCAGACAACGCCCGGCTTTAGAACGAATATATTTAGACGGTAGCATGCTGTATCCAGTGAATTTTTCTTCTCAGCGTTCAATATTAAATCGGCAATACGGATGAAACAATGAAACAACTCGAAACGGCGGCGATTTCTGCCAGCACGCTCTACATCGTTCCGACCCCTATCGGTAACCTCGGCGATATCACACAGCGGGCGTTATCCGTGTTGCAAAGCGTTGACCTGATTGCTGCTGAAGATACTCGCCATACCGGTTTATTGCTGCAGCATTTTGCCATTAATGCGCGATTGTTCGCATTGCACGATCATAATGAACAACAAAAATCAGAAACGCTGCTGGCGAAGCTGCAGGAAGGACAAAGTATCGCGCTGGTTTCAGACGCCGGTACGCCGCTGATTAACGATCCCGGCTATCACCTGGTGCGTACCTGCCGTGAAGCGGGTATCCGCGTCGTACCGCTACCGGGTCCTTGCGCCGCCATTGCAGCGTTAAGCGCGGCCGGGCTGCCGTCGGATCGCTTCTGCTATGAAGGCTTTCTGCCTGCCAAATCCAAAGGACGTCGCGATGCGCTGAAAGCCATTGAACAAGAGCCGCGCACGCTGATCTTCTATGAATCCACCCACCGGTTGCTCGACAGTTTAGACGATATTTGCGCGGTGCTCGGTGAATCCCGTTACGTGGTGCTGGCGCGAGAGTTGACCAAAACCTGGGAATCGATTCACGGCGCGCCAGTTGGCGAGCTGGCGGCATGGGTTAAAGAAGACGAGAACCGTCGCAAAGGGGAGATGGTGCTAATCATCGAGGGCTTCAGGGCCCAAAGCGATGACGCGCTGCCGGCCGATGCGTTGCGCACTCTTGCGCTGCTGCAAACGGAGCTGCCGCTGAAAAAAGCCGCCGCGCTTGCTGCCGAAATCCACGGCGTGAAGAAGAATGCGCTTTATAAATATGCGTTAGAAAATAGCGAGAAATAAGATTTTTGAAATGCTCTGAGCGGCTTGCATGGGCAGACTATGGCGAGGGGTTCGCACAGGGCCCCGGCTGGAAAATCTGTGCGTCATACAGGCAGCGTACATTTTGATGTAGCCACAGGAAAGAACAAGGCAGCGTAGTGGCGATTTCCTGCGTGCAAAATTCATCGAATGCCGCAGATTTATTCTCACCTGAAACAAGAAACACAATCTCCTTAGCGCTAAAAATTTCGCTTAGCCCTAACGTAATCCCCTCTGAGATTTGGTGTGATGTGTCTTTTAGCATCTCATGCGTTTTTGTTTTGCTATCAAGCCTGATGCGGTGGCTACGAAGGGTCAGTTTATCTGCGGGCTCGATCAGGCCGAGGTGGCCATTTTTACCTAAGCCCAGAATGCATAAATCTAACCCGCCTTTTTGCTGGATGCGTTGCCGAACTCTTTTGCATTCCGCATCCGGGTCAGCCGTTGTATCAAAGGCGATATAGTTATTTTCCTTCACGTTGAGCGGCTCGATGATATGTTTCTGTAAATAAGATTCGCAGGTACAGGGGTGAGACTCAGGAACACCGAGCCACTCGTCGAGTTTGACAAAGGTTACGCCGCTGATATCTATATTTTTATCTTTAACGTATTTCACAAAAAATTTATAGCCGCCGGTAGGCGATGAGCCAGTCGCAAGGCAGATAACCGCTGACGGATTATTTTGGATACAGGCAATAATACGGTCACAGCACTTCTGGCTGAGATCGTTATAATCAAGACACTTTTCGAAAATGAGCTTTTTCATTTTACCGTTCCTTTTATCGCGGGATGACGGAGCAGCTTATTTAAACAAGGGCAGAAGAATTGCCCTTCAGATTGCTGACAAAGAAGGAAAAAGCGTGGTTTTTCCTTCTTTGTGATGATCAGCCGAAAATCAATCGATTGATTTTCCTTGTTTTTAAATGATGACACCTTTTAGTTTTGTCACGCTGGAAGGTTTGTCATTAGTCTCAAGGGCAGAAGAACTGCCCTTGTTTTTGTGGCTTACAAAATACCTAACGCGGACATTACAATCGCCAGTACAAAAGTGACGCCAATCAGCACCACGGGGTGCATTTTCTTCGTGCGTAGCAGGTAATACATCAGCAGGGTGTAACCCATAGGCAAAATATTAGGGAATATTTTGTCGAAAAAGTCTTTCTGAATGGCGACGCTGTGCGTGCTGTCGATGGCTATCTCTGAAACCACGTTAATATGTACATAGGAAGCTATCAGACCGCCGATAACCGTAACCCCAAGAATGGTTGCAGCTTTTGAGATGATCTGTGAGTTTTCCTTTATCCTGTCAATGGCTTTGATGCCCAGCGTATAGCCAATATGTGTCCAGCCGATACGTAAGCAGAATACGGCAAAATAGACGGCAAAGAACAGGATTGGCCCAAGCACGCTGCCCTGGCTTGCAAAGGACGAGCACACCCCGGCCATGATCGGCAGCAGGGTAAACCAGAAAAGCGCATCACCAATACCCGCAATTGGCCCAAATAAAGCAACTTTTAAACCTTTGATAATCCCGCGATCCTCTTTTTTCTCTTCCATGGAAATTAACAATCCCATGAGGAAGCCGACAAAGTTTGGATGCGTGTTTATAAATTCAAGATTATCTTTCATGGCGGCGCTCAGGCCCTGAGGATCGTCTTTATAGATCTTCTTCAGCAGCGGCACCATCGCCCAGGTAAAACCGCCTGCCTGCATACGTTCATAGTTGAAGCTTGATTGCAGAAGAGAAGAGCGCAGGCCCAGTCGGGTGATATCTTTTTTAGTGACGATTTCAGATCCCATTGCTGTAATCCTCTTTATTGTTATCTGCTGGGGTATCTTTTTGAACGGCAACTGCGTTTGCTTTTTTAGCTTTGGCATTAAAGTATTCATACATCGCTAAAGCCGTGCCCAGAACGGCAACCGGCAGCAGGTTGCTGACCTGGATATAGCAAACAAACAGAAAACCAATAATCAGATAAGGAACGTATTGCGCTTTGAGCATCACCCGAAGCAGCAAACCAAAACCGACCGCAGGTAATATGCCGCCCGCTACTTCAAATCCGTGCGTCAGCCATGCCGGCATTGATTTTACCAGGGCCTGCATTGCGCCCTGTGCAAGGTAAGTACACAGGAATGCGATCAGCGCATAGGTTATTGCGACCAGCAAAATAGTGAGGATATTAAGCCGGGCAAATCCTCCGGTATCGCCTGTCTGCGCGCATTTGTCGGCTTTCGACATAAACAGCGAAAAGGACGAGTAGAAGAACAGAATGATGTACTGCATTAATAAACTAAACGGCAGCCCAAGGCCGATGGCCGTTTTGGCATCTATGCCCGTAGTCCAGGCGAGAACGGTGGTCATTATCCCCGCCATGATGGGGTTTGGCGGCTGCACGCCTCCTGCGGGGGTGAGGCCGGCAAACGCCAGTTCGGTCAGGCCGCCGGTGATAAGGCCGGTCTGGATGTCGCCTAAAATGGCGCCGGTGAGCGTACAAACGATGATGGGTCTGAACAGGAATAATGCTTCCAGCCAGAAATCAATTCCTAATACAAAGGCCAGCGCCGCTAATGAAAGGCCTTGCAGTAGCGTTATCTCATGCATTTTTTATTCCTTACTACATTAGCTTATTTTTAGAGGTGTTGTTTAAAGGACCTCGCTTACTATTTTTATATCGGGACCTGTTCTTTGGGATTTCCGGGAACGTCCTGAATAAAAATATTTACCGCCTGGCTTTTCAAATAGCGGAAGTCATCGAGATCCTCATCGTTGATATAAACCTTACTGCTGATTTGCCTTTTACCTTCGCTGAAATGCATGTTACCTACGTTGACCTCTTTCAAGGGCACGCCGCCTTCAACTAATCTTTTTACGGTGCGTGGCGTGCGGCAAATAATAAATATTTTTTGATTCGGCGTGGCCTTATCAATAATGGCAATGGTTTTTTCTACGGTGAAAAAACGAATGCCAACGCTGTAGGCCTCTGCCGTAATGCCCATTAGTTTTTGCTGGATTTCATCTTTCGCTACCTCATCATCAACCACAATCAGGAGGTTTGCCCCAAGCGTGGTAGTCCAGGTGACGCCGACCTGTCCATGCACCAGGCGGTTATCAATGCGGGTGAGAAGAATGTTTGGGGTTGCCATAAGCACCTCGCTTTTAAGAGTTTGTGAACGCGATTAAGCGATTAGATGAGCCACAGACTTTAATTTTGTCACGCACCACCTCTTTCATTGCATCCATACCCACCCGCAGATAGTAGCGTGGGTCGTTGCCCTGCGGGTTTGTGCTAAACCACTGTTTAACCGCATCGGCAAAAGCAATTTTCAGTTCTGTGGCGACGTTGACTTTGCACACGCCTAAGGAGATGGCCCGTCTGACAAACTCATCGGGTACGTCGCTGGCACCATGAAGCACCAGAGGAATATCCACGACGTTCCGTATTTCGGCCAGGCGTTCAAAATCGATTTTCGGCGTTTTTGTATACAGACCGTGCGCGGTACCGATGGCAACGGCGAGGCTGTCAATTCCCGTTCTTGCGACGAAATCCCTGGCCTGCTGCGGATCGGTCAGAAATGCGCTTTCATCGCTGACTTCCATATCGTCTTCGACACCGCCCAGACGTCCCAGCTCAGCTTCAACGCTGCAATCACGCTGATGACAGAAATCGACGACTTGTTTTACCAGCTTCACGTTTTTTTCAAAGGGAAAATGGCTGCCGTCTATCATGGCGCTGCGTGAGCCTGCGAGGACTTTGGTGGCGATGTCCTGCCAGGTTTCATGGTGATCGAGATGAATCGCCACCGGCATCGCGAAGGTTTCTGAATAGGCTTCACATAGCGCATAGATTTCTTTAAAAGGAATATGCTTAAAGGTGCCTGGCGTACCGGCCAGGATAACCGGCGACTGAAGCTCCTGGCATACTTCGAGAATAGCTTGAATAGTTTCCGCGTTGTGAATATTAAAAGCCGGTACGGCGTAGTGATTTAATTGCGCGTCGGCTAATAAATATTTGGTTGAAATGATAGTCATACCTTTTCCCCTGAGTAGCTTTTAAAGCTGTTTTTATTCTGCAACGTCGTTAAGTAAAGGGTGAATAATTACCCCCTGAACGACACGGTTCACCGTACCGCTAGCCGATGGCGTATCAGGCGGAAGCCCTGCTTTAAACGACTCCTGTAAAGCGAAGATCTGCGCATAAATCAGGAAGCAGAACGTGAGATCGATATCTTCACAGCGGCTCTGCCCCGGAATATAAAGATGCGCACCGTTTTCAATGTCGCTATCAGGGCGATCGGCAATGGCGACAACGGCCATAGCGTGATTCTCACTTCTGAGCTCTTTTAATAAATCGAGATCGTAAAGCCGGGTGTAAGGATGGTTGGCAATAAATTGCACGATCAGCGTTTCCCCGTCGATCAGCGATTTTGGCCCGTGACGGAAGCCGGTTGCCGAATCATAGAAGGCCGCAATTTTGCCGCCGGTCAGCTCCAGCACTTTTAAGGCTGATTCGCGAGCCGCGCCCTGCAGGCCGCCGTTGCCAAGATAAACGATGCGCTTCCATGGTCGATCGCCAAACAGGGGCGTGCTGAAATCACCCTGAGCGGAAATCACCGCCTGGCAGCGTTCCGAGATAGCGGAAAAACGTTGTGCAGTAAAATGCTGTGGCGCAAACACGGCAAGGCAGGTAGCCATCATTGTGCTGACGCTGCTGGTCATGGCGAAGCCACGATCGTGTGTTTCAGGCGGCAACAATACGCAGAGCGTTTTATCGCTTTTACGGCCGTTTTGATAAAGGCTTCCCGCTTCGTTGCAGGTGATCACCAGATGGTAGCTCTCCGGCACCCACTGGTTGGTCAGATCAACGGCCGCAGCGCTTTCAGGGCTGTTGCCGGAGCGCGCAAATGAAACCAGCAAAACCGGACGCTCCGTTGGTAAATAATCTTTCGGGTTAGTGACAATGTCGGTAGAAGCCACGGAAGCAAATTCAGCCGCAACCTGGCGGTTCAGCCAGGGCACGATCATCTCGCCAATAAAAGCTGAGGTGCCAGCGCCGGTAAGAATAATTTTGAGTCGGCTTTTTGCCAGCAGAGGCTGCAGGAACGCATCTATAGCCGCGCGCTGATTTTCGAGCTGGCTGATGGCTTTGGTCCAGATTGCCGGCTGCTGGCGAATTTCTTTTTCTGTCCAGGTGCTTGTTTTTGTGAGGTCAAGATCGGTCAGGTCTGTCATTACCTATTCCTTAAGTGAAGGTGAGACTTCGAAAGATATTTTCGACATACTTTGTCTTCCACCTTTCGTTTCATTTCTTTTTGCGGCCTGATATGGACTGTATAAGAAAGGTAACGAAGATTCAATGCAAAAAAAAAGCTAAAGTGCAAAACAGTGAAAGAGATCTCATGTCTTTTTTTTATGCTTACGCCAGCAAGCGGCAGGAAAGGAAGGCTTTGAAGCTAATGCCACAACGTAACGAAAGAAGGGGGCAGGAGCGGGGCGAGGCTGTAAACCCCCGCGGGCCGGCGGGAGATTTACAGGTTGATGACGTAAAGGTTGTTAAATGCCGTCTTCGGTTTGCACCGTTTCCTTTTGGTCGCGGGC
The DNA here is from genome assembly GCF_051307055.1 of Dryocola sharpae. Classification (GTDB taxonomy): domain Bacteria; phylum Pseudomonadota; class Gammaproteobacteria; order Enterobacterales; family Enterobacteriaceae; genus Dryocola. Next base: position 3,781,030 of record NZ_CP149994.1, on the reverse strand, counting down.
CAGCTCATCGACAAGGCTGGTCAGGCCCCGATGACCGGACGCCAGAGCTTCGGTGCGAAATGCCTCAGGCGTCAGCCCATCGCGCTCAAGCACCATCTCCAGTAAGAGCTGTAGATTGGTGCCGGTGATGACTTCCCGCCCTTCTTTTTGCAGGGCGAGCGTGGAGGCGAGCCGAAAAGGCGTCCCGCCCAGCAGATCGGTAAGAAAGACCAGGCCTTCGCTCTCATCAAGCTGGCTGAGCGCCTGTTCATACTGACTTTGCAAAAGCGCCGTGGTCGACGTTTCGGGGAAATCAATAGCGATAAACTGCGTCTGTTGCCCGACAATTTGATGCATTGCTTTTTCAAGCCCGGTAGCAAAGCCGCCGTGGCCACAGAGAATGATACTTAGCATAATGTATGTCCTTGTTGATGACGGCGCGTGAAACATCCAGATAGCCTGATGGCTTAAACGGCCCGGCATGCCTGGTCGTACTGCTGCATAATTTCCTGAATACTAGCGATAATAAGCTCATGAGGCGTGGCCGTGAGGGTGCCTTTACGCACTTTTTGGCACTGTATCGGGAGATATTGGCTCAGCAGAGGTAAAGGAATCGGCTGGCGCTCCAGATTAGCCATAAGCTGAGCAACTTTCTGCTCTACCTGGTCGTCAGGCCAGTAATAACGAATTCTGTCTGAATAACTGAATCCGCGTGCCTGGCGCTGGGCATTTGTATCCCCTGCGTAATGGCTTTGCCAGTATTCAGGCGTATTGAGCATTACGCGCTCAAGCGTTTCGCGCAAATGCGAGTGCTGTTGTTCGGGCAGAAGCTCTTTTTCAATCGCCGCCAGGGCAAACAAGGTTTCCCGCAAAGCAAAAGTGAGCGCTGGCCCCACTTTCAGAATGGCGAAATGGTCTGCAACAAGCTCACGTAAGGCCGCTGGCGTCTGGTAGTCGGTTGAATGCGCTTCGAATACCAGGTTCTCCTCGGCTTCGATTGTCTTGCTCAGCGCCTGAGCTTTTTCTCTTTTATAGTCAATAACGTTTGCGTTATCGAATTCAACGCCGGGCTGGACAACCAGCGCGATTACCCGCTCCCAGGCGGCATTCAGCTCCTGCGCTTCGAAAGCCTGCTGATGCGCTTTTAACGTTTTACGTGCGGCTTCGGGGGAGGTTACCGCCAGCGTGGTTAAGGCTTCATGGGCCCCGCCGGGAACCGGCACCTCGGTGCCAATAACATAGACCAGATCGCTAATCGCAAAGTGTTCACTGCAGGTTTGTTCCGCCACTTTCGCCAGTAATGCAGCGCGCTGGGCGACGATTTCATCGGTTAACGGAACAGGATCGCCGCTGCAGGACATGCTGCAATCAAGGTGAATTTTTTTAAAACCTGCCGCTACGTAGCTTTTAATCAGCTCCTGAGCTTTTTCCATCGCCTGTGGCGCAGGTTCAGACTGCCAGCGGTTTGGTCCAAGGTGGTCTCCTCCAAAAATCAGGTTTTCTCGCGGGAAGCCGTGCTTGTCCGCCATTTCCAGGAGAAAGTCGCGAAAGGCCATCGGCGTCATGCCGGTATAGCCGCCGTATTGATCGACCTGGTTCGACGTCGCTTCAATCAGCAGAAGAATTTGCTTGTCGCAGGCGTAGCGCAGGGCTGCTTCCAGAACGAGCGGATGCGCTGAGCAGACGGCAAAGATCCCGCATGGCGCACCCTGTTTATGTATTGCTATCTGGTCGGTCAGTAGTTTCACTTCCTTCTCCTGTGAGTTTTTATCTGCGAGTAATCTTCCGTTTTATTTCTTTTGATGATGTATTACTTTTCATAAAAAAGTGATAGAAAGGTTTTGTTTTTTCGATCTGCTTCGCAAAAGAAAGCTAATGAAAGACGGAGAAGGGCAGAATCCCGTATGATTGACGAGAAGAAGCGCTTGCGTCGAGACCATCACTTGGGGTAAACAGGCAAAAAAGATAACGAAACGAAAGCATCGGCTTCGAAAAAGGCTTACAGTTATGGGCAACGTAGAGTTAAATCAGGAAAAGAGAATGAGCGGTACCAGTGAACGCAGGGAAAATATCATTCAACGTCTACGCCAGCAGGGTAGCGTTCAGGTTAACGATCTGGCCTTATTTTTTGGTGTTTCCACCGTCACCATCCGTAACGATCTGGCTTTTCTGGAAAAGCAGGGTATCGCTATGCGTGCCTACGGCGGCGCGCTGCTGAATGAAGTCAACGTTTCCGTTACGGAACAGACGATTGCCGATAAAAGTTCCCTTAATGCGTCCAGCAAACGCAGTATTGCATATGCCGCAGCCGAACTTATTCAGCCGGGGGACCGCGTTATTCTGGATTCAGGCACCACCACTTATGAAATTGCGCGCCATATGCGCAACCATAAGGACGTGATCGCCATGACCAACGGCATGAACGTCGCGAACGCTTTGCTTGAGGCCGAAGGCGTTGAGCTGCTGATGACGGGCGGGCATTTACGCCGTCAGTCCCTTTCTTTTTATGGCGATCAGGCCGACCAGTCTTTGCAAAACTATCACTTTGATAAGCTATTCCTTGGCGTGGACGCCATCGATCTTGAGCGTGGCGTCAGCACCCACAACGAAGATGAAGCTCGCCTTAATCGACGGATGTGCGAAGTGGCGGAGCGGGTTATCGTGGTGACGGATTCCAGCAAATTTAATCGTTCCAGCCTGCATAAGATTATTGATACGCAACGCATTCATATGGTTATTACCGATACCGGCATTCCGGAAGAATGCCTGAACGGGCTGCGCAGGGCTGGTATTGATGTGGTAGTTGTGGAATGACGTTGATTACGCTCGGCCGCTGAAAGCCGCTGAGCGTCTCCCGTTCTTTTCCGGGTAGCCTGTCTTCTCCCTACGAGGAGAGTTGAGGAGGGGCTTTATCAAGCCCGAAAGGGCATTTCTTTAAGCGGCATTTTCCCTCGAAGTCACATCGGGCTGGCTTAACTTCTGCATTTCCGGGACAGTCAGACTGTGCAAGCATGGTGCGCCAGAGCGTGGCATTGAAGGGAATGACGTTGCACATCGTTAATTGGCTTATCTGCCCGTTAATAAACAGGCCTAAATTGCTGGTCACTATTTCATCGCCCGGCATCATCAGATGTGATGCTTTATACCAAAGCATAAGTTTTAATTCGCGACAGGAAACAATACAAGAGAAAGCGGTTCCCGTTGTGGGGCTTATTAAAGAATCAATTACAGTCCATTTCATATACTTCTCCAGGGCGAAAATTAAGCGGCAGATATTGAATGCGAAAGATATCGCAAGATATAAAATCCTGTGAACGAAGGGTAATGTCAGTCAATAAATTCGCAATGCTTATGCTTCAATGAATCGTTACAGATGATACCCTTATGCTTAATAGGCGATAACTTATAGCGTAGACCATCCTAATTTCTCAAGCTATTGAAAATGAGTAAAAACTTTAATTTTTTAATAATATTCTTATTTTTCAAAAGGCTATTCTAGCCACTTTTTCTGAAGCTATTTATTTTGATCAAAATTACAACAAAAAAACGGCGGCAGGTAAAACACGAATGATCTTTCTCAATGCATAGATTATTCTTAATTATTTCAGAGGGATGAGTATCATAATTCTAAGGATGGCGATCGATTATTAATCAGCGATGCATTAATTTTAGCGGGTTAAATCAAATAATTTAGTAAGTTGGGCGAAAAATAGCACCTCTGGATTACCTCCTTACAGTTACTTTGCTAATGAATTTGCGGCAGGAGAATCAGAGGCAATCCGTGCGGCTGGACATTTATCGAAGACCTTCTACTTTATTCTGTTGAATGTTTTTTAAAGCTGCGTTTGATAAATAGTGTCAATCAAGGTGATGTAAAATGTTTCTGGAATCTGTAAAAAATTACCCACAGCAGGAAAACGGCTTGCTGACAGCGAACTTTTCCGCCGCGGAGGCTTGCTGGCAGAGGGGCCGTAGCGCTGGAGATACTTCTATCGGGAAAGCCGCTGGCGAATAAAGAGTTGATGGCGACCCAGGTTAATCGCCCTGAACGGGAAGATGATGTCCTGACGCTGGCTACCTGGCGTCAGCTCCTTGAGTATATTGTTTAGCAGACGATCGGAGAAAGCTGAATAAGGACGTAAGGCTATTCCCGGAAGGCGGGTAAGCCTGTGCTACCCGCCGGATGCTTGTTTTTCAAAGATCAGGTTACCGGTGCAGGATTAAATACCGCCAGCGCGTTGTGCAATCCCCATCGATCGGAAAAGGTTTTCTTACGGCCGCTTGCGACATCAAGAATTAATTTAAACAGCTCCCAGCCCACATCTTCAATGGTGGCCTCGCCGGTGGCGATGGTGCCCGCGTTAATGTCCATCAGATCGTGCCAACGGTTTGCCAGCGCGTTGTGGGTTGCCATTTTAATAACCGGTACGGCCAACAGGCCGTATGGCGTGCCGCGCCCGGTGGTGAAGACCTGCAAGGTGATACCAGAAGCGACCTGCTGGGTGCCGCACACGAAATCACTTGCCGGCGTGGCCGCGTAAATCAGACCGCGTTTAGTGGGGCGCAGGCCTGGTGAAAGCACTTCCACAATCGCGCTCTGGCCTGATTTAGCGATGGAGCCAAGGGCTTTTTCCACCACGTTTGCCAGCCCGCCTTTTTTGTTGCCCGGTGACGGGTTGGCGCTGCGATCGGTTTTACCCATGTCCAGATAGTTGTCGTACCATTCCATCTCTTCGAGCAGGCGTTTTCCTACTTCTTCGTTAATGGCCCGCGGGGTTAGCAGATGAATGGCGTCACGGACCTCAGTGACTTCAGAGAACATCACCGTGGCGCCGCAGCGCACCAAAAGATCGGAGGCATAGCCAACGGCCGGATTAGCCGTCACACCTGAGAACGCATCGCTGCCGCCGCACTGCATACCGATGACCAGTTCTGATGCCGGACAGGTTTCCCGCTGTCGCTGGTTGAGTTTTTGCAAATGGCGTTCCGCAACGGCCAGGATATCATCCACCATCGATTTAAAGCCGACGTGATGTTCATCCTGCAGACGTACAATGCTGGCTTCGGCTGGTGAAATAGCCTGGACATCTTCGTTACCTGCCAGCAGGCGTTCCGGCTGGAGTTTTTCACAGCCGAGGCCAACTACCATCACTTCGCCGCCGAAGTTCGGGTTCAGAGCGATATTGTGGATGGTGCGGATAGGGATCGCCGCGGCCGGGGCGTTAATGGCCACCCCGCAGCCGTAAAGGTGATTCAGTCCCACCACGCCGTCCACGTTCGGATAGCGGGGCAGTAAGTCGCGCTCAATGATTTTGATAACGTAGTCCACAACGCCTGCGACGCAGTGCACGCTGGTAGTGATGCCGAGGAGATTTTTAGTGCCGACGCTGCCGTCTGCGTTGCGATAGCCTTCAAAAGTGTAACCTTCAAGTTTTGGCAGCGGCTCCGGTACCTTCGTGGCCAATGGCAGCGTATGCAGCGGCGGCGCTTCGGGCAGGGCCACCAATGATTCATCGATCCAGCTGCCCTGCAGAATGTCACGCGCCGCATAGCCGATCGTTTCGCCGTAGCGAATAATTGCGCCACCAGCAGGAATGGCGACCAGCGCGACTTTATGGCCCTGCGGGATATGCTCGACTAACGTCAGTCCATCCGCAAACTGCGCGCCTGATTTCAGTCCATTGTCGTTAACAATAATGGCAACGTTATCGGCTTCATGAACTTTAATATAAAAGGCCGTCGGCGGTTGCTGCCTAATTTCGATGTCTGACATAGTTCACGCTTCTCCAGGTATAAATATATTTATAAGGTCACGGCCTTAAATTAATTGTGAATTCAGGCGTACTTGCTCATTAAATAATGTCAGGACGAGAAATATTAGGATGTGATGCAGATCACCTAACGTGGCCACGTCAGCCCTGACAGGGACGGCAAGATAAAAATATGTGCAATATGCCCCACCGATATGTACGAATGCTCATAATAATCATCCTGAAAAATCTCTCTCTTGTGCAACTGCCTAATGATCGCGCTTCCGGTGCTGGCTATACTGTGTTGCGTGCCATTAGCGCTGAGTTAATTACTGTTAGCGACGTTAATCAGAATAAAGAGAGCACAAGCTGAATCAAAAAAAGGTTAGTGAAGCTGATAATTAATATTATTAATTTCCTTTTATTGCGACGGCGATTAACTAAGCGGTCCGTGTTGCGCTTTTTATATACCGATTCTGACTATGCCAGGTAATAATCACACGTACGGAATTGCAGCGGTACGCCATGAAAAAATAAGGTAAAGCTCATGAATAACAACGTATTCCCGAATAAATTTAAGGCTGCTTTAGCGGCTCACCAGGTACAGATCGGCTGCTGGTCGGCGCTAGCTAGCCCCATCAGCACCGAAGTGCTGGGCCTTGCCGGATTCGACTGGATTGTGCTGGACGGCGAACACGCGCCAAACGATATCACTACGTTTATTCCACAGCTGATGGCGCTCACCGGCAGCCAGAGCGCCCCGGTCGTTCGTGCGCCAACTAACGATCCGGTGGCGATCAAGCGCCTGCTGGATATCGGCTTCTATAACTTTTTGATTCCGTTTGTAGAAACACAGGAAGAAGCGGCGCTGGCGGTTTCTTCTACGCGTTACCCGCCGGAAGGCATCCGTGGCGTATCCGTTTCGCATCGCGCCAATATGTTTGGCACCGTACCGGACTACTTCGCTCAGTCGAACAAAAATATCACCGTACTTGTGCAGATCGAAAGCCAGCAGGGCGTGGACAACGTGGACGCCATCGCAGGCACCAGCGGTGTGGACGGCATCTTTGTCGGGCCAAGCGATCTGGCGGCGGCATTAGGCCATCTGGGCAACGCCTCGCATCCGGAAGTGCAGCGTTGTATCCAGCATATTTTTGCCCGTGCTAAAGCGTTCGGCAAACCAGCAGGGATCCTGGCGCCGGTTGAAGCAGACGCTAAGCGCTACCTGGAATGGGGCGCAACTTTTGTGGCCGTGGGCAGCGATTTGGGCGTTTTCCGCTCCGCTACCCAAAAGCTGTGCGACCAGTTTAAAAAATAACTTCCACCCGTAAATAACGAGAGAGTAAAGCTATGACAATGAAAGTTGGGTTTATTGGCCTTGGCATCATGGGCAAACCAATGAGTAAAAACCTCATCAAAGCCGGTTATTCCCTGGTGGTTGCCGACCATAATGCAGAGGCGATTGCTGAAGTGATTGCCGCTGGCGCAGAAACTGCCGCTACCCCAAAAGCTATTGCTGAGCAGTGCGAAGTAATAATCACCATGTTGCCTAATTCCCCGCACGTGAAAGAGGTTGCGCTGGGTGAAAACAGCATTATCGAGGGGGCGAAACCGGGCGCCGTATTTATCGACATGAGCTCCATCGCGCCGCTGGCAAGCCGTGAAATCAGCGAAGCGTTAAAAGCCAAAGGCATCAATATGCTGGATGCGCCGGTCAGCGGCGGCGAGCCGAAAGCCATCGATGGCACGCTCTCCGTGATGGTGGGCGGTGATAAAGCAACTTTCGATCGCTATTACGATCTGCTCAAAACCATGGCGGGCTCGGTGGTGCATACCGGGGATATCGGCGCGGGCAACGTAACCAAGCTGGCGAATCAGGTGATTGTGGCGCTGAATATTGCTGCCATGTCTGAGGCGTTAGTGCTGGCAACCAGAGCCGGCGTGAATCCTGATTTAGTGTTCCAGGCGATTCGTGGCGGCCTTGCGGGCAGCACCGTGCTGGAAGCGAAAGCGCCGATGGTGATGGATCGTAACTTTAAACCCGGTTTCCGTATCGACCTGCATATTAAAGATCTTGCGAATGCGCTGGATACTTCTCATGGCGTGGGCGCGCAGCTGCCCCTGACCGCGGCCGTTATGGAGATGATGCAGGCGCTGCGCGCTGACGGCCACGGCAACGATGACCACAGCGCAATTGCATGCTACTACGAAAAACTGGCGAAAGTTGAAGTCACCAGGAATTGAGAGGGCGCCAGGCGCCTTGCTTTTCTCAGGCCGAATCAGGCATGGATTACTATGAAAATCGTTATCGCCCCGGACTCTTATAAAGAAAGCCTCTCAGCTCATGAAGTGGCCCAGGCTATCGAAAAGGGATTTCGTGAAATATTTCCTGATGCCCGCTACGTTTCTGTCCCGGTTGCAGATGGCGGAGAGGGCACTGTCGATGCAATGGTTAGCGCAACACAGGGTTCTAAAGTTGTCACGACGGTTACCGGGCCGCTGGGCGAGCCCGTGACGGCCTGCTGGGGCATGACTGGTGACGGTAAAACCGCATTTATCGAGATGGCGGAAGCCAGCGGCCTTGCGCTGGTACCCTTTGAGAAACGTAATCCGCTTGTTACCACCTCGCGCGGGACCGGAGAATTGATATTGCGTGCGCTTGATAACGGCGTGCGCAATATCATTATCGGCATTGGCGGCAGCGCCACTAACGATGGCGGCGCCGGAATGCTGCAGGCGCTGGGCGCAAAATTGTCTGATGCGGCTGGCAAGGAGGTCAGCCCGGGCGGCGGCAGTTTGCTGAGCCTGAGCAGCATTGATATTTCCGGGCTCGATAAACGGCTGGAACGCTGCGTGATAAACGTGGCGTGCGACGTCACTAATCCATTGACCGGTGATAACGGCGCTTCCCGAATTTTTGGGCCGCAGAAAGGCGCCGACGAAGCCACGATCGTCGAGCTGGATCGCAATCTGGCACATTTTGCGCAGGTGATAAAAAAACAGCTGCGTAAAGATGTGGAAAACACGCCGGGGGCGGGCGCGGCAGGCGGCATGGGCGCCGCGTTAATGGCTTTCCTCGGCGCCGATTTACGCAGCGGCGTTGAGATTGTTACCGAAGCCCTTAACCTGGAGGAGCATATACATAACTGCTCGCTGGTGGTGACAGGCGAAGGGCGCATGGACAGCCAGAGTATTCGTGGAAAAGTTCCTGTAGGCGTTGCGGCAATAGCAAAGCGGTATCGTAAACCCGTTATCGGGATTGCCGGCTCTCTGGCCTGCGATGTTGCGATTGTGCATCAGCACGGCATTGATGCGGTATTCAGCGTGCTCACTAGCGTTGGCACGCTGGATGAAGCGCTGAAAAATGCCTTCGATAACATTTACCGGGCCTCGCGTGATATCGCCGCGACGGTCGCTATCGGCATGAAACTACCGGCTAAGTCAGCGTGACATGGGGACGTAAACCCTCTATACTTCGCGCCGAAGCTGACCAGGCAGTCGCCGCTTCGTCGTCGTCCTCTTCGGGGGAGACGGGCGGAGGGGAGGAAAGTCCGGGCTCCATAGGGCAGGGTGCCAGGTAACGCCTGGGAGGCGCAAGCCTACGACCAGTGCAACAGAGAGCAAACCGCCGATGGCCCGCGCAAGCGGGATCAGGTAAGGGTGAAAGGGTGCGGTAAGAGCGCACCGCGCGTCTGGTAACAGTTCGCGGCACGGTAAACTCCACCCGGAGCAAGGCCAAATAGGGGTTCATAAGGTACGGCCCGTACTGAACCCGGGTAGGCTGCTTGAGCCAGTGAGCGATTGCTGGCCTAGATGAATGACTGTCCACGACAGAACCCGGCTTAACGGTCAGCTTCAACTTCTTACAAAACCCCGCTTCGGCGGGGTTTTTGCTTATCAGGCAGAGGCAGGATGGATGCCTGTCCACGACGCTCTTCATAAAAGAACGCGGCTTAACGGTCAGCTTCAACTTCTTACAAAACCCCGCTTCGGCGGGGTTTTTGCTTATCAGGCAGAGGCAGGATGGATGACTGTCCACGACGCTCTTCATAAAAGAAAGCGGCTTAACGGTCAGCTTCAGCTTCTTACAAAACCCCGCTTCGGCGGGTTTTTGCTTATCAGGCAGAGGCAGGATGGATGACTGTCCACGACGCTCTTCATAAAAGAAAGCGGCTTAACGGTCAGCTTCAGCCATTCAACGAAACGCCTGTAAGGTGAAAACTGAGCGGGGCGTTTTGCTGTGAGTGAGGCGCAAAGATGGTGACATTACTTTTTACGTATTAATAAAGAGCGATCGATAAACTCATGCGTCACCGGATCGTAGTAACGTGACGGCCAGATTAGCCACGGCTCCGTTCCCAGAGCTTGCGCAATAATATATTCGCCTTTGGGCCAGGGGCGAGTTAATGCATTGGCTAAGGTGGCCGAATTCAACCCCGCTTTGCGCGATTCTGCCGCAAGGGACGTCCCCCGTTTGCGAAGGCCTGCAATGATGTCGGCAGGATGCCAGTCCGTCTGTTCTTTATCCATTGTTCCTTCCTATAACAACCTTCTTTCCTGTGCGTTCATGCTTCATTTGGAATTTATAACACATGTTCGTTTAATAATTTCCAATAAAAAGCAGCAATGCTCAGATCTGTGTTTTAAAACACAAAACTAAGTGAAAACCTATGCATAAGCGTTACAGAAGGAGAGTGCCGGAAAAGAATAAGGCGTTTTTATAGGAAACTTTACGCGCCGGTTGACGGCGCGCAAGGGAGATTATCGATCGCGCTGAACAGCCATATGCGCCAGGGCAATTAAAGCTTCTTTGTGCTCGCTTTCTGGCAGCACGCTGAGGGCTGCAATGGCTTTATCCGCTTCCTGTTCTGCGCGAAGACGGGTCCATTCCAGCGAACCGCAGGCGGCCATTGCCTCCAGAACAGGCTGGAGTAAATGACGGCCATTGCCCTGCTCAATGGCTTCACGAATCATCCGGGCCTGCTCTGGCGTACCATTTCGCATGGCGTGCAGTAAAGGAAGCGTCGGTTTGCCTTCGTTAAGGTCATCCCCCACATTTTTACCCAGCGTTTGACCATCCGCACTGTAGTCCAGTAAATCGTCGATTAGCTGGAAGGCAGTGCCAAGATAGCGTCCATAATCTTGCAAAGCCTGTTCCTGTTCAGCAGTGGCCTCCGCCAAAATCCCGGAGCATTGCGACGCCGCTTCGAACAAACGTGCGGTTTTGCTGTAAATCACGCGCATATAGCTTTCTTCGGTGATATCCGGGTCGTTACAGTTCATCAGCTGCAGCACTTCTCCTTCAGCGATGACGTTGACTGCTTCGGACATGACTTCAAGCACCTTCAGCGAGCCCAGCTGTGTCATCATCTGGAAGGCGCGAGTGTAGATAAAATCCCCCACCAGAACGCTTGCCGCGTTACCAAACGCCGCGTTGGCCGTTGCTTTGCCGCGACGCATATCCGATTCGTCTACCACATCGTCGTGAAGCAGCGTGGCGGTGTGGATAAATTCGATCAGCGCGGCGATATTGATATGCGCATGACCCTGATAGCCGAGCGCCCTTGCGGCAAGTACTGCGATCGTTGGGCGTATGCGTTTCCCGCCGCCGCTAACGATGTAATAGCCTAACTGATTGATCAGTTGAACATCCGAATTTAACTGTTCAAGGATGACCGCGTTGACACCCGCCATATCTTGCGCGGTTAACTCATTAATTTTTTCTAAATTCATCGCAGAAGTCTGGCTTACAGTCCTGTTTACCACATGTTGTTATGGAATAACGTGGAGGTAGAGAAGTGATAATGTAGTACAGATTGTACTGAAAAAACGAGGCAGATAAACGTTGTCTGTGATGTTGCGTTTTTTTTCTACGAGTATGCATAATCGGGCTTGTCAAATGCTCCGTGTTTGCGTAATATTCGCGCCCTATTGTGAATATTTATAGCGCCACCTGAAACCAATGTAAGGTGTGTGCGGAAAGCGGAGTTTTATATGTACGCGGTTTTCCAAAGTGGTGGTAAACAACACCGAGTAAGCGAAGGTCAGACCGTTCGCCTGGAAAAGCTGGACATCGCAACTGGCGAGTCTGTTGAGTTCGCAGAAGTTCTGATGATCGCTAACGGCGAAGAAATCAAAATCGGCGTTCCTTTCGTTGATGGCGGCGTAATCAAAGCTGAAGTTGTTGCCCACGGTCGTGGCGAGAAAATTAAGATCGTTAAGTTTCGTCGTCGTAAACACTACCGTAAGCAGCAAGGTCATCGTCAGTGGTTCACTGATGTGAAAATCACTGGCATCAGCGCTTAATACAGAGGAGCAGATTAAATGGCACATAAAAAGGCTGGCGGCTCAACTCGTAACGGTCGCGATTCCGAAGCTAAACGTCTGGGCGTAAAACGTTTCGGCGGTGAAGCAGTTCTGGCAGGCAGCATTATCGTTCGTCAACGTGGCACTAAATTCCACGCTGGCAGCAACGTAGGTTGCGGCAAAGATCACACTCTGTTCGCTTTGACTGACGGTAAAGTTAAGTTCGAAGTTAAAGGCCCGAAAAACCGTAAGTTCATCAGCATCGTTGCTGAATAAGTTTTTCGCGTCCCGGTAACGGATTGAAGCCCCGCAACACGTTGCGGGGCTTTTTACATTCTGAGCCCGGTAAATTAATGCAGTACCAGGGAACTTCAGCATGAAACAGCAGGCGGGCATCGGCATCCTTTTGGCATTAACCACGGCCGTTTGCTGGGGAGCTTTGCCCATCGCAATGAAGCAGGTGCTGACGGTCATGGAACCGCCGACCGTGGTTTTTTACCGCTTCCTGATGGCAAGCATTGGGCTGGGTTCTATCCTCGCTCTACGCGGCAAGCTGCCGCCGATGCGTATTTTCCGCAAGCCGCGCTGGCTGGGGTTACTGGCGATTGCGACGGGTGGCCTGTTTGGTAACTTCCTGCTGTTTAGTTCTTCCCTGCAGTACCTGAGCCCGACGGCTTCTCAGGTTATTGGCCAGCTTTCCCCGGTGGGGATGATGGTGGCGAGCGTGGTGGTGCTGAAAGAGAAAATGCGCGGCACGCAGGTCGTTGGGGCCATAATGCTGCTTTGCGGGCTGGTGATGTTCTTTAACACCAGCCTGATAGAAATTTTTACCCGTCTGACGGATTACACCCTTGGCGTCATTTTTGGTGTTCTGGCGGCGACGGTGTGGGTCACCTATGGCGTGGCGCAGAAGGTATTATTACGCCGTCTGGCCTCGCAACAGATCCTCTTTTTGCTGTACACTTTGTGTACTGTTGCGTTGTTGCCTTTAGCGCAGTTGAATATGGTTTTTCAGCTTAGCGGATGGCAGCTGGCATGTTTAATTTTCTGCGGCCTGAATACGCTTGTTGGGTATGGGGCGCTGGCAGAAGCAATGGCCCGGTGGCAGGCGGCGCAGGTCAGCGCGCTAATTACGCTGACGCCGCTGTTTACCCTGCTGTTTTCAGATTTATTAGCGTTAGCCTGGCCCGATTTCTTCGCCATGCCGTTGCTTAACCTCGTAGGTTATGCCGGCGCGTTTATCGTGGTTGCGGGCGCTATGTATTCCGCCATTGGTCACCGTCTTTGGGGACGCTGGCACAAAACCGAAGCTGTCATTCCAGTACAACGTTCGGGCGAATGATTTACGGAGAAGTGAAATGAAGTTTGTTGATGAAGCAACGATCCTGGTCGTAGCAGGTGATGGCGGTAACGGCTGCGTTAGCTTCCGTCGTGAAAAATATATCCCAAGGGGCGGCCCGGACGGCGGCGACGGCGGCGACGGCGGCGACGTCTGGCTGGAAGCTGATGAAAATCTCAATACCCTAATCGATTACCGCTTCGAGAAATCTTTCCGCGCAGAACGTGGCCAGAACGGCCAGAGCCGTGACTGTACCGGCAAGCGTGGTAAAGACGTCACGGTTAAAGTGCCTGTAGGTACGCGCGTTATCGATGGCGGCACCGGCGAGACCATGGGTGACATGACGCAGCACGGCCAGAAATTAATGGTTGCTAAAGGCGGCTGGCACGGCCTGGGCAATACCCGTTTCAAATCGTCCGTTAACCGTACCCCGCGTCAAAAAACCATGGGTACGCCGGGTGAAAAGCGCGATTTGCAGCTTGAGCTGATGCTGCTGGCTGACGTTGGCATGCTGGGTCTGCCGAATGCGGGCAAATCTACCTTCATCCGTTCTGTCTCTGCGGCAAAACCAAAAGTGGCTGATTATCCATTTACCACGTTGGTGCCAAGCCTTGGCGTAGTACGTATGGATAATGAGAAAAGCTTTGTGGTGGCCGATATTCCTGGCCTGATCGAAGGCGCAGCCGAAGGCGCGGGGCTGGGGATTCGATTCCTGAAGCACCTTGAGCGTTGTCGCGTGCTGCTGCATCTCATCGATATCGCTCCAATCGACGAATCAGATCCGGTTGAAAACGCCCGTATTATTATTGGCGAGCTGGAAAAATACAGCGCTAAACTGGCAGAGAAACCGCGCTGGCTGGTCTTCAACAAAGTCGACCTGATGAGCCAGGAAGAAGCCGAAGCGCGCGCCAAAGAAATTGCTACTGCGATGGGCTGGGAAGATAAATACTATCTTATCTCCGCGGTTAATCGCGAAGGCGTCAACGCGCTGTGCTGGGATGTGATGGACTTTATTATCGCTAATCCAAAAGTCAGCGAAGTCGTGCCGGTGGCGCCTGAGAAGGTTGAGTTCATGTGGGACGACTATCATCAACAGCAGCTTGACGCCGCCGAAGCTGAAGAAGACGATGACTGGGATGACGACTGGGATGAAGATGACGACGAAGGCGTCGAAATCATTTATCAGAAGTAAGCAGAACAGAGTTAAAGGGCCGGTCATTCGGCCCTTTAGTTATCTGACAAAGAAGGAAAAAGCGGGGTTTTTCCTTCTTTGTGCTTATCGGTCGAAAATCAATGAATTGATTTTCCAATTAATTTTAAGGGCCCCGCGTTCAGTACTCATCAACATAAAGTCTGTCGTTAGCCTGGAGGGCCGGTCATTCCGGCCCTTATTTATTGGATATTTGTCGGCAACCAGCAGCAGGCGTTCAGGCCAGAGCATTCGCTGCGATTATCCAGCATAAGCTTTCCATGATGCAGCTGAACGATGCGCAGGACAATGTTCAAACCAAGCCCGCTGCCGCCGTAGCGCTGGTCCATACGTCGGAAAGGCTCGGTGAGTGTCTGGCGATGTTCCTCTTTGATGCCGGGACCCTGATCTGCTACGGTCAGCGCTGTTCCCGCATTCTGCGGCGTCAGGAAGACGGTAATCACGCTTTGCTCCGGGCCGTAACGGGAGGCATTTTCCAGCAGGTTGCGCAGCATCAGGCGTAACAATACGGCATCCCCCTGTACTGTATCGGCGCTTTCCTGCGGCCATTCTATAGATTGTTGCCGCAGCGCCACCATCTCATCCATCTCCATTTTCAGCGGCGCAATAATGTCGCGGGTCCATGTCAGCGTGCTGTAGTGCCCGCTCGCCAGCGCCTGGCCGGCTCTCGATAACATCAGCAGTTGTTCGATGGTGTGCATCAGCTGATCGATGCGATCCAGAAGCATCGGCGCCTGCGGATTACCCGCGTTTGCCATCAGTTCCAGATGCAGTCTGAGGCCCGCCAGCGGCGTGCGCAGCTCGTGGGCGGCATCTGCGGTAAACAGGCGCTCCTGCTGAATGGTACGGTCCAGACGCCCCAGCAGCTGGTTTAACGAGCCGGTCACAGCCACCACCTCTTCCATGTCTGAATACATCGGCACGGGAGAGAGGTTATCCGCAGAGCGGTTGGCAAGGCTTGTGCGCAGACGATTTAAAGGGCGCGTAATCCAGGTGATTGCCCAGAAGGAGAAGAAGAGCGTAAAACCAATCATCACCAGCGAAGGCACCAGCAGCGAGGCGATGGCTTCGTGGATCTCTTTCTCAACGTGCTGGTTACGCGATTTGGCCGAGAGCGTTTCATTTACCAGGAAACCGATTTGCTCCCGGCTTTCATGCCATAGCCAGAGCACGCTAACGAGTTGGAAAAATAAAAGAATTAGCGCAAGCAGAAGCATTAGCCGCCGACGCATGCTGTTCATGCCCGGCTTTCCAGACGGTAGCCAACGCCGCGCACGGTTTTGATACGCTCTTTGCCTAATTTGCGGCGCAGATTGTGAATGTGCACCTCAAGCGTGTTCGAACCGGGATCGTCCTGCCAGCTATAGATATCCTGCTGTAGCGTTTCACGATGCACCGTCTGCCCGATGCGCATCATCAAGCGCGTGAGAAGGGCGAATTCTTTCGGCGTGATTTCCAGCGGCTGGTCCTGCAGCAAAACCTGCTGAGTTTGTAAGTTGAGCGTTAAGTCAGCCTGCTGTAAAAGATTATCGCTGTGTCCCTGATAGCGGCGGATTAGCGCCCGCGCGCGGGCCTGAAGTTCCGCCAGCGCGAAGGGTTTAACCAGATAGTCGTCAGCGCCGGAATCCAGCCCTTTAACCCGGTCTTCAAGCGCATCGCGTGCGGTGAGGATCAGTACGGGGTTGCTGACGCCACGGCGGCGCCACTGGCTCAGCAGCGTCGCGCCGTCTTTATCCGGCAGGCCGAGATCCAGAATCACCAGGCTGTATTCGCCGCTTTGTATTAACGCGTCAGCTTCAGCGGCGGTAGCGGCGCAATCCAGCGCGTAGCCTTCGTTACCCAGCGCTTGCGCCAGGCCTTCCTGTAGCAGTAAATCGTCTTCAACAATCAGCAGTTTCATGCTCAGTTATTCTGGTAGATATCCTTATAGAGGCGGCTTTCGAAGCGCACTAACGGGATACGACGGTTACGTTGATCGGCAGGCTCTACGGCATAGCCGGATAAATACTGCACAAAGGCCATCCGCTGACCGCTGGCTGTGGTGATGAAGCCGGCCAGGTTATAGACGCCCTGCAGGGAACCTGTTTTCGCGGACACTTTGCCATCCACGCCTGCGGCATGGAGGCCAGCACGATACTGGAGCGAGCCATCGTAACCGGCTAAGGGCAGCATTGAGATGAAGTTTAGCTGAGTGTCGTTCTGCGCGATGTACTGCAGCACCTGCATCATGGTGGCCGGCGAAATTAAGTTATGGCGGGATAATCCCGAACCGTCCACCAGAATAGTATTGCCTAAATTAACACCGGCTTTCTGGCTTAAGATCTGACGCACCGCGTCTGCGCCAGCGCGCCATGTGCCCGGCACGCCAAACCGATTATGGCCGATGGTGCGGAAAACGGTATCGGCAATCATGTTGTCTGATTTTTTGAGCATGATTTTTAGCAGGTCATGCAAGGGAGCAGATTCTTTACGGGCGATAACCGTGCCCGGCGTCTTCACCAGCGTCTGGCGTAGCAGCGTGCCGCTATAGGTGATGCCTGCTTCTTTTAACTCGGCCTTGAGGATTGCGCCTGCGTAGCTGGCCCCGTCCTGAATGGCAAACGCCAGCGGCAGCGGATCCGCTCGTTGCGTCATACAGCCCGTCAAAGTGAAACGATTGAGATCGCCGGGTACGACGTCCAGTTCGCAATACTGCGCATCCGGCGAACCTTTGGCGAGGGTTCTCACCTGGCTGTTCATCAGCACCGGGTAATAAGAGGCGATACGCACAAATGCCAGGTCGTCAGGTTTTGGGGCGCTGTAGAGTGAAATGGAGAAGCAATTTCGGTCAACGATGGCCGCCGCCGGCGGCGCGCTGAAGCACTGGGTCATGTCATTCCATGGCCAGCCGGGCGCTTTATCGTGGCTGGCAAACACGGAGGTGTCGATCAGCACATTTCCCTGAATCTGCCGGATGCCGGACTTTTTCAGCACGGCGACCATATTGCGAATATCCTGACGTTTTAGCGTCGGATCGCCGCCAAATCGCGCCACAAGGTCGCCATTTAGCACGCCGTTGCTCACCTGAGCATGGCTTTCAAGGGTCGTGGTAAAGCGGAAATCTGGCCCAAGCTGCAGCAGCGCCGCCAGCGCAGTGATCACTTTCTGCGTGCTGGCCGGCAGGGCCATTTGCTGACTGTGATAATCAATCGTCGGAGCCTGAGCACCCACCTTCTGCACCATCAGCGCCAGGTTTGCCCCGTCAGGTAACTGGGAGGTGTATTCTTCAACGTTGGCGGCCTGAACGTTCAATACCACTGCACTGGTCAATCCAATGACAAATCTAAAAAATCGCATAATCTCGCGTTAACAGCCTGGAAACGTGCAGCCATACTACGGTGCATCGCGGTGCAAAGTAAACGATGACCCTTGTGGAACTCCAGGGTAAAATACGTATCAAATTGAAAACCGTTCCTGACCTGGGGCTTTGCTCCGGGTCAGTTTTCTTTTATTTGTTGTCAGGCGAATGCTCTGGCTATGCTCTTAAGTCAGCACAACTGAAGGCCGTGCTGAACAGGACAGTTTTTAAGAGGTATAACAAATGCAACCTATTCCGATGACCTTACGTGGCGCAGAAAGATTACGCGAAGAACTCGACTTCCTGAAGTCAGTTCGCCGCCCGGAAATCATTGCCGCAATCGCCGATGCTCGTGAGCATGGCGACCTGAAAGAAAATGCTGAATACCATGCGGCGCGCGAGCAGCAGGGTTTCTGCGAAGGCCGTATTCAGGATATCGAAGCCAAGCTATCTAACGCCCAGGTTATCGACGTCACCAAAATGCCTAACAATGGCCGTGTAATTTTTGGTGCCACGGTGACCGTGCTGAATCTTGAGAACGATGAAGAGCAGGCTTATCGCATTGTGGGCGATGATGAGGCTGATTTTAAACAGAATCTTATTTCTGTTAATTCACCTATCGCTCGCGGTCTGGTGGGGAAAGAGCAGGATGACGTTGTGGTGATCCGTACTCCGGGCGGCGACGTCGAGTTCGAGATCGTCAAGGTGGAGTATTTATAATTTCTGCTAAGCTGATTGCCGGCGTGGCGTATTGTAAAGAAAGGAAAAAGGCCGCATAGCGGCCTTTTATCAGCTAACAGAGCGTGGCATTTTGCTCCTCTGCGCTTACTTTGGCAGAGAAATTTTACGCTCTTTAGACGGGCGATAAAGCACCAGCGTTTTACCGATGACCTGTACATTACAGGCGCCGGTTTCCCGCACGATGGCATCCACTATCAGGGTTTTTGTCTCACGATCTTCCGTTGCGACTTTGACCTTGATTAACTCATGGTGCCCAAGTGCTTGTTCAATCTCGGCCAGTACCCCTTCGGTCAAACCATTATTGCCAAGCATGACGACCGGCTTGAGTGGATGAGCAAGACCTTTCAGGTGCTGTTTTTGTTTAGTACTCAGATTCATCGTATTATTTGCTTACGTTGGGATTGAAAACGGTTCATTCTACCGCCATCTCCAGTGTATCGCCAAATCGGCTGTGCTGATTTTTAACAGTCTGCCACTCACGATGAACAAAGTTGGAATTTGAGATGACAGGTAAAAAGCGTTCTGCCAGCTCCAGTCGCTGGCTGCAGGAACACTTTAGCGATAAATATGTACTTCAGGCGCAGAAAAAGGGGTTGCGTTCCCGTGCCTGGTTTAAACTTGATGAAATACAGCAAAGTGACAAACTTTTTAAGCCAGGTATGACGGTTGTCGATCTTGGCGCTGCTCCCGGAGGCTGGTCACAGTACGTTGTGACAGAGATCGGGAATCAAGGGCGAATCATCGCTTGCGATCTTTTACCAATGGATCCTATCGTTGGTGTGGATTTCCTTCAGGGCGATTTTCGTGATGAATTAGTCGTCAAGGCCCTGCTGGATCGTGTTGGTGACAGTAAAGTTCAGGTTGTCATGTCAGATATGGCACCAAACATGAGCGGGACACCGGCAGTAGATATTCCTCGCGCTATGTATCTGGTAGAACTGGCACTGGAAATGTGCCGTGACGTTCTGGCGCCGGGCGGAAGTTTTGTAGTGAAAGTGTTTCAAGGCGAAGGTTTCGATGAATACCTGCGAGAAATTCGCTCCCTGTTTACGAAGGTGAAAGTTCGTAAACCGGACTCTTCTCGTGCCCGCTCACGTGAAGTGTACATTGTAGCGACCGGGCGCAAAGTATAGTACCCTGACGCTGTTTGTTAACACAGTTGTAATATGAGGTTAATCCCTTGAGTGACATGGCGAAAAACCTAATACTCTGGCTGGTCATCGCGGTTGTGCTGATGTCTGTGTTCCAGAGCTTTGGGCCCAGCGAGTCAAACGGCCGTAGGGTGGATTATTCCACTTTCCTGTCTGAAGTGAATCAGGACCAGGTTCGCGAAGCGCGTATCAATGGACGTGAAATCAACGTTACCAAGAAAGATAGTAACCGATACACGACTTACATCCCCGTTAACGATCCCAAGCTGCTTGATAATCTGCTGACCAAGAACGTTAAAGTGGTAGGCGAGCCGCCTGAAGAGCCGAGCTTGCTGGCTTCTATCTTTATTTCCTGGTTCCCGATGCTGTTGTTGATTGGGGTCTGGATCTTCTTTATGCGCCAGATGCAGGGCGGCGGTGGCAAAGGCGCCATGTCGTTCGGCAAGAGCAAGGCGCGTATGCTCACCGAAGACCAAATCAAAACCACTTTTGCCGACGTTGCAGGCTGTGACGAAGCAAAAGAAGAGGTGGCTGAGCTGGTTGAGTACCTTCGTGAGCCGAGCCGTTTCCAGAAGCTGGGCGGCAAAATCCCGAAAGGCGTGCTGATGGTTGGCCCTCCGGGTACCGGTAAAACCCTGCTGGCGAAAGCCATCGCGGGTGAAGCGAAAGTGCCATTCTTTACCATATCCGGTTCTGACTTCGTTGAAATGTTCGTCGGCGTTGGCGCATCCCGCGTGCGTGACATGTTCGAGCAGGCGAAGAAGGCCGCACCGTGCATCATCTTTATCGATGAAATCGATGCCGTAGGCCGTCAGCGTGGCGCAGGCCTGGGCGGCGGTCACGATGAACGCGAGCAGACGTTAAACCAGATGCTGGTTGAGATGGATGGTTTCGAAGGCAACGAAGGTATCATCGTTATCGCCGCGACTAACCGTCCGGACGTACTTGACCCGGCATTGCTGCGTCCAGGCCGTTTCGACCGTCAGGTTGTGGTCGGTCTGCCAGACGTACGTGGTCGTGAGCAGATCCTGAAGGTGCATATGCGCCGTGTGCCTCTGGCACCCGATATCGATGCGGCAATCATTGCCCGCGGTACGCCAGGCTTCTCCGGTGCGGATCTTGCAAACCTCGTGAACGAAGCTGCCCTGTTTGCTGCCCGCGGCAACAAACGCGTGGTCTCGATGGTTGAATTCGAAAAAGCGAAAGACAAAATCATGATGGGTGCGGAACGTCGCTCCATGGTGATGACGGAAGCGCAGAAAGAATCCACCGCCTATCACGAAGCCGGCCACGCCATTATCGGGCGTCTGGTGCCGGAACACGATCCGGTGCACAAAGTAACTATTATTCCACGCGGTCGTGCGCTGGGCGTAACCTTCTTCCTGCCGGAGGGCGATGCAATCAGCGCCAGCCGTCAGAAGCTGGAAAGCCAGATTTCAACCCTTTACGGCGGTCGTCTGGCGGAAGAGATCATCTACGGCGCGGAGCATGTTTCTACCGGGGCGTCTAACGATATTAAAGTCGCGACTAACCTGGCGCGCAATATGGTCACCCAGTGGGGCTTCTCCGAAAAACTTGGTCCGCTGCTGTATGCGGAAGAAGAGGGCGAAGTATTCCTGGGTCGTTCCGTAGCAAAAGCAAAACACATGTCCGATGAGACCGCGCGTATCATCGATCAGGAAGTGAAGCTGCTGATTGAGCGTAACTATGCTCGCGCTCGCCAGCTGCTGAATGAGAACATGGATATCCTTCACACCATGAAGGACGCACTGATGAAGTATGAAACCATCGATGCGCCGCAGATTGACGATCTGATGGCTCGCCGCGATGTGCGTCCGCCAGCGGGTTGGGATGAGTCGAATAACGGCAGCAACAATTCTGATAACAACGGTACACCACGTGCACCGCGTCCGGTCGATGAACCGCGCACGCCGAATCCTGGTAACACCATGTCAGAACAGCTGGGCGATAAGTAAGCCGAGTCCGATCTGTGTTTTGCAGTAAGTAATCTAAACCCCGGGCCGGTCCCGGGGTTTTTGTTTTTGTCTTAAACAAAGCCGATTCAGAGGAATTTTGATGAAACTCACCGCCCAGGGCAGCGCGCTCGATCTCTCCCATCCTCACGTTATGGGCATTTTAAACGTTACTCCGGATTCGTTTTCCGACGGGGGAAAGCACAACTCGCTGGTTGAGGCGGTAAAGCACGCTAATGCGATGATTAACGCCGGGGCGACAATTATTGATATCGGCGGTGAATCAACGCGTCCGGGAGCGGCTGAGGTGAGCGTGGAGGATGAGCTGGCGCGAGTGATTCCAGTCGTTGAGGCGATTGCGCAGCGGTTCGAAATATGGATCTCTGTTGATACGTCCAGGCCCGAAGTAATGCGCGAATCGGCACGCGTCGGGGCGCATATCATCAACGATATTCGTTCCCTGACTGAACCGGGCGCGCTGGAAGCCGCCGCCGAAACGGGGTTGCCGGTTTGCCTGATGCACATGCAGGGAAACCCTAAAAATATGCAGCTGGCGCCGCGCTATACAGATGTTTTTGAAGAGGTAAATCGCTTCTTTATTGAACACATTGCCCGTTGCGAGGCGGCAGGTATCGCAAAAGAAAAATTGTTGCTCGACCCGGGCTTCGGTTTCGGTAAAAATCTTAGCCATAATTACCAACTTCTTGCCCGACTTTCAGAATTCCATCACTTTGGCTTGCCGCTGTTGGTTGGAATGTCGCGTAAATCAATGGTTGGCCAACTGCTTAATGTCGGACCGGATCAGCGCCTGAGCGGCAGTCTCGCTTGCGCTGTCGTTGCGGCAATGCAGGGGGCGCATATCATCCGGGTGCACGACGTGAAAGAAACCGTAGAAGCTATGCGCGTGGTTGAAGCCACACTTTCAGCGAAGGAAAACAAACGCTATGAGTAACCGTAAATATTTTGGCACCGATGGCATTCGTGGACGCGTCGGCGATAGTCCAGTCACGCCTGATTTCGTTCTGAAGCTGGGCTGGGCGGCGGGTAAAGTTCTGGCACGTCACGGATCGCGTAAAATCATCATCGGGAAAGACACGCGCATTTCCGGCTATATGCTGGAATCCGCCCTCGAAGCCGGGCTGGCCGCGGCCGGGCTGTCTGCCTCTTTTACCGGCCCGATGCCGACGCCTGCTGTCGCTTATCTGACGCGTGCGTTCCGCGCTGAAGCTGGCATCGTTATCTCCGCTTCCCATAATCCTTTTTACGATAACGGGATTAAATTCTTCTCCATCGACGGCACCAAACTGCCTGACGAAGTGGAAGAAGCCATTGAAGCGGAAATGGAAAAAGAGATCACCTGCGTAGATTCCGCCGAGCTGGGTAAAGCCAGCCGCATCGTTGATGCCGCCGGACGTTATATCGAATTTTGCAAAGGCACTTTCCCGAACGAACTGAGCCTGAACGGATTAAAAATTGTTGTGGACTGCGCCAACGGCGCAACCTACCACATCGCGCCGAACGTGCTGCGTGAGCTGGGCGCAAATGTTATCGCCGTTGGCTGTGAGCCTGACGGCGTCAACATCAATGAAAAATGCGGCGCAACAGACGTTCGCATGTTGCAGGAAAGGGTGCTGGCGGAAAAGGCCGACCTCGGTATCGCATTTGACGGCGACGGCGATCGCGTCATCATGGTTGATAACCAGGGCCTTAAAGTAGACGGCGACCAGATCCTCTACATTATCGCTCGTGAAGGGCTGCGCCAGGGCCAGCTGCGCGGCGGCGCCGTGGGCACGCTGATGAGCAATATGGGCCTTGAGCTGGCGCTCAAACAGCTTGGTATCCCGTTTGCCCGTGCGAAAGTGGGCGATCGCTACGTGCTGGAAAAGCTGCAGGAAAAGGGCTGGAGAATCGGCGCGGAAAACTCCGGCCATATCATTCTGCTTGATAAAACCACTACCGGTGACGGTATCGTCGCAGGTTTGCAAGTGCTAACAGCTATGGTTCGCAACCACATGAGCCTGCACGACCTTTGCAGCGGAATGAAACTCTTCCCGCAAATTCTGGTGAACGTGCGGTTTACAGCAGGCAGTGGCGATCCGCTGGAACATGAGAGCGTGAAAAAAGCGACCGCTGAAGTGGAAGAAGCGCTGGGTAATCGCGGGCGCGTTCTGCTGCGTAAATCCGGTACGGAGCCATTAATTCGAGTGATGGTGGAAGGCGAAGATAATGCTCTGGTAACGGAGTATGCCAATCGTATCGCGGATGCAGTCAAATCTGTTTAATCATACGGAGCCGGACTGCACAAAAAGGCGGCGCCCGCCGCCTGTTTTGTAAGCAAAAATTGGCGTATTGCTCTTTTTTTCTGCAATCGGTGCGATGTTAAGAAATTGCCCTTGCGCACCACTGCTGCTTTGGTTAGTATTCTCACCCGCTTCAGTGGGTAAACGAAAATTTGCCTGCTTACTGGTTTGAAGCTCAAGGTATGCGGTAACCCCGCAAGGAACAGGTTGATTATGTACGAAGCTCTTTTGGTAGTTTTCCTTATTGTAGCCCTGGGCCTTGTAGGTCTTATCATGCTGCAGCAAGGTAAAGGCGCTGATATGGGAGCCTCCTTCGGTGCAGGCGCCTCCGGAACCTTATTCGGCTCAAGTGGTTCAGGTAACTTCATGACCCGCATGACCGCTGTGCTGGCGACGCTGTTCTTCATCATCAGTCTGGTGTTGGGCAATATCAACAGCAACAAAACCAGTAAAGGAAGTGAGTGGGATAATTTGAGTCAGCCAGCGAAATCTGAGCAGACAACGCCAGCGGCGCCTACCAGGCCGACCAGCGATATCCCACAGTAATAAGCAGTAAGCTTCTGTACGGCAGAATTGATAGCCGTACGCAAAGTGCCGAGGTGGTGGAATTGGTAGACACGCTACCTTGAGGTGGTAGTGCCCGATTGGGCTTACGGGTTCAAGTCCCGTCCTCGGTACCAAATCCCAGCAATTCTTGCATTTATTGCAATTCTGGCGTAGTATTTGCCACGTTTTCGGACGCGGGGTGGAGCAGCCTGGTAGCTCGTCGGGCTCATAACCCGAAGGTCGTCGGTTCAAATCCGGCCCCCGCAACCACTTTCCCTGAGAGTTCTTTTTCAAAGATACTGTGAGCCATTCGGTGCCTCGCGAAGAATTTAGAAAAAAATTCTCTGGACGGTGTCCGGGCCGCAATTGCGGCATACAGGGTTCAGTTATATAAAGCCCCGATTTATCGGGGTTTTTTGTTATCTGACTTCAGAATAACTGGGCTATATGCCCTTTTTTTATGTCTTGGGGGTGGGCTTGTCCACATTAGAGCAAAAATTAACAGAGATGATTACAGCACCCGTCGAAGCACTGGGCTACGAACTGGTGGGTATCGAATTCATTCGTGGTCGCCAATCTACGCTGCGCATCTATATTGATAGTGAAGACGGCATCAATGTTGATGATTGCGCTGATGTCAGTCACCAGGTCAGTGCAGTGTTAGACGTCGAAGATCCTATCACTGTGGCCTATAACCTTGAAGTTTCCTCACCCGGCCTCGACCGCCCAATGTTTATTAGCCAACATTACGTTCGCTATACTGGCGAAGAAGTGAGCATTGTGTTGCGTATGGCCGTGCAAAACCGTCGCAAATGGCAGGGTATTATCAAAGCCGTTGAGGGTGAGATGATCACGGTCACGGTCGAAGGTAAAGACGAAGTGTTCGCACTGAGCAACATCCAGAAAGCGAACCTGGTACCCCACTTTTAATAGTTTGGATTGAGGTGAAAACCCAGGATGAACAAAGAAATTTTGGCTGTTGTAGAAGCAGTTTCCAACGAAAAATCCCTCCCGCGCGAGAAGATTTTTGAAGCTCTGGAAAGTGCACTGGCGACAGCGACGAAGAAAAAATATGAGCAAGAGATTGATGTCCGTGTAAGCATCGATCGTAAAAGCGGTGACTTTGACACTTTCCGCCGCTGGGTCATCGTTGAAGAAGTGACTCAGCCGACGCGTGAAATCACCCTTGATGCTGCTCAGTTCGAAGACCCTGAACTGAACGTAGGCGAATACGTTGAAGATCAGATTGAATCCGTCACCTTCGACCGCATCACAACGCAAACGGCTAAGCAAGTCATCGTGCAAAAGGTTCGTGAAGCTGAACGTGCGATGGTTGTGGATCAGTTCCGTGAGCACGAAGGTGAGATAATCACCGGCGTGGTGAAAAAAGTTAACCGCGACAACATTTCCCTGGATTTGGGTAGCAACGCTGAAGCCGTCATCATCCGTGAAGACATGCTGCCACGTGAAAACTTCCGTCCGGGCGACCGTATTCGCGGCGTGCTTTATGCCGTGCGCCCTGAAGCTCGTGGCGCGCAGCTGTTCGTTAGCCGTTCCAAACCGGAAATGCTGATTGAACTGTTCCGTATTGAAGTGCCAGAAATCGGCGAAGAAGTCATTGAAATTAAGGCCGCTGCCCGCGATCCGGGTTCTCGTGCGAAAATCGCCGTGAAGACCAATGACAAACGTATCGATCCGGTTGGCGCTTGCGTCGGTATGCGCGGTGCGCGCGTACAGGCAGTTTCCACTGAGCTGGGTGGCGAACGTATTGATATCGTACTGTGGGACGACAACCCAGCGCAGTTCGTTATCAACGCGATGGCCCCTGCTGATGTGGCTTCCATTGTGGTTGATGAAGACAAACACACGATGGATATCGCGGTAGAGGCAGGCAACCTGGCGCAGGCGATTGGCCGTAACGGTCAAAACGTGCGTCTGGCTGCACAGCTAAGCGGCTGGGAGCTCAACGTGATGACCGTTGACGATCTGCAGGCTAAGCACCAGGCTGAAGCACATGCAGCCATTGATACCTTTACCAAATACCTCGATATTGACGAGGATTTCGCCACCGTGTTGGTTGAAGAAGGTTTCTCAACGCTTGAAGAACTGGCTTACGTGCCAATGAAAGAGCTGTTGGAAGTCGACGGCCTTGATGAAGACACCGTGGAAGCATTACGCGATCGCGCTAAAAACGCCCTCACCACTCTGGCGCTTGCTCAGGAAGAGAGCCTTGGCGACAACAAACCTCAAGAGGATCTGTTGAACCTTGAAGGCATGGACCGCACGCTGGCCTTTAGGCTGGCCTCGCGCGGTGTGAGCTCGCTGGAAGAGCTGGCTGAGCAAGGCGTCGATGATCTGACAGACATTGAAGGTTTAACCAACGAGAAAGCCGGTGAATTGATCATGGCAGCTCGTAATATCTGTTGGTTTGGCGGCGAAGCGTAATAAACTGTAGCAGGAAGGAACAGCATGACAGATGTAACCGTAAAAGCGCTGGCCGCAGAGATTCAGACCTCCGTGGACCGCCTGGTACAGCAATTTGCTGACGCAGGGATCCCGAAGTCTGCTGATGATTCTGTTTCCGCGCAAGAGAAGCAAACCCTGCTGGCGCACCTGAACCGTGAACACGGTTCAGCACCAGACAAGTTGACATTACAGCGCAAAACGCGCAGTACTTTAAACATTCCAGGTACCGGTGGGAAAAGTAAATCGGTACAAATCGAAGTCCGCAAGAAGCGCACCTTTGTGAAACGTGATCCGCAAGAGGCTGAACGTCTCGCAGCGGAAGAACAGGCGCAGCGTGAAGCGGAAGAGCAAGCCCAACGTGAGGCGCAGGAAGCTGCCAATCGTCAGGCGCAAGAAAAAGCTAAGCGTGAAGCTGAAGAAAAAGCTAAGCGTGAAGCCGCTGATAAAGCGAAACGTGAAGCTGCGGAAAAAGACAAAGTGAGCAATCAACAATCTGACGATATGACGAAAAGCGCCCAGGCCGACAAAGCCCGCCGCGAAGCAGAAGCCGCTGAGCTTAAGCGCAAAGCGGAAGAAGAAGCCCGTCGCAAACTAGAAGAAGATGCCCGTCGTGTAGCGGAAGAAGCCCGTAAAATGGCTGAAGCTAACGCCGGCGTCTGGACGGAAGAAGAGAAAGTGGAAGACGACAAAACTGATTACCACGTAACCACTTCTGAACACGCGCGCCAGGCAGAAGATGAGAACGACCGCCAGGTTGAAGCCGGCCGTACCCGTGCTCGTACTACTGCTACCAAAGCGCCTCGCCAGAAGAAAGGCGGCAAGCACGGCGAATCCAAGGCTGACCGCGAAGAAGCGCGTGCAGCGGTTCGCGGCGGCAAAGGCAAACGTAAACCTAGCGCTTTGCAACAGGGCTTCAACAAGCCTGCTCAGGCAGTTAACCGCGACGTTATCATTGGCGAAACCGTCACCGTTGCTGAACTGGCTAACAAAATGGCCGTTAAAGGTTCTCAGGTCATCAAAGCGATGATGAAGCTGGGCGCTATGGCGACCATTAACCAGGTCATCGACCAGGAAACCGCACAGCTGGTTGCCGAAGAGATGGGCCACAAAGTTATCCTGCGTCGTGAAAACGAGCTGGAAGAAGCGCTGATGAGCGACCGTGACACCGACGCAGTGGCTGAGTCCCGCGCGCCGGTTGTGACCATCATGGGTCACGTTGACCACGGTAAAACCTCTCTGCTTGACTACATCCGTTCTACTAAAGTGGCGTCCGGCGAAGCGGGTGGTATTACCCAGCACATCGGCGCATACCACGTAGAAACCGACAACGGCATGATCACCTTCCTGGATACCCCGGGCCACGCAGCCTTTACCTCTATGCGTGCTCGTGGCGCTCAGGCAACGGATATCGTGGTTCTGGTTGTTGCAGCGGACGATGGCGTAATGCCGCAAACTATCGAAGCAATCCAGCACGCGAAAGCGGCGCAGGTGCCGGTAGTGGTTGCAGTGAACAAAATCGATAAGCCAGAAGCCGATCCGGATCGCGTTAAGCAAGAGCTGTCCCAGTACGGCATCATGCCGGAAGAGTGGGGCGGCGAAAGCCAGTTCATTCACGTGTCAGCGAAAGCCGGTACCGGCATCGACGAACTGCTGGACGCAATCCTGCTGCAGGCCGAAGTTCTGGAGCTGAAAGCGATGCGTACAGGCATGGCAAGCGGCGTGGTTATCGAATCCTTCCTGGATAAAGGTCGCGGTCCGGTAGCAAGCGTTCTGGTTCGCGAAGGTTCGCTGAACAAAGGCGACATCGTGCTGTGCGGCTTTGAATATGGCCGTGTGCGTGCGATGCGTGATGAACTGGGTCGTGAAGTGGCCGAAGCCGGTCCTTCTATCCCTGTTGAGATCCTTGGCCTGTCCGGCGTGCCGGTAGCGGGTGATGAAGTTACCGTTGTTCGTGACGAGAAAAAAGCGCGTGAAGTTGCTTTGTACCGTCAGGGTAAATTCCGCGAAGTGAAACTGGCTCGCCAGCAGAAATCCAAACTGGAAAACATGTTCGCCAACATGACCGAAGGCGAAGTGTCCGAAGTGAACATCGTGCTGAAAGCGGACGTTCAGGGTTCTGTGGAAGCGATCAGCGACTCCCTGCTGAAGCTCTCTACCGATGAAGTGAAAGTTAAAATCATCGGTTCCGGCGTGGGTGGTATCACCGAAACTGACGCAACGCTTGCTGCGGCTTCTAACGCCATTCTGGTTGGCTTCAACGTGCGTGCCGATGCTTCTGCCCGCCGCGTTATCGAAGCGGAAAGCCTGGATCTGCGTTACTACTCCGTCATCTACAATCTGATCGACGAAGTGAAAGCAGCGATGAGCGGCATGCTCTCTCCGGAACTCAAACAACAGATCCTCGGCCTGGCCGAAGTGCGCGATGTGTTCAAATCACCGAAGTTTGGTGCCATCGCAGGTTGTATGGTTACCGAGGGCGTGGTCAAACGTCACAACCCAATCCGCGTACTGCGCGACAACGTGGTCATCTATGAAGGCGAGCTGGAATCCCTGCGCCGCTTCAAAGACGATGCGAACGAAGTGCGTAACGGCATGGAGTGTGGTATCGGCGTTAAGAACTACAACGATGTGCGCGTTGGCGATGTTATCGAAGTCTTCGAAATCATCGAAATCCAGCGTACGATCGCCTGATAGAGCCCGGTAAACCGGTAATATCTTAAGGGGGGCCGAGCGCCCCCCGATTTGTATGGAGAATTTATTATGGCGAAAGAATTCGGTCGCCCGCAGCGCGTCTCTCAGGAATTGCAGAAAGAAATCGCAATCATCCTGCAGCGTGAAATCAAAGATCCGCGTCTGGGCATGATGACCACCGTTTCCGGTGTCGAAGTCTCCCGCGATCTGGCCTACGCCAAAGTGTTCGTTACCTTCCTCAACGACAAAGACGAAGAAGCCGTGAAAGAGGGCATCAAAGTCCTGCAGGATGCCTCGGGCTATATCCGCACTCTGGTGGGAAAAGCGATGCG
This sequence comes from Dryocola sharpae, assembly GCF_051307055.1. Classification (GTDB taxonomy): domain Bacteria; phylum Pseudomonadota; class Gammaproteobacteria; order Enterobacterales; family Enterobacteriaceae; genus Dryocola. The sequence continues at coordinate 3,750,909 of NZ_CP149994.1, read as the reverse complement.
CCTGCGTATTGTTCCGGAACTGACTTTCTTCTACGACAACTCTTTGGTTGAAGGGATGCGTATGTCGAATCTGGTTTCTAACGTCATCAAAAATGATGATGAGCGTCGCGTGAATACGGATGACACGAAGGAGGATTGATGAGTCGTCCTCGTCGTCGTGGTCGTGATATTCATGGCGTGCTGCTGTTGGACAAGCCGCAGGGTTTGTCTTCTAACGACGCGCTGCAGAAAGTGAAGCGTATCTATAACGCGAACCGCGCCGGGCATACCGGGGCGCTGGATCCGCTGGCTACCGGCATGTTGCCGATTTGCCTGGGGGAAGCAACCAAGTTTTCGCGCTATTTGCTGGATTCAGATAAGCGTTACCGCGTCATTGCCCGTCTTGGGCAGCGTACCGATACTTCCGATGCCGACGGCACGGTTGTTCAGGAACGTCCGGTTACCTTTAGCGAGCAGGAGCTTGCGGCCGCGCTGGAAAGCTTCCGCGGCGAGACCATGCAGGTGCCGTCGATGTACTCGGCGCTTAAGCATCAGGGCAAACCGCTGTATGAATATGCTCGTCAGGGCATAGAAGTTGAGCGCGAAGCACGTCCGATTACCGTTTACGAGCTGCTGTTTATTCGTCATGAAGGCGATGAGCTGGAACTCGAGATCCATTGCTCCAAAGGGACTTATATCCGGACCATCACTGACGATCTGGGTGAAAAGCTGGGCTGCGGCGCGCACGTGACTTTCCTGCGCCGCCTGGCCGTGAGCAAATATCCCGTTGAACGTATGGTGACGCTTGAACAGCTGAATGCGCTTCTTGCACAGGCGCAGCAGCAGGAAATCGATCCCGCGGTGCTGTTAGATCCGCTGCTGATGCCAATGGACAGCCCGGCTGAAGATTTTCCGGTCGTGAACCTGTTACCTGCCGTGGCAGGCTATTTCAGGAATGGGCAGCCGGTGCAGGTTGCGGGCGTTCCTGGCGAAGGGCTGGTTCGCGTCACTGAAGGCGATGAAGCAAAGTTTATCGGCATGGGTGAAATTGATGATGATGGGCGCGTAGCGCCTCGTCGTCTGGTAGTAGAGTATCCCGCCTGACCTTGTAGTTACCTTGCGATAACAGGTTGCTACAGGTAAAATAGGCGGCTTAGCATTCGGGCATTGTCTGACAAGCGTTCGGGTGTGCACTGGGGGTTGCTGAATTAGAGATCGGCACCCTGTCTTTTTATCTATAATGTTGGAGTTGAAAATGTCTCTAAGCGTTGAAGCTAAAGCTAAAATCGTTTCTGAGTTTGGTCGTGACAATAACGACAGCGGTTCTACCGAAGTTCAGGTTGCACTGCTGACCGCACAGATTAACCACCTGCAGGGTCACTTTGCAGAGCACAAAAAAGATCACCACAGCCGTCGTGGTCTGCTGCGTATGGTTTCTCAGCGTCGTAAACTGCTCGACTACCTGAAGCGTAAAGATGTAGCACGTTACACCAGCCTGATCGAGCGTCTGGGTCTGCGTCGCTAAGTCTTGCGAGTTTCAGAAAAGGGGGCCTGTTAAGGCCCCTTTTTTCAACCTGACGGCAGCAATTCTATGGAAACTAATGTATTGTTGCTGTGTGTGATCTTTATTGCAGAGGTTCGCGCGGCTAATGAGAGGCTTTATCCGCAGGGGCGGGTCAGGGTTGTCATTAGTCGCGAGGATGCTATAGAGATCGGGTCATAACGGCACCGCGTGAAGTCACCGGCAGCCTAAGAATCTAAAGGATATTATCTTGCTAAATCCGATCGTTCGTAAATTTCAGTATGGTCAGCATACGGTCACATTAGAGACCGGTATGATGGCGCGCCAGGCTACCGCAGCAGTAATGGTAAGCATGGACGATACTGCGGTATTCGTAACCGTAGTAGGGCAGAAAAAAGCTAAAGCAGGTCAGGACTTCTTCCCGCTGACCGTTAACTATCAGGAGCGTACTTACGCTGCTGGTCGTATCCCGGGCAGCTTCTTCCGTCGTGAAGGCCGTCCAAGCGAAGGCGAAACGCTGATTGCGCGTCTGATTGACCGCCCGGTGCGTCCGCTGTTCCCGGAAGGTTTCGTTAACGAAGTGCAGGTTATTGCCACCGTGGTTTCCGTAAACCCACAGGTTCATCCTGACATCGTTGCTATGATCGGTGCTTCTGCCGCCCTGAGCCTGTCTGGTATTCCATTTAATGGTCCAATTGGTTCTGCTCGTGTGGGCTACATCAACGACCAGTACGTTCTGAACCCAACCGCAGACGAGCTGAAAGAGAGCAAGCTGGATCTGGTTGTCGCCGGTACCGAAGGCGCCGTGCTGATGGTTGAGTCCGAAGCAGAACTGCTGAGCGAAGACCAGATGCTGGGCGCGGTTGTCTTCGGCCATGAACAACAGCAGGTTGTTATCCAGAACATCAACTCCCTGGTTGCCGAAGCCGGTAAACCACGTTGGGACTGGCAGCCAGAAGCCGTTAACGAAGCGCTGAACGCGCGCGTTGCAGCGCTTGCTGAATCTCGCCTGAGCGACGCTTACCGTATTACGGACAAGCAGGAACGCTATGCGCAGGTTGATGTCATCAAGTCTGAAGTTATCGCTGCTCTGTCAGCAGAAGACGAAACCCTTGATGCTGGCGAACTGAGCGATATCCTGCACGCCATTGAGAAAAACGTTGTTCGCAGCCGTATTCTGGCGGGCGAGCTGCGTATCGACGGCCGCGAAAAAGATATGATTCGTGGCCTGGACGTGCGTACTGGCGTTCTGCCGCGTACCCACGGTTCCGCGCTGTTCACCCGCGGCGAAACTCAGGCGCTGGTAACCGCGACTCTGGGCACCGCTCGTGACGCACAGAACCTGGACGAGTTGATGGGCGAACGTACCGACAACTTCCTGTTCCACTACAACTTCCCTCCGTACTCCGTAGGCGAAACCGGCATGGTCGGTTCTCCTAAGCGTCGTGAGATTGGTCACGGTCGTCTGGCTAAGCGTGGCGTACTGGCCGTTATGCCAGAAGCCGATCGTTTCCCGTACACCGTACGCGTAGTGTCTGAAATCACTGAATCCAACGGCTCTTCTTCCATGGCTTCCGTTTGTGGCGCTTCTCTGGCGCTGATGGACGCGGGCGTGCCTATCAAAGCCGCGGTAGCGGGCATCGCGATGGGCCTCGTGAAAGAAGGCGACAACTTTGTTGTTCTGTCTGACATTCTGGGTGATGAAGACCACCTGGGCGACATGGACTTTAAGGTTGCCGGCAGCCGTGAAGGTATCTCTGCCCTGCAGATGGATATCAAAATCGAAGGCATCACCCGCGAAATCATGCAGGTGGCTCTGAACCAGGCTAAAGGTGCGCGTCTGCATATCCTTGGCGTGATGGAACAGGCTATCAACGCGCCACGCGGCGATATCTCTGAGTTTGCTCCACGCATTCACACTATCAAGATCAACCCGGACAAGATCAAAGACGTGATCGGTAAGGGCGGCTCCGTGATTCGTGCGCTGACTGAAGAAACCGGCACCACCATCGAAATCGAAGATGACGGCACCGTGAAGATCGCAGCAACCGATGGCGACAAAGCGAAACACGCTATTCGTCGTATCGAAGAAATCACCGCTGAAATCGAAGTTGGCCGTATCTATCAGGGTAAAGTCACTCGTATCGTTGATTTCGGTGCGTTCGTTGCTATCGGCGGCGGCAAAGAAGGTCTGGTACACATCTCTCAAATCGCTGACAAGCGCGTAGAGAAAGTAACCGACTATCTGCAGATGGGTCAGGAAGTGCCGGTTAAGGTACTGGAAGTTGACCGTCAGGGCCGCGTCCGCTTAAGCATTAAAGAAGCAACCGAGCAATCCCCGGCTGAAGGCGCAGCACCGTCCGCTCCAGAAGCAGCTGAGTAAGCTTTACCGATTGAGCTCTCCATGGCGACATGGAGAGCTGTTTATTACGGAGCTGGATGCTCCGTTTTAGCAGCCGGCGGACAGGATGTTCATTCAATTGTTGTCTTCGGGAGTGGGAAATGAAGCCTTTTTTGCGCTGGTGTTTCGTTGCGACAGCTCTCACGCTGGCAGGATGCAGCAACTCTGCCTGGCGTAAAAGCGAAGTCCTGGCGGTGCCATTGCAACCGACTTTGCAGCAGGAAGTCATCCTGGCACGCATGGAACAAATACTTGCCAGTCGGGCTTTAACCGATGATGAACGCGCACAGCTTTTATATGAGCGCGGAGTGTTGTATGATAGCCTCGGCTTGCGGGCTCTGGCGCGAAATGATTTTTCACAAGCGCTGGCAATCCGCCCCGATATGCCTGAAATATTCAATTACTTAGGCATATATTTAACGCAGGCAGGCAATTTTGATGCTGCCTATGAAGCGTTTGATTCTGTACTTGAGCTTGATCCAACTTACAACTACGCGCATTTAAATCGCGGTATCGCCCTCTATTACGGTGGTCGTTATCGTTTAGCGCAAGATGATCTGCTAGCGTTTTATCAAGACGATCCCAATGATCCGTTCCGCAGTCTGTGGCTCTACATTGCCGAAAGCAATCTGGACGCTAAACAGGCCAAAGTGGCGTTACAACAGCGCCTCGATAAATCGGATAAAGAGCAATGGGGATGGAACATTGTCGAGTTCTACCTGGGGAACATTAGCGAAAAAACGCTAATGGAACGCCTCAAGGCGGACGCAACGGATAACACCTCGCTCGCTGAGCATCTCAGTGAAACCAACTTCTATTTAGGTAAGTACTACCTAAGTCTGGGGGAAAAGGACAGCGCCACGGCACTGTTCAAGTTAGCGGTCGCTAACAACGTACACAACTACGTTGAGCATCGTTATGCATTGTTGGAATTAGCGCTCTTGGGCCAGGAGCAAGATGACCTGGCAGAATCGGACCAGCAATAGCTGACGAACAACGATCAGCCCATAAACTTTAATTATTAAAGTCATCACCTTAACGGGTGAGGGCGTTTTTGTTCGTTAATCAACTAAATTTGAGCCGGTTCACACTTTTCAATGAAAATTGCAGATCAATTTCACGATGAGTTACGTAGACTGGCCGCCATCAACGAGGCACATGTACTACATGACTGATATCATCGAAACCACTTTTTCCGATCTGGGGCTGAACGCCTCCATCCTTAAAGCCCTGAGCGATCTGGGTTACGAAAAGCCATCTCCAATCCAGGCGGAGTGTATCCCACATCTGCTGGGCGGTCGCGACGTACTGGGTATGGCCCAGACGGGCAGCGGCAAAACCGCAGCGTTCTCTTTACCGCTGCTGCACAACCTTGATCCTGAGCTTAAAGCGCCACAAATTCTGGTGCTGGCGCCGACCCGCGAACTGGCGGTTCAGGTTGCAGAAGCCATGACGGATTTCTCTAAACATATGCACGGCGTAAACGTTGTGGCCCTTTACGGCGGCCAGCGTTATGACGTGCAGCTGCGCGCCCTGCGTCAGGGACCACAAATTGTTGTTGGTACCCCAGGCCGCCTGCTCGACCACTTAAAACGCGGCACCCTGAACCTCTCCAACCTGAAAGGTCTGGTGCTGGACGAAGCTGATGAAATGCTGCGTATGGGCTTCATCGAAGACGTTGAAACCATCATGGCGCAGATCCCGGAAGGTCATCAGACCGCGCTGTTCTCTGCAACCATGCCGGAAGCAATTCGTCGTATTACCCGTCGCTTTATGAAAGAGCCGCAGGAAGTGCGCATTCAGTCAAGCGTTACCACACGTCCTGATATCAGCCAGAGCTACTGGACCGTGCACGGTATGCGTAAAAACGAAGCGCTGGTGCGTTTCCTGGAAGCGGAAGATTTTGATGCGGCGATTATCTTCGTTCGTACCAAAAACGCGACCCTGGAAGTGGCTGAAGCGCTGGAGCGTAGCGGCTATAACAGCGCCGCGCTGAACGGTGACATGAACCAGGCCCTGCGTGAGCAGACTCTGGAGCGCCTGAAAGATGGTCGTCTGGATATCCTGATCGCCACCGACGTTGCGGCCCGTGGCCTGGACGTTGAGCGTATCAGCCTGGTTGTTAACTACGACATCCCGATGGACTCCGAATCCTACGTTCACCGTATCGGTCGTACCGGTCGTGCGGGTCGTGCTGGCCGTGCGCTGCTGTTCGTTGAGAACCGCGAGCGTCGTCTGCTGCGCAACATCGAACGCACGATGAAGCTGACGATTCCAGAAGTTGAGCTGCCAAACCGCGAACTGCTGAGCGAGCGTCGTCTGGCTAAGTTTGCTGCTAAAGTTCAGCAGCAGCTGGAAAGCAGCGATCTGGATCTGTACCGCGGCCTGCTGGCGAAAATTCAGCCTTCCGCTGAAGAAGAGCTGGATATCGAAACCCTGGCAGCAGCGCTGCTGAAAATGGCGCAGGGCGAACGTCCTCTGATCCTGCCACCGGATGCGCCGATGCGTCCACGTCGTGAGTTCAAAGAGCGTGACGAGCGTTTCGAACGTCGTCCAGATCGTGCAGATCGCGGCCCACGTTCAGATCGTCCACAGCGCGATGGCGATGCGCCAGCTCGTCGCGAACGTCGTGACGTTGGCGATATGGAGCTGTACCGTATTGAAGTTGGCCGTGATGACGGCGTTGAAGTTCGTCATATCGTTGGCGCCATCGCTAACGAAGGCGACATCAGCAGCCGTTACATCGGTAACATCAAGCTGTTCGGGACGCACTCCACCATCGAACTGCCAAAAGGCATGCCTGGTGAAATTCTGCAGCACTTTACCCGCACTCGTATTCTGAACAAGCCGATGAATATGCAGCTGATGGGTGATGCGCAGCCACGTACCGATCGCGGTGGCGAACGCCGTGGCGGCGGTGCCGGTCGCGGTTTCGGCGGCGGCGAGCGTCGTGAAGGCGGTCGCGGTCCACGTCGCGATGGCCCGGCAGGCGCCGGTCGTAGCTTTAGCGGCGAACGTCGTGAAGGCGCTCGCGGCCCACGTCGTGATGATGGCGCAGCACCTGCTCGTCGTCGTTCAACCGAAGCTTAATTAGCCGAAGTTTATGCCTGCGATCCCGTCGCAGGCAGTCATAAAAGTCCTGGTTGATAAAACCGGGATTTTTTTTATCCAAAATGTACTCATGTACTGGTACAATAATCCGCAGTCAGGTCTGTCTCATCGGCAGCGGTTTATCGTCTTCAGGAATTTGTATGTCAATCTTATCGACCACCAAAGCCTCGCCCTCTGTTCTCGGCGGCGTGATGATAATTGGTGGCACAATTATCGGTGCGGGCATGTTTTCACTGCCGGTGGTGATGGCCGGAAGCTGGTTCTTCTGGTCGCTCGCCGCACTCGTATTCACCTGGTTTTGCATGCTGCATTCCGGGCTGATGATTCTGGAAGCCAACCTCAACTACCGCGTTGGCGCAAGTTTCGATACGGTCACCAAAGATCTGCTGGGCAAGGGCTGGAACCTGATCAACGGACTTTCCATCGCTTTCGTGCTCTATATCCTTACCTACGCCTACATTTCGGCAAGCGGTTCGGTGATCCATCACACGTTAAGCGAAATGTCCGTCGACTTTCCTGCCAGGTTCGCCGGGCTGATTTTTGCCCTTATCGTGGCGTTTATTGTCTGGCTGAGCACGCGCGCCGTAAGCCGCATGACGACCATCGTCCTCGGCGCAAAAATTCTGACCTTCTTTATGACCTTCGGCGGGCTGATGTGGCATGTCGAACCGCAAACCTTGCTCGACACGCAGGCGATTAATCCCAGCTATTTTCCGTACCTTTTTATGACGCTGCCGTTCTGCCTGGCCTCTTTTGGCTATCACGGCAACGTGCCTAGCCTGATGAAGTATTACGGCAAAAATCCGCAGGCCATCAAGCGCTGCCTGCTCTGGGGCACGGTGATGGCGCTGGTGCTGTACACCATCTGGCTGGTGGGCAGCATGGGCAATATTCCACGCGGCGACTTTATTGCCATTGCTGATAAAGGCGGGAATATCGATGTGCTGGTGCAGGCGTTAAGCGGCGTACTGAACAGCCGCGCGCTGGATTTGCTGCTGATCGTTTTTTCTAACTTTGCCGTTGCCAGTTCATTCCTCGGCGTAACTCTCGGCCTGTTCGATTACCTGGCAGACCTGTTCAGGTTTGACGATAGCCCGAAAGGCCGCCTGAAAACGGCGCTGGTGACCTTTATTCCGCCGGTGCTGGGCGGCGTAATCTGGCCCGACGGCTTTATTTACGCGATTGGTTTTGCGGGGCTGGCGGCTACGATCTGGGCTGCCATCGTGCCTGCGCTGTTGGCTAAAGCTTCAAGACGTAAGTTCGGCAGCCCGCTTTACCGTGTGTGGGGCGGCAATAAGATGATCGTCCTGATTATTGTTTTCGGGGCGGGCAACGCGGTGATTCATATCCTTTCGAGCTTCAATCTGCTGCCGGTCTATCACTAAAATTTCGCCCCTCAATCGAGGGGCGAAAGAAATCCTTATAAACTTTCGTGCACGTCCATCGCCAGGTCGAACGAATGTAACCGCGCCTGGCTATCGAAGATCTGCCCGTTGACCATGATCTCATCGGCCTGCGTTTCCCGCAGCAGTGAAATCAGTCCGTGGCGCACCTTCGCTTTATCGCCCACCAGCGACATGCTCAGCGCCTGCTGCACGCCGTACTGTTCCGCCGGGCTCCAGAAATTCTCCATATTCTCGACAGGAGCGGGAAGCTGCCCGGTTTCACCGCGACGCAGCTTCACGAAGGCCTGCTGCATTGAGGTAAACAGGAATTCCGCATCGCGGTTGCTGTCTGCGGCGATGATGTTGATGCAGACCATGGCGTAGGGTTTTTCCAGCCGTGCGGAAGGTTTGAACTGGGCGCGGTAAAGCTGCAGCGCCTGGAAAAGCATATCCGGCGCGAAGTGCGAGGCGAAGGCAAACGGCAGGCCAAGCTGTGCCGCAAGCTGCGCGCTGTAAAGGCTGGAGCCCAGCAGCCAGACCGGAACTTTGGTGTTGTAGCCGGGAACCGGGCGCACGGCCGGATTCGGATCGGTCGCATCAAACCAGGAGACCAGCTCGCCCACATCACGCGGAAAATTGTCGATATCGCCGCTCATATGACGACGCAGCGCCATCATAGTACGCTGATCGCTACCCGGCGCGCGGCCCAGCCCAAGGTCGATACGCCCCGGATAGAGCGTCTCCAGCGTACCAAACTGCTCGGCAATCACTAACGGCGAGTGGTTGGGCAGCATCACGCCGCCGGAACCCAGGCGCAGCGTTTGCGTATTGGCTGCAAGATAGCCAATCAGCACGGACGTTGCCGCGCTGGCAATGCCGGTCATATTGTGGTGCTCCGCCAGCCAGTAGCGGTGATAGCCGCGCTTTTCAGCCAGGCGCGCGAGATCGAGAGAACGATGGAACGCCTCTGCGACCTGCGAGCCTTGCGGAACCGGCGACAGGTCCAGCAGCGAAAAAGGAACTTGGGTAATGTCAGACATAACGGCTCACTTTGTTAGACGAAGTGGGTAACTTCGTTTGCTGATAGTTAGCTTCAGTATTGCGCAAAATCTTCAGCAATTAAGTAACAAAGTGAGCCTTTTCTCAGGCGGAGTTAATCAACTCCAGCCCGGCGACGCGTCGCCAGTAGCCGTTGCAATCGCTTTGCGAAGCAAGTTTCAGCGGCGCTGCGCCGTTTTCGTTGGCCCGGAAGCTTTCCAGCATTTGCAGGGTTTCCACGCCCATCGGCGACAGGCGAACCATATCCACCAGGCCTTTCATCGAGGCCAGTTCGTTACCCAGGTTATAGACGTAGCCGCTCATCGTCTGAATGCCGTTAAGCACGAAAACCTGCTGGTTTTCCTGCGACAGCATATTGCGCCCGGTTGGATATTTGCTGCAGCAGGTTTCACATTCGTCTTTCGGGCGATCTTCAGAGCGCGCGGTAAAGCAGCGGGCGGAATAAGCGAGCGGCAGATGGCCATAGCTCAGCACCTCCACTTCGAACTTATTGCGAATACCCAGCTCATCGCACTGGTTGAGCAAATTCACCAGCCAGTCGCGTGAAAGCTCAACCGGCATGCACCAGCGCGTCATGCCCTGCCTGAGAAGCAGGCGCAGCGTCACCGCGTTGTAGCAGTTAAGCGCATGGCCTGCGACAAAGGGCAGTTTACGCTCAGCGGCAACGTTCACGGCGCCGATATCGCTGGCTTCAATCAGAAAGTCGCCGTTATCGACGTAGCGTTTCAGCTCGTTTAGCTCGGAAGGCGCCTGCACCAGCGCAAGCGTTGAGAGCACTACTTGTTTTCCCTCGCCGGCCAGCATTTTTGCCATATCCAGCCAGTCGCCCGCTTTCGTTGCGCGGCGTTTACTGCATACGGTTTCACCAAGATAAATCACATCGGCGCGGCTTTTGGCTGCCGCCTGGTAAAAGCTTTCCAGCGTCTCTTTCGACCAGTAATAGAGCACCGGCCCTAATGAATATTTCATCTGCTTTCCTACTGCCATTTACGGTGATATGCGCCGAGGGTGGTTTGCGTGCCTTCCGCCATCGCGCCGAGCGCCTCCATCCATGCCGGCTGCGCGCGGTAGTTTTCCGGGTCGGCCATGCAGCGGTCGATGGCCTGACGCCAGACTTTGGCGACCTGGCTGACATACGCCGGGCTACGCTGGCGGCCTTCGATTTTCACCGACGCAATATTGGCGGCATAGAGCTCGGGCAGCAGTTCGAGAGTATTCAGGCTGGTCGGTTCTTCAAGCGCGTGGTATTTCTGATCGTCTACCAGATAGCGGCCTTTGCAGAGCGTCGGGTAACCGGCGTTTTCGCCATCCTGATACCTGTCGATCAATACATCGTTAAGGCGGGATTCCAGCCCCTGCGGCGTTTGCTGCCAGCGAACAAAGCGCGCCGGGGAGCAGGCGCCGACGGTATTTGGAGATTCGCCGGTCAGATAAGAAGAGAGATAGCAGCGCCCTTCCGCCATGATGCACAGGCTGCCGAAGGCGAATACCTCCAGCGGAACGGGCGTCACGCGGGCCAGCTGCTTCACCTGATGAATGGATAACACGCGCGGCAGCACGACGCGGGCCACCGCAAAATTGCGATGATAGAAGCGAACGGCTTCCTCATTGGTGGCGGAGGCCTGAACCGAGACGTGCCGCTCAATATGCGGATAGCGCTCTGCGGCATACTCCAGCATTGCAAGGTCCGCCAGAATCAGCGCATCGGCGCCCAGCTGTGCGGCCATATCTACCGCCCGCTGCCAGCGCAGGTAACCGTCCGGATGAGCGAAGGTATTGATGGCGATGTGCAGCTTGCGGCCACGCTGATGCACGTAGCTGACCGCCTCCTGCAGTTTCTTTTCCGTAAAGTTCAGTCCGGCAAAATGGCGGGCGTTAGTGTCATCTTTCAGTCCGATATAGACCGCGTCGGCACCGTTATCGATGGCCGCTTTTAACGCCGGTAAATTTCCGGCAGGGCAAAGCAACTCCATAATTTATCCTGCATCATCGGGCACTCTGAAAGGTGACCCGCGCAGCCGTGCATGGGCTGCAAAATTGTTAACGAACTGGGATTTTAGTTAACCTGTCCGCGACAAATTTTGATTTAAGGCAGCTAATGGCGTATTGATGGCATCCGTTGGGGGTAGTTAATACTTACGCAATTGTTGATTTGCACCGCTATCGCGTCCGGCGGGTATGGCAAAATAGCAAAAAATTTTCTCAAGGAGTAAAGCTCGTGCTGGATAAACTGCGTTCTCGCCTGGTACAGGCTGGCCCATCTTTATTGCGGACCCCGGTCAAACTGACGTCCTTTGCTCTGAAGCGTCAGCTTCTTGAACAGCTGCTGGGCTGGCAGTTCCGCCAGGCGCTTGAGGAGGGGGAACTTGCGTTTTTACAGAACCGCTGGCTGAGCATTGAAGTTCGCGATCTTGCTCTGAAGTGGTTCACCTCGGTGCAAGATAATAAGCTGGTCGTACGTGAAGATGCGGCGGCTGATGTCAGCTTCAGCGCCAGCGCTAACGATCTGCTGATGATTGCCGCGCGCAAACAGGACCCGGACACGTTATTCTTTCAGCGTCGGCTGGTCATTGAAGGCGATACCGAGCTCGGTCTGTACGTCAAAAACCTGATGGATGCTATTGAGCTGGACGCAATGCCTGCGCCTTTACGCATTGCGCTGCTGCAACTGGCTGATTTTGTTGAAGCGGGTATGCAATATAAGCCTGTTCCAGAAAGTAACCCGGTAGGTGAGCCATGTTAATTCGTGTAGAAATACCCATTGATGCCCCCGGTATCGATGCCTTATTGCGCCGCGCCTTTAACGGTAACGGTGAAGCGGATCTGGTAAAGGATTTACGAGAGGATGGCCTGTTAACGCTTGGCCTGGTCGCAACGGATGACGAAGGCCAGGTGGTGGGCTATGTCGCCTTCAGCCCGGTCGCAGTGGAAGGCGAAGAGCTGCAGTGGGTGGGGCTTGCGCCTTTAGCGGTAGAGGAAGCGTATCGCGGCCAGGGGCTGGCGAAAAAGCTGGTTTACGAAGGGCTCGATTCCCTGAATGAATTCGGCTACGCCGCGGTTGTGGCGCTGGGGCTGCCTGAGATGTACAGCCGCTTTGGCTTTGTGCCTGCCGCCCGGTTTGGCTTGCGCTGCGCCTGGCCTGACACCGAAGCCAGCTTCCAGATCCATCCTCTGGCAACTGATGCGCTAAACGGCGTCAGCGGGCTGGTGGAATATCACCAGCATTTTAACCGCGAGTTCTGATCTCAGCTCTTTTGAAGATCTGTCAGCAGGTCTTCAAAGGGCAAGCTGCCGTTCACCAGGCGCTCTTTTTGCGTTTTAGTTAGCTGCTTGATGCGATACTCCAGACGCAAGGCGCATGAGCGATCGCCCACCAGGCGGCTAAACGCCAGCTTCAGCTCACCTTTTCCCCGCAGCGCTTTCGCCCCTTTGCCGGCCTGGTGTTGCCCGAAGCGGCGTTCCACATCCGTCGTGATGCCGGTATATAAGCGGTTATCGAGGGTGCGGACTAAATAGAGATACCAGGGTGACATAGGGCCGGCGCATAGTTGAGATTTTTTGCAGAGTATCACCGTTCAGGTCGCCCATGGAAACACTTGATGACATCAGCCGCTGGCTGAACAAACAGCATGTTCTTACCTACTGCGTTGGCGGTAACGAAGATTTATGGTGTGCCAACGCCTTCTATTATTACGATCGATCGCGTGTAGCGTTCTATCTGCTCACCGAGGCCACCTCCCGACACGGGGAGCTCATCGGCAAAGGTTCTTCCGTAGCCGGCACGGTAAACGGGCAGCCCAAAACCGTTGCGCTGATTCGCGGCGTTCAGTTTCGCGGCAGGATCCAAATGCTGGCAGAAAGCGAGGCGGGAAGCGTCCGCCATCTTTACTGCAAACGCTTCCCGGTGGCGAGAGTGGCGACGGCCCCCCTCTGGGAAATTCAGCTCGACGAACTGAAAATGACGGACAACACTCTCGGTTTTGGTAAAAAACTACACTGGCTGCGTGACAGTTAGCTTCCTAACAGGCGCAGCGCCTCGCGGTTAAAGGCCGGTAAATCTTCCGGCGTACGGCTGGTAACCAGTTGATTGTTATCGACAACGACTTCTCTGTCGTAGAAGTCGGCGCCGGCATTTTTCACGTCAATCACGATAGGCTTCACGGCGGTCAGCTTGCGCCCGCGAACGACATCGGCGCTGATGAGAAGCTGTGGACCATGGCAGATAGCAAAAACGGGCTTGCCGCTGTTCATAAAATCGCGCGTAAAAGTGACGAAGCGTTCATCGCCGCGCAGGCTGTCCGGAGAGTGCCCGCCGGGCAGCAAAAGCGCATCGAAATCGGCCGGGCGCGCGTCATCAATGGCTTTATCGATAATGACCTTTGCCTCACCTTTTTTGCCGGTGACGGTTTTACCGGCCTGCTTCTCGATGGTGATAACTTCGTGTCCCGCTTTGCGGAACGCCTCCGCCGGTGAAGTGAATTCTGAATCTTCGAACTCGTCGGTGATCAAGACTGCAATCTTCTTGCTCATAGTTCCTCCGTTATCTGTTTCCAGTGCTTAAGCCTGGACCACAGGGCAGACTTTGCAAGCGGACGGACTAGACTTAGATTCATCTGATAAAGGAGCTTCTATGAACCGGGTATTGATTACAGGGGCGACAGGTCTGATCGGCGGGCATCTGTTACGCCTGCTTAACGACGAACCACGGGTCACCAACATTGCGGCCGCCACGCGTCGTCCGCTGGCGGCGATGCGTAAAATGTTCAATCCTCACGATCCGCAGCTTAGCGATGCGCTGGCGCAACTCACCGAGCCGGTGGATATCGTTTTCTGCTGTCTCGGGACGACGATGAGAGAGGCGGGCAGCAAAGAGGCCTTCGTGCTGGCGGATTATACGCTGGTGGTGGATACGGCGCTGACGGGCCAGCGCCTGGGCGCCAGTCATATGCTGGTGGTCAGCGCGCTTGGCGCAAACAGCGGTTCGCCGTTCTTCTACAACCGCGTCAAAGGGAAAATGGAAGAGGCGTTGATCGCCCAGAAATGGCCGCGTTTAACCATCGCCCGGCCGTCTATGCTACTGGGCCATCGGGAATCGCAACGCTTTAATGAATCGCTTTTCGCGCCGCTGTTTAAATTCATGCCCGGAAAATGGAAGTCCATCGAAGCAAGAGATGTCGCCCGGGCGATGCTGCATGAAGCCCTGTCGCCTTCTCATGATGGCGTGGCGATCCTGGACTCCGGGCAGCTACGAGAGATTGCTGCACATACGGCGATTTATTAACCGCAGCTTTCCAATACTCTGACAAGAAGCGTAGTATTAGCGCCAATAAATATAACTCACGTATACGCTTTGCAGGGTACTTCTATGCTGACTCAACCTCCTCAACTGGCGGGCAAATCTTCGTTCGCCTGGTGGAAGCCGGTGCTGTTTTTCACCGTTGTGATTATCGGGCTGTGGCTGGTGAAATGGCAGCCATATTATGGCAAGGCGTTCACCGCCGCCGAAACGCACAGCATTGGAAAATCAATTATTGCGCAGCAGGAGGCTAATCCGCTCAAAGCCGCCTGGGATTATGCGCTGGTCTATTTCATCGCGGTCTGGAAAGCGGCGGTGCTGGGCGTGATTTTAGGTTCGCTGGTTCAGGTCCTGATCCCAAGGGACTGGCTGATGCGTACCCTCGGCCAGCCGCGTTTTAGCGGCACGCTGTTCGGCACGCTCTTTTCTTTGCCGGGCATGATGTGCACCTGCTGCGCGGCCCCCGTTGCCGCCGGGATGCGACGTCAGGCGGTTTCCATGGGCGGCGCGCTGGCATTCTGGTTAGGCAACCCGCTGCTCAATCCGGCCACGCTTATTTTTATGGGCTTCGTTCTGGGCTGGCATTTTGCCCTGATTCGGCTGGTCGTGGGCGTAATGACGGTGCTTGGCGTGGCAACGCTTGTGCAGCTGTGGGTGAAAGAGCAGCCCCGGGCTGCGAATATCCCCCCAATAGCGCAAAAAATACAGCCGCAGGGCGATTTCCTGCAGCGCTGGATGAAAGCATTGTGGCAACTGTTCTGGAGCACTATCCCGGTTTATATCATCGCCGTGCTGGCGCTTGGCGCAGCGCGAGTATGGCTGTTTCCGCATGCCGATGGCGCGGTGGATAACACGCTATTCTGGGTGATGGCGATGGCGGTTGCCGGCTGCCTGTTCGTCATTCCAACCGCCGCCGAAATCCCCATTATTCAGACGATGCTGCTGGCGGGTATGGGTACCGCTCCGGCGCTGGCGCTGCTGATCACGCTGCCGGCCGTTAGCCTGCCCTCTCTGGTCATGCTGCATAAGGCCTTTCCGGCAAAAGCGCTGTGGCTTACCGGTGGGCTGGTGGCGTTGAGCGGGGTGATTGTCGGCACCCTGGCGCTGATATAAAAAGCCTGCAAGGGAATTAAGACTGCTGACAAAGCCCTCAGGTGTGGATGGTTGCTTGCGGGGGATTTTAAAAACAAAGCGTTCTGCCTTCTGATTTACCCCAACCCCCGAAAATCACGCTTTTCGGGGGCTTGTCATCAATCAGAAGCTTTATCGCAAATAATGCACGACCTGGTTGCTGCTGCCGCGCCAGATAAGCGCCGGATCTTTCAAATCCTGAACAAATTTGCCGTCGACCAGCACGTTGATTAAATCAACCACTTCGCGCTGGGCTGCGTTCAGCTCATCAAGCTTATAGCCTGTCCATAGCCAGATATCTTTGCCGGGACACTCCGCCCGCACGCGCTGAACCAGCTGCAGGATACCCGCCACGTTTTGCGGATGGAGAGGATCGCCGCCCGAAAGCGACAGACCCTGGCGACGCACCCGCGTATCGTTCAGATCGTTAATAATCCGCTCTTCCATTTCAGGCGTGAACGCCACGCCTGAGTTCAGCCGCCAGGTGCTTTTGTTATAGCAGCCCGGACATTCATGCACGCAGCCGGAAACAAACAGCGTGCAGCGGGTACCCGGCCCGTTAACGATATCGACCGGATAGTACTGATGCATATTCATGCTAGCCAATCTGCCCGTTGCCAAGATGCTTCACGCGGCGCTTCACCTCTTCTTGCTTACCGGCGTTGAACGGACGGGCATCCGGGCTGCCGAGATAGCCGCAAACGCGGCGGGTAACGGAAACGCGCGCTGCGTCGTGGTTACCGCATTTCGGACAGGTGAAGCCTTTGCTGGTGCACTCAAACTCGCCGGTAAAGCCGCATTCGTAGCACTCGTCGATTGGCGTATTGGTGCCGTAATACGGAACGCGCTGGTAGCTGTAATCCCAGACATCTTCCAGCGCGCGCAGGTTATGCTGAATATTCGGGTACTCGCCGTAACAGATGAAACCGCCGTTCGCCAGCGCCGGATAAGGCGCTTCAAAATCGATTTTGTCGTACGGATTGACCTTTTTCTCTACGTCCAGATGGAAGCTGTTGGTGTAGTAGCCTTTGTCGGTTACGCCGGGCACGACGCCGAATTCAGCGGTATCCAGGCGGCAGAAGCGGTCGCAAAGGTTTTCGCTTGGCGTGCTGTACAGGCTGAATCCATAGCCCGTTTCATTTTTCCAGCTATCGGTGGCCGCACGCAGGCGCGTAACAATCGCCACGGCTTTTGCGCGCAGCGCTTCGCTGTCATAGATGTGCTGGTTACCAGACAGAGCGTTCACCGTTTCATGAATGCCGATGTAGCCAAGCGAAACAGACGCGCGGCCGTTTTTGAAGATTTCAGCGACGTCATCGTCCGCCTTCAGGCGCACGCCGCAGGCGCCTTCCATATAGAGGATTGGCGCCACGCGCGCTTTCACGCCTTCGAGACGGGCGATGCGCGTCATCAGCGCTTTGCGCGCCAGTGCCAGGCGGCTGTCTAACAGTTCCCAGAAGCGCGCCTCATCACCTTTTGCTTCCAGCGCGATGCGCGGCAGGTTCAGGCTGATAACGCCGAGGTTGTTGCGGCCCTCGTGGACCTGCTCGCCGCTCTCATTCTCCCAGACGCCGAGGAAGCTGCGGCAGCCCATCGGCGTTTTAAATGAGCCGGTAACCTTAACCACTTGATCGTAGTTCAGAATATCCGGATACATACGCTTGCTGGCGCATTCCAGGGCGAGCTGTTTGATGTCGTAGTTCGCATCGCCGAACTTGTGGTTGAGGCCGTCTTTAATGGCGAATACCAGTTTCGGGAATACGGCGGTTTTGCGGTTTTTCCCAAGGCCTGCGATGCGGTTGCGCAGAATAGAGGTCTGGATCAGGCGCGATTCCCAGCTGGTGCCCAGCCCAAAACCGAAGGTGACAAAAGGTGTCTGGCCGTTGGCGGTATGCAGCGTGTTCACTTCATATTCCAGCGACTGGAACGCGTCGTAACACTCTTTCTCCGTACGTGAGCGCGCATAGCCTTCAGCGTCCGGAATCTGCCACTCTTGCGCGATTTTACGGTGCTTTTCGAAGCTTGCCGTCACAAACGGCGCAAGCACCTCATCGATACGGTTGATGGTGGTGCCGCCGTAGATGTGGCTGGCAACCTGAGCAATGATCTGGGCGGTGACGGCCGTCGCGGTGGAGATGGATTTTGGCGGTTCAATCTCCGCGTTACCCATCTTAAAGCCGTGGGTCAGCATGCCCTTCAGGTCGATAAGCATGCAGTTAAACATCGGGAAGAAGGGGGAGTAATCGAGGTCGTGATAGTGGATATCGCCACGTTCGTGCGCCTGCACCACATCGCGAGGCAGCAGGTGCTGTTTGGCGTAGTGTTTGGCAACGATGCCCGCCAGCAGGTCACGCTGGGTCGGGATCACTTTACTGTCTTTGTTGGCGTTTTCATTCAGCAGCGCAGAGTTGGTTTGTTCAACCAGACCACGAATTTCCTGGTTCAGACGACCACGTTTTTCACGTGCGATATCACGGTCATGGCGATATTCGATATAGGCGCGGGCCAGCTGCTTATAGCTCCCGGCCATCAGCTGGTTTTCAACCGCCGTCTGGATCTCGCCAATATCAACCTGGCTGCGGCCTTCCATCTGAGCTCGTACGATGTCTGCGACGGTGGCGCAATAATCTGCGTCATCGACTCCCGCTGCTTTAGCTGCACGAAGAATAGCTTCTTTAATGCGCTCTGAAGTGAAAGGCACTCTGCACCCGTCTCTTTTCATCACATGCGGTGTCATGATCTCTCCGTTTAAATAAGGTTATCCACAAAGGGATGGCGGATTCCGGAAGCGTTTGCAGTCAGGCGCTGGCAGGGACTTCCGGATTCAGGCCCGTTTTATCCACAGATAATCCCCAGATTTATGCTGAGGCTGTTGTTGCTATAATAGTCGATAAATACAAGATGTAGGGCCGGGTGGCATTTTAAAGTCTATATATAGTGCTTGCACCAAAGATGTTCGCGCTTTTATTGATGCAGGACAAAGTAAAACGGACGCGGCAGGCAAGCCGGGGCGTGAGCGAGGTGAACAAATTTACGCGCTGAATTTATCGAGTAAATAGTCGACAAAAACGCGGATTCGGGGAGCGAGCCGACCGCCGGCATACTTCACCCAAAGGGTTTGCGGGGCAGGGTGGTAATCATCCAGTAACGGCACCAGCCGACCTTCCTGAACCGGTCGCGCCAGATACCAGTCCGCCAGATAAACGATGCCCATGCCGGAAAGCGCCGCGTCCAGCAGCGCATCCGGGAGGCTGGTGATAAGCCAGGCGGAATGTTCATCAATGAGCGTATCGTCATTCAGCCATTGCTGCAGACGTCCGTTTCCGGGATTGCGGTGCACCAGGCAGCGGTGCGGCGCTAACTCTTCTGGCGCCACAGGCGTGCCTTTTTCGGCCAGATAGAGCGGAGAAGCCGCCATGATCATGCGCATCGGGCGCAGCTCACGAGTCACGACGCGGCTGTCCCGCGACGTGCGTTGACCAATCGCCACGTCTATCCGCTCGCCGATTAAGTTCACGCTGCGGGCATCCATCGACAGATCAAAACGGATCTGCGGATAGCGCTGCTGAAATTCATGCAGCTCGGGAAGCAGGACGTGGCGACCGAAGCCGGGAATAACGCTGACCCGTACCAGACCGGCGGGCTCCGCGGTTGGGCTAACCAGCGCCTGATTAAGCGCATACCAAAGCGGCGCGATCTCTTCCCGTAAGGCGGCGCCTTCTTCCGTCAGCACCACAAAGTGGGTGTTTCGCCCAAACAGGATCACGCCGAGACGCAGTTCAAGCTGGCGTACGCTTTTGCTAACGGCGGCTGGCGTGATGCCGAGCTGCCGGGCGGCGGCAGAAAAGCTCTGGCAGTCAGCCGCCGCCAGAAAAGCGGGGAGTAGGCGGGTTACGTCCGGTGAGAGAGACATGGCTTAAACCTTTGGTTGAAACAGATATGCCTTTATACAGACTACAGGTAAGCCATGAGATTTGAAATCATAGCCGCATCCAAACGATGAGGATGTGAAAATGAGAAAGATTCTGGTGCTGGCGGCACATCGGTACCCCGAACAATCACGGATTAGCCGGGCGGCAGTTGCAGCCTTTTCAGGTTTGCCTGATGTGACGGTACATGAGTTAACCCGGGCTTATCCGGATTTTCAGATAGACGTGGAGCGCGAGCAGAATCTGTTGCGCAGCCACGAGTCGGTGGTGCTGCTGTTCCCGTTCTGGTGGTACAGCACGCCATCAATTCTTAAGGAGTGGCAGGACCAGGTGCTGACCTACGGGTTTGCTTACGGAAGCGCGGGTAAAGCGCTGCACGGTAAAAAACTGCTGGTAATGACCTCAACCGGAGGCTCCGCACAGGCCTATACGCCAGAGGGCTACAACCGCTATGCGACCGATGCACTGCTGTTGCCGCTACAGGCCATGTCGAACATGACAGGGATGATCTGGCAGAAACCTGCGCTGATTCAGGGCGCGAACGATATTACGGATGCGTTGATTGATGAGGGCGTGACCTGGTGGCTGAGCCGGATACAGGGCCTGAAAAAAGAGTAAATAATCGGCGGTGGCGCAGCCGCTTATCCAACCTGGCGCCGATAGGCGACATTTTTGTAGGACGGGTAAGCCTGAGCGTACCCGCCGGTGTGTCCTGCTTAATTCTGCAACCAGTAAACGGCTTCATAAGGCCGCAGGCTGATTTGCCCGGGTCTGCCTGCCGCCCCGTCGTAGTTGCTCATCAGCACCTGCCAGTCGCCTTCGAAAGCTTCCGGCATCCACCACTGGTTATTGCGGCTGAGGTTGGCTGCCACCACCAGCGTCCGGCCCTGCCATTCGCGGCGGTAGCACCACAGATACGGATGCTCCGGCAGCAGATCCTGATAGTTGCCCCAGCTAAAGACCGGCTGCGCTTTACGCAGCTTGATCAGTTTCTGATAGGCGTAAAATACGGAGTCGGGATCGTCCACCGCTGCGGCGGCGTTAATGGTCTGATAGTTATCGCACAGGTTTATCCACGGCGTGCCTTTGGTAAAGCCCGCGTTTTCTCCGTTATCCCACTGCATGGGCGTGCGGCTGTTATCGCGGGATTTACTCGCGAGGATCGCCAGCAGGTTATCGCTGTCGCGGCCCTGAGCACGCAGTTCGGCGTACATGTTGTGACTTTCCACATCACGGTAGTCGATGATGCGGGTGAAGTGGGGATTCGTCATTCCCAGCTCTTCGCCCTGGTAGATATAGGGCGTGCCCTGCATGCCGTGGAGCACCATCGCCAGCATTTTCGCCGCCGGCACCCGCAGTTCGCCTTCGTCGCCGAAACGGGAAACGATGCGCGGCTGATCGTGGTTGCACCAGAATAGCGCGTTCCAGGCGACGTTGTGCATCCCCTGCTGCCAGTGGTTGAAAATGGCTTTCAGCGCCACAAAATCCGGCTGCGCCAGCGTCCATTTCTGCCCGCCGGGATAATCCACTTTAAGATGATGGAAGTTAAACGTCATCGACAGCTCTTTGCCGTCCAGCGCGGCGTACTGCTGACAGTTGTCGAGGGTCGTGGAGGACATTTCGCCCACCGTCATCAGGCCGCGTGGGAAAAACACATTGCGACTGAATTCCTGCAAATATTCATGAATGCGCGGCCCGTCCGTGTAAAAACGGCGGCCATCGCCTCCTTCGATATCGTTCGGGAAGTCCTGATCTTTAGAAATCAGGTTGATCACATCCAGACGCAAACCGTCCACGCCGCGATCCGCCCAGAACTCGCAAACCTTTTTCAGTTCGGCGCGTACCTGCGGATTCTCCCAGTTGAGATCCGCCTGCTCAGGGGCGAACAGGTGCAGATAATACTGGCCGCTTTCTGCATGCCAGCGCCAGGCGTTGCCGCCAAACTTGGAACGCCAGTTGTTTGGCAGCAGATCTGGCGTGCCGTCACGCCAGATATAGAACTCGCGGTATGGACTTTCCTTGTTTAACGACTCATGAAACCAGGCGTGCTGGGTGGAGGTATGGTTGAACACCATATCGAGGATGATGCGGATCCCGCGCTCGTGCGCTTCGGCGACCAGCAGATCGAAATCATCCAGCGTGCCGTAGTTATGGTCAATGGCGCAGTAGTTGGCCACGTCATAACCGTTATCCACCTGCGGGGAGACATAAAAAGGTGTCAGCCAGATAGCATCCACGCCCAGCAATTTAAGGTAGTCGAGGCGTTTGATGACGCCGATTAAATCGCCGGTTCCGTTGCCGGTCGTATCCTGGAAACTCTTCGGGTAGATCTGGTAGATGACACCATGTTGCCACCATGGAGGCGTTGTATTCATAGCGCTTTCCTGAAGCTAAGGGGCCATCGCTGGCCCCGGTAAAATCAAACTAAAAACTAGCTGAGGCTGCGCCCTACACCGTTAACAGGGTGCCCTGAGCGAATTTGCGTTTATAGACCGCGGTGGTCAGCACAATCGGTAAGACCACCGCAATCAGCATGGCGATAGCGTAAACCTCCCAGTAACGCGGCTGAATCGACAGGATGCCGGGCAGGCCGCCTACGCCGATACCGTTCGCCATCACTCCGCTCAGGCCGCACAGCAGGCCCGCAATACCGGAGCCGATCATGGCGCACAGCATCGGGAAGCGATATTTCAGGTTAATCCCGTACATCGCCGGTTCGGTGACGCCCAGATAGGCCGAGATCGCCGCCGGGACTGAAATTTCACGCTCGTTATGTTTACGGCTGCAAATAATGACGCCCACCACCGCCGAAGCCTGAGCGATGTTAGACAGCGCAATCAGCGGCCAGACCGGCGTGCCGCCCATGCTCTGAATCATCTGCATGTCGATGGCGAGCGTAGTCTGATGCACGCCGGTTATCACCAGCGGCGCATACAGGAAGCCAAAGAGCGCCGCGCCAACCGGTGCAAAACTGCCGGTCATCAGGTGGCGAACCGCGAAGGCTACGCCGTCGCCAATCCAGCGTCCGAACGGCCCGATGAACGCGTGGGCGAGAAACACCGCCAGAATCAGCGAACACACAGGCACTATTACAAGATAGAGGTAATCCGGCACTATGCGTTTCAGACGCGTCTCAATAAAGCCAAGCGCGAGGCCCGCCAGCAACGCCGGGATGACCTGTGCCTGGTAGCCCACCTTCGCAATGGTAAACAGGCCAAAGTCCCACACTTGCGGAATTTTAGTCCCTAAATCATAGGCGTTCATTAGCTGTGGCGAGACAAGCGTTATGCCAAGCACGATACCAAGGATAGGCGTTCCGCCCATTTTGCGCACGGCGGACCAGCAAATCCCCACCGGCAGATAGAAGAAAATCGCCTCGCCAATCAGCCACAGGAAGTCATAAATGCTTTGCAGCGACGGGTGCATCTGCGCCAGCGTCTGGCCGTTGCTCATAGGCAGTTCGCCAATGACGTTACGGAAGCCAAGGATCAGCCCGCCGCTAATCAGCGCGGGCAGCAGCGGGAAGAAGATCTCCGCGAAATGCGAGATCAAACGCTCGTGCCACTTCATGTTCTGGCGCGCGGCAAGCTTCGCCTGTTCTTTATTCGCGCTGCTGTGACCGCTGGTGGAAATCAGCGCCTGGTAGTAATCGCCGACGTTGGTGCCGATAACCACCTGGAACTGCCCGGCGTTGGTAAAGCAGCCTTTTACCACGGCCAAATTTTCAATCTCTTTCGGCTTCGCAATCGCCGGGTTGTTCAGTACAAAACGCAGGCGGGTAATGCAGTGGCTGACGGTGGCGATATTTTCGCGTCCGCCGACCAGCTCAATCAGCCTGTCGATATCCTGTTGTTTCACTTTGCCCATTTTATAGTTCCGCATAAGGAGTAATGACCTGCCTGCAAGGGTATCGGTTAATTATCCCAGCGAAAATGGGAACGTTCCCGTTATCGGGCGGCGATCACAATAAACCGGCGGCCGGGGCGTTACTGCAGGGCGCCCGGGATAACGAGCTGGCGAATGGCGAGAGTCTGAGTTATCTGACCAACAAGCTGTATGGCCGCCTGTCGCCCGGCCTGTGCATAGCCGGGATCGACGGTGACGATTTCCGGGTGAAGAAACTTCATCAGCGGCGTGTTGCCGACGCTTGCGAGCTGCAGCGTGGTGCGTTGCTGTTCCTGAAGATATTTACTGGCGCCCAGCGCGAGCGTGTCGGTCGCGCACAGCAGGGCGGTGGTTTCAGGCAGAAGCACTTCAGCGACGTGCTCGTAGCCCTGTTTCATCGCCAGACCCGGCAGCGCCACATTTGGCGTGAGCCTGTGTTTTTTGCAAAAGGCGAGATAGGCCTCGTGGCGGCGCAGGCCGGTGGTGATATCGCTGTGGGGAACGCCGAGGAAACTGATATGGCGATGCCCTTGTTGATAAAGGGCTGACATCAGCAGCGCGATGGCCCCTTCGTCGTCATAGCACACGGAGGCGAAACCTTTGGCTTCGCGCGCTATCAATACCAGCGTGGACTGCCAGGGATGGAGCATTTTTTCGGTAATGCCGGTAAAGCCAAACAGGATCACGCCGTCAACGTTGCGTCGCTTAAGCATGCCCAGATGCTCCTCCACAAGCTTCGGATCAAACTGGCTTTCCAGCATTATCGGATCGTAGCCCTGCTCATAGAGGCCCGGCAGCATGGTTTGCACCGCCAGGTTTTCGGAGAGCGAATCCAGACGCGTCACGATAATCGCCACCACCTTATCGCTTTGCCCACGCATCGCGCGTGCCGAACGGGAAGGGGAGAAATCTTCCTGCTGCATCACCGCTTCCACCCGTTCACGCGTGCGGGCGCTAACGCCGCTTTCATTGTTCAGAACACGAGAGACGGTGGACTTGCCCACGCCGCTGAGTCGCGCGATATCTTTGATGGTGAGGCGGTTTTGCATTGTGCTTGTTATTCCCTGAAATGATTTGCGTGGCTTTTATACATTAAAGTAATGCTGCCCAACAAACGGCAATGGGCAAAATCTGGTTTACAAAGGGTTTAGTTTCGCAGGTGTATTATACCCGCACTTTTGTTGCGCCTGGACGTAACGAAGCAATCCCTATTTTTTTCACCGGAGGCGATATGGAACCCGATCCCAGTCCAGACCCTGTAATGACAGGATTTATCCGGTAAGTCACCCTCCTGAGAAGCGACTGCCTTACCGGAATCAGTAAGGCAGCGATTTACAATTTGTCGATCCCTGCTGAATAAAAACATGACCTGCAAGGTGGGCTAAGCCGTGCCTGCAGGACAGCCAGGCGCCGCATCGTGTGGCGCTAAGGGACTATGATGCTGTTTAAAAATCTGACCCGGCAGTTGCTTATGCAACTTAGCCGCCATCTGCCACGCCGCCTGATTCAGCGCGACCCGATGCCGGATGGCAAAACCAACTCTCAGGCGGCGGAAATTCCCGCCACGCTAGCTGAAGCGTGCCTGAAATACGCTTACGCGAGCGAAGCGCAGCTCTATCGCGAGTTTTCCAGCCATCCTGAAGGTCTGAATGCCCGGGAAGTGGAAGACGCGCTGGAAGCGCACGGCCCGAATCAGATCCCCGCCCAGGCGCCGACGCCGTGGTGGAAGCATCTGTGGAGCTGCTATCGCAACCCGTTCAACCTGCTGCTGACGCTGCTTGGCATCTTTTCTTATGCCACAGAGGACGACCTGTTCGGCGCGGGCGTTATCGCGCTGATGGTGATTATCTCAACGCTGCTCAACTTTATTCAGGAAGCCCGCTCCACCAAAGCGGCGGATGCGCTGAAAGCGATGGTCAGCAACACCGCCACGGTGATGCGCGTCATCAATGAAAAAGGCGAGAGCCGCTATATCGACATTCCCCTCGACCAGCTGGTGCCGGGCGATATCGTAAAGCTTGCAGCGGGCGATATGATCCCGGCTGATTTACGCGTGTTCCAGGCGCGCGATCTGTTCGTGGCGCAGGCTTCGTTAACCGGCGAATCGCTGCCGGTAGAAAAAGCGGCTTTCAGTCGTGAAGCTCAGCACAGCAACCCGCTCGAGTGCGACACGCTGTGCTTTATGGGCACCAACGTGATAAGCGGCACGGCGCTTGCGATGGTAATCGCGACCGGCGGCAATAGCTGGTTTGGCCAACTGGCCGGGCGCGTAACCCAGCAGGAAAATGAACCTAATGCTTTCCAGAAAGGCATCAGCCGCGTGAGCTGGCTCCTGATCCGCTTTATGCTGGTCATGGTGCCCGTAGTGCTGCTGATCAACGGGTTCACCAAAGGCGACTGGTGGGAAGCCGCGCTATTCTCGCTCTCCGTTGCGGTTGGCCTGACGCCGGAAATGCTGCCGATGATCGTCACCTCAACGCTTGCTCGCGGTGCGGTAAAACTCTCGAAGCAGAAGGCTATCGTCAAGCATCTGGACGCCATTCAGAACTTCGGCGCCATGGATATTCTGTGCACCGATAAAACCGGCACGCTGACCCAGGATCGTATCATTCTGGAAACGCACACCGATATTCTGGGCGGCGTAAGCGACCGCGTGCTGCAGGCGGCGTGGCTGAACAGCCATTATCAGACCGGCCTGAAAAACCTGCTGGACGTGGCGGTGCTGGAAGGCGTGGATGCGGAAAATGCCCGCAAGGCCGTGGCTCGCTGGCAGAAAGTGGATGAGATTCCGTTCGATTTTGAACGTCGCCGCATGTCGGTAGTGGTTTCCGAATCGCCTGACGCTCATCAGCTAATCTGCAAAGGCGCGCTGCAGGAGATCCTGAACGTTTGTACTCAGGTTCGCCACGGCGATGAGATCGTGCCGCTAAACGACGCGATGCTTAAACGTATTCGCAGAGTTACTGACGATCTTAATCGCCAGGGGCTGCGCGTGGTTGCGGTGGCGAGCAAATTTCTTCCCGCTCGTCAGGAAGACTATAGCCGCGTCGATGAATCCGATCTGATCCTTGAGGGTTATATCGCCTTCCTCGATCCGCCGAAGGAAACGACCGCACCCGCGCTAAAAGCGCTGAAGGAAAGCGGCATCACCGTCAAAATCCTCACCGGCGACAGCGAGCTGGTGGCGGCGAAAGTATGCCGTGAAGTTGGGCTGGAGGTGGGTAAGCTGGTTACCGGCAGCGAAATCGAAAGCCTTGGCGATGAGGAGCTGGCAGCGCTTGCCCTGCGCACTACGCTGTTTGCTCGCCTGACGCCGATGCACAAAGAACGCATCGTGCGCCTGCTGCGCGGCGAAGGGCACGTTGTCGGCTTTATGGGCGATGGCATTAACGATGCGCCCGCGTTACGCGCGGCGGACATTGGTATTTCCGTTGACGGTGCCGTGGACATCGCTCGTGAAGCGGCGGATATCATCCTGCTCGAAAAGAGCCTGATGGTACTGAAGGAAGGCGTTATCGAAGGGCGTCGCACCTTCGCCAACATGCTGAAGTACATCAAGATGACCGCCAGCTCTAACTTTGGCAACGTCTTCAGCGTGCTGGTGGCGAGCGCCTTCCTGCCGTTCCTGCCGATGCTGCCGATTCACCTGCTGATTCAGAACCTGCTCTACGATGTGTCGCAGGTGGCGATCCCGTTCGATAACGTGGACGACGAGCAAATTGCTAAACCGCAGCGCTGGGAGCCGGCGGATTTAGGGCGTTTTATGGTGTTTTTCGGCCCAATCAGCTCCATCTTCGACATCATGACGTTCTGCGTCATGTGGTGGGTATTCCAGGCTAACGTGCCGGAAGCGCAAACGCTGTTCCAGTCCGGCTGGTTCGTGGTGGGCCTGCTGTCGCAGACGTTGATTGTGCATATGATCCGTACCCGGCGCATTCCGTTTATCCAGAGCCGTGCCGCATGGCCGCTGATGGCGATGACGCTGGTGGTGATGGCGTTGGGTATTGCGCTGCCGTTCTCGCCGCTTGCGGGCTATCTGCATCTTCAGGCGCTGCCGCTTAGCTACTTCCCGTGGCTGGTGCTGATTCTCGGCGGCTATATGACCTTGACCCAGGGCGTAAAAGGCTTCTATGCCCGTCGTTACGGCTGGCAGTAGTCTTAAACCTGGCGGGATGTGATCTGCATCGCGCCATAGTCTTGATGAATATTCCTCCACGTGTTACCAGAGTATTTTTGCTTTTTCTGGCCCGTCATGTGAAAGGAATATTCATGTTTAAATCAATACGTTTTGGCTTATTAGCCGGCTGCATCGCCGTAGCCTGCCAGGCAAATGCGGCCCCGGCAGGGGATCTGCCGCTGATGCCCTGGCCGCAGCAGGTGACCCGTCCGGCGGCGGAAGGCAGTCTGGCGCTGGATAACGCCGTGTCGATAAGAATCAGCGGCGACAGGCTCGAAGGGGCCACGGAGCGCTGGCGCGAGCGCATTGCGCAGCAAACCGGCTGGCAGCTGCAGCCGGCGCAGGCCAATCCTGCAAGCCCAACCATTGATATTCACATCAATAAGGCTGTCAGTCCGCTACCCAGGCTCGGCAGCGATGAGAGCTATGAGCTGAGCGTGACGGCGGACGGGGTTAAGCTGACCGCCAACACGCGCTTCGGTGCGATGCGCGGCATGGAAACGCTGCTGCAGCTTATCCAGAACGGGCCGCAGAATACTTCCATTCCTTTCGTCGCGATTAAGGACACGCCGCGCTTCCCGTGGCGCGGCGTGCTGCTGGATTCTGCCCGTCACTTTGTGCCGGTTGAAGATATTCTCCGTCAGCTTGACGGCATGGCGGCCGCTAAATTCAACGTCCTGCACTGGCATCTCACCGACGATCAGGGCTGGCGCTTCGCTTCAACGAAATACCCAAAACTGCAGCAGCTCGCCAGCGACGGGCAGTTCTATACCGTGGCGCAGATGAAAGAGGTTGTTCGCTACGCAACAACCCTGGGAATTCGCGTGGTGCCGGAGATGGATATGCCGGGACACGCATCGGCCATTGCCGTTGCCTACCCGGAGTTAATGAGCGCGCCGGGGCCGTACCAGATGGAGCGCCACTGGGGCGTGCTTAAGCCGCTGCTGAACCCGGCCAACGAAGCGGTTTATAAATTTGCCGATGCGATGATCGGTGAGCTGACGGCTATTTTCCCGGATGCATATTTGCATATTGGCGGCGACGAGGTCGACGACAGCCAGTGGAAAGCATCCGCCCCGATTCAGGCATTTATGAAGCAGCACAACATTGCCGATACCCACGCGCTGCAGACTTATTTTAATCAGCGGCTGGAGAAAATTCTCGAAAAGCATCATCGCCAGATGATGGGCTGGGATGAGATCTACCATCCGGATCTGCCGAAAAGCATTCTGATTCAGTCCTGGCAAGGGCAGGACGCTCTGGGCGCCGTCGCCGCCAACGGCTATAAGGGGATCTTATCGACGGGCTTTTATCTCGATCAACCTCAATCGACGGCTTACCACTACCGCAATGAGATCCTGCCGCAGGGCCTGAACGGGATCGATCAAATCACGCCTGCTGACAGCGCGCAAAGCTGGTTCTTTACCATGCCGCGCCTGAAGGGCAGCCCGGTAGAAGGCAGCTTCACGCTGGTGAATGACAAAAGCGGCTGGCGGGGGTTCATCGACTTCAAGGGGAAATCCCGCCGCGCGGTGCGTGATATTGAGTGGCTGAGCGGCCATCAGGTGACTTTCACGGTAGATAGCTGGATGGGCGAGACGCGCCCGGTGGTGACGGTGGAAAACGATAAGCTGAGCGGCTATTTCCTGGTGGGCAATGTGCGCTACCCGGCGACGGGACAAAAGCTGGCTAACGTGCCGGATGGCGTGCAGCCGGTCGTGCCGACGCCGGAACAGATGGATAATATTCTGGGGGGCGAAGCCGCGCTGTGGGCGGAAAACGTCTCCGCCGGGCTGATTGATATCAAGCTCTGGCCGCGCGCGTTTGCCGTGGCGGAGCGTCTGTGGTCTACGGAAGAGGTAAAAGAGATCGATAATATGTATCAGCGCTTACAGGCGATTGATGCCTGGACGACCGTCTCCGTTGGCCTGCGCCAGCACACCGCTGCCGTGCAGCAGATGACGCGTCTTGCCGGTACGCCGGATATTATGCCGCTGCAGATCCTCGCCCAGGCCGTGGAGCCCGCGCAGTATTACACGCGTCAGCATCTGAAGTTCCAGGCCGGAAATTATCATCACTTCGAGCCGCTTAACCGTTTTGCGGATGCGCTGGCAGCGGAAAGCAGCCAGGTTCGCGCCATGGACGGCTGGGTGGATAAACTTATCGCCGATCCGGAAGAGAGCAGCAGCGCGGAGTCCCTGCGTCATACCTTTGCGCGCTGGCAGAGCAACACGCCGGACGTGCTGGCGCTGATCGACGGTAATTATCAGCTGAAAGGGCTGAAACCGGTGGCGGAAGGCGTTGATAAGCTGGCGGGAATAGGGCTGCGCCTGACCGATTTGGTGGCCAGACAGGGAACGCTAAGCGGCGACGAGCGGGAGAGCATTCAAAAACAGCTGGATGAAGCGGCGCAAACGCAGGATGAGGTGGTTATCGCTGCCGTTTATCCGCTGCAAAAGCTGCTGCGCGCAAGCGCCAGGTAACCCCGTAAAAATAAGGCCGCTCTTGCGGCCTTCATCTTTTAACGCTGCGGAACTAGCGACGAATGGCGATCGCTTCAATTTCAATCTTCACATCTTTCGGCAGACGAGCGACTTCCACGCAGGAGCGCGCCGGGAAAATTGCTTTGTGCTCGGTGAAGAAGGCTTCGTAGGTGGCGTTCACCGTGGCGAAGTCGTTGAGGTCTTTTACAAAAACCGTAGTTTTCACGATATCGCCAACCTTCAGGCCTGCCGCTTCAACGATAGCCTGCACGTTTTCAAGAGACTGGCGCGCCTGAGCGGCCACGTCATCCGCTACGGTACCGGTTTTTGGATCGACCGGGATCTGGCCAGAAGTAATAATCATGCTGCCAAGATCAACGCCCTGAACGTATGGGCCGATGGCTGCTGGTGCGTTTTCAGTGCTGATGGTGCGAGAAGACATTTTCATTCCTTATCTAAGTTCGTAGGGCGGGTAAGCTGCGCGTCACCCGCCAACATGTGAGCGGTGGATGACGCTGACGCTTATCCACCCTACAAACAAAATAGCTCCCGCCCATTATAGGGAAGGGAGCCCGGTTGTCATTAGCGGTTGCGCTAATCGGCCAGTACCACATGATGAGCGAACTCTTTCTCGCAGTATTTGCACTTCAGGCTGATCTCTTCGCCGCGCTTTTTCACCGCGAACGAGGAGTAAACCGGCTCGCTGCGGCTGATGCAGTTGCTGTTCGGACAGACCAGCACCTTGTCGATGCGTTCTGGCAACGTCGGGCGGCTCTTGCCGACCACTTCATACTCGTCGATGCGGTTGACGGTGGCGTGCGGCGCGTACAGGGCCAGCTGGTTTACCTGCTCGTCGGTCAGGAAGGTGTTCTCAATTTTAATCAGATCTTTGCGGCCCTGCTCGCGGGAAGGCAGGTTCAGGCCGATGGTGATGCGCTGCTCGGTTTCGGTCAGCTGGAACAGCGTCAGCAGCTTAAAGCCTACCTGCGCCGGGATATGATCGATAACCGTGCCGCGTTTAATGGCTTCAACCTGTAATTTGTTATCGTGCGTCATCTCTTTTTCCTCTCACTTAAGCCAGTTCGCGATTCAACACCAGCGCCAGCAGCGCCTGGCGAGCAAAAATGCCGTTGCCTGCCTGCTGGAAATACCAGGCGTGAGGCGTTTTATCCACGTCGGTGGTGATTTCATCCACGCGCGGCAGCGGATGCAGAACCTTCATGTTTTCGCGGGCGCCTGCCAGGTCTGCCGCGCGCAGCACAAACTGGGCTTTCACATTGGCGTATTCAGAAGGGTCGAGGCGCTCTTTCTGCACGCGGGTCATATACAGAATATCCAGCTCTGTCACCACATCGTCGATAGCTTCGTGGCAGCTCCACGCAATGCCTTTCTCATCCAGCATATCGAGGATGTACTTCGGCATCGCCAGCGCATTCGGCGCGATAAAGTAGAAGCGGTTGCCGCTGAATTTCGCCAACGCCTGCGCCAGGGAATGCACGGTGCGGCCGTACTTCAGATCGCCAACCATCGCGATATGCAGGTTTTCCAGGCGCCCCTGCGTTTCCTGAATGGTGAACAGGTCGAGCAGCGTCTGGGTCGGATGCTGGTTTGCGCCGTCGCCGGCATTCAGAATCGGCACGCTGCCGGAAAATTCAGTCGCCAGACGCGCAGCGCCTTCCTGCGGGTGGCGCATCACGATGGCGTCGACGTAGGTGCTGATAACGGAGATGGTATCCGCCAGCGTTTCGCCTTTTTTGCCAAGCGACGTATTGCTGCTGTCGGAGAAGCCCACAACGGATGCGCCCAGGCGGTGAATGGAGGTTTCGAACGAGAGACGAGTGCGCGTGGAGGCCTCAAAAAAACAGCTGGCGATAACCTTGTGCCTGAGCAGCTCCGGCTGCGGGTTCGCTTTCAGTTTCGCCGCGGTAGACAGCACCAGTTCAAGCTCTTCACGACTGAGATCGTTTATGGAAATGATATGTTTTTGATACAGCGGGTTAGCCATGTTTATCTCCTGTTCTCGGGCGTCGGGCAAAAAAAAGGCCCCTCAACGAGGGGCCTTTGAAATTGATTGAAGCAACGGAAAGAAAACGGCGTCGCATCGTCTTTCAGACGACGAGGTGTGGCAATTTTTTCAACACGCTGAACCATGCTTCCTCCCGGCAAATTGTGGCGCATTATACGCGCGTGCATGCACACTTCAAGCGGTAAATTCACACAATTATGCAATCAGGCGAGGTGATATCGTCTTTCGTAATAAACATGCGCCAGCACAGGTTTTGGTGAAAAAACCGTGGCGATAAAAAGCGAAGTCTCGTATAAAAGTATTTATAAAACACTGTTTCAAAATTGGACTGAACGCTATGATTATCGGCAACATTCATGCTTTGCAAAACTGGCTTCCTGAAGAGCTGCGCCAGGCCATCGAGCACGTTAAACAGCACATCACCGCGCAAACGCCGGTCGGCAAGCATGATATCGACGGCAACCGGCTGTTTATGCTGGTTTCAGAAGACAGCACGCAGCCTGCTGCCGAGCGTAAAGCCGAGTTCCACCGGCGTTACCTGGATATTCAGATCGTAATGCGTGGCCAGGAAGGCATGACCTTCAGCTGCCTGCCCGCAGGCAAACCTGATACCGACTGGCTGGCGGACAAAGACATTGCGTTCCTGGCGGAAGGCGAGCAGGAAAAAACGGTGGTGTTAAGCGAAGGGGATTTTGTGGTGTTCTATCCGGGCGAGGTGCATAAGCCGCTGTGCGCGGTGGGCGAACCGGCTGCGGTGCGTAAGGTTGTAGTGAAGCTTTTAGTGGCGTAAACGGTTAGCTAGTTTATCGGGTGGCGCCGCGCTTACCGACCTGCCTGAGCTGGATGGGAGGGCGGATAAGCGCAAGCGCCATCCGCCATTCCCTGTTACAGTTTCGCCAGCGTCGCTACCATTACCGCCTTGATAGTATGCATGCGGTTTTCCGCCTGATCGAAGACTACGCTGTTCGGCGATTCAAACACTTCATCCGTAACTTCCATTCCGCCCTGCAATCCATACTGCTCCGCCATCTGTTTACCTAGCGTCGTCTGGTCGTCGTGGAAAGCCGGCAGGCAGTGCAGGAATTTAACCTGCGGGTTGCCCGTAAGCTTAAGCATGGCGCTGTTAACCTGATAAGGACGCAGCAGCTTGATGCGTTCAGCCCATTTCTCTTTGGCTTCGCCCATTGATACCCATACGTCGGTATAAATGAAGTCCGCGCCTTTTACGCCGGCAGCAACGTCTTCGGTCAGCGTGATTTTGCCGCCGGTTTGTTCGGCCAGCGACTGGCATTCGGCGACCAGCTTTTCATCCGGCCAGCAGGCTTTCGGCGCCACAAGGCGAAGATCCAGCCCGGTCAGCGCGGCGGCCTCCAGCATGGAGTTGCCCATATTGTTGCGGGCATCGCCGGTATAGACCAGCGTCATCTCATTGAATGCTTTGCCGGGCAGATGTTCCTGCATGGTCAGCAAATCGGCCAGCAGCTGCGTGGGATGGAATTCATTTGTCAGGCCATTCCATACCGGCACGCCGGCAAATTCAGCGAGGGTTTCGACAGTCTCCTGGCCGTAGCCGCGATACTGAATGCCGTCGTATATCCTGCCCAGCACGCGCGCGGTATCTTTAATTGATTCTTTATGCCCAATCTGGCTACCGCTTGGGCCGAGCCAGGTGACGCGCGCGCCCTGGTCATAAGCGGCAACTTCGAAAGAGCATCTTGTGCGGGTTGAGTCTTTTTCGAAGATGAGCGCGATGTTTTTACCGATAAGTTTTTGAGTTTCTTTCCCTTTTTTCTTATCGGCCTTGAGCTTTGCGGAAAGAGCTAATAATTCATGAAGCTGCGCAGGGGTAAAATCCAGTAATTTAAGAAAGTGTTTTTGATAAAAGTGACTCATCTTTTCCTCACATGGCTCATGCCACTTATTGAATTAAAATTCAATTTATATGTATGAATATTCATTTGCAACCCCCGCGCCGCAAATCTTTCGCGGGAAAGGTGGAGGCAAACCGATGCGTGTGTGAAAATAGAAGTATCTGCCGACACATTGAGGAAAGGGCCATGGCAAATCCAGAACTGCTGGAAGAGCAGCGCGAAGAAACGCGTTTGATTATTGAAGAATTACTGGAAGATGGCAGCGATCCGGACGCGCTGTACACCATCGAACATCACCTTTCTGCAGACGACTTCGAAACCCTGGAAAAAGCAGCGGTTGAAGCCTTCAAAATGGGATATGAAGTCACCGATCCGGAAGAGCTCGAAGTGGAAGAGGGCGATACCGTCATCTGCTGCGACGTGCTGAGCGAATGCGCCCTGAAGGCTGAACTGCTGGATGAGCAGGTTGAACAGCTGCTGAACCTTGCCGAGAAATTTGGCGTGGAATACGACGGCTGGGGCACCTACTACGAAGATCCGAACGGCGAAGAAGGTGAAGAAGGCGAAGAAGAAGATTACGTGGATGAAGACGACGACGGAGTGCGTCACTGATCCCTTCCGTGCAGCGGCTTCCGCCGCTGCATTTTTGTCAGCCATGAATACGCAATCATGAACTACCCCGAACTGCTTTCCCCGGTCCTGAATTTCCTGCATTGTCCGACGCCTGCGGCGTGGATAGACAAAGCTCGCAAGCCTGAACATCTTCCCCTGCTGCTTACCGACCATATGGTCTGCGAACTCAAAGCCGCGCAAACCGCCATGCTGCTGATCCGCAAATACGTCGCTGATAAATCCAGCGCCCAGGCGCTGCTGGAGTGGCTGAAGCCTTATGAAGACTTTACCTTCCGTGAAGGGGCCGAGCCGGATTTTATCGCGCTGCATAAAGGCCTGAGCAAAAGCGTGATGCCCAAAACGCGCACAATTTGGGGGCAAGCGCTTATCGATAGTATGGTTTTGCTTATCAAGGAAGAGCTGCATCATTTCTGGCAGGTGCGCGAGCTGATGATTGCCCGTAATA
Organism: Dryocola sharpae; assembly: GCF_051307055.1. Lineage (GTDB taxonomy): Bacteria > Pseudomonadota > Gammaproteobacteria > Enterobacterales > Enterobacteriaceae > Dryocola. The sequence continues at coordinate 3,715,576 of NZ_CP149994.1, read as the reverse complement.
TTCCCTACGTGAAAATTACCGCCAGCCGCTACGCTAAAGCTCTGCTGAGCGAAGCGCGTACTCACGAGCCGGTGATGCTTATCGACAAGCTTATCTGCGGCGCTTATATCGAGGCCCGCTCATGCGAGCGTTTTGCTGCTTTAGCGCCGCATCTGGACTGCGAACTGCAGAAGTTTTATTTGTCCCTGCTGCGTTCAGAAGCGCGCCATTATCAGGATTACCTTGCCCTTGCAGAACTTATCGCCGGTGGCGATATCAGCGATCGGGTACGTTTTTTTGGTGAAGTGGAAGCTGCGTTAATCTCGGGCTCCGACAACGAATTCCGTTTTCATAGCGGCGTACCCGTTTAAAGCGCTTTGAGCATCCTGACTTCGCAGTCCACGTGCCCGGTACAGCCGAGCGGTTCGGAAATATGCTCGAAGCCCAGACGTTCATACAGCGCGATGGCTTCGGTCAGAAAAGCGGTGGTTTCCAGATAGCAGCGCTTAAAGCCCTGCTCGCGGGCAAAATCCATTGCCTGTAATGCCAGCCGCTTCGCCAGGCCTTTGCCGCGCACCGCCGGCAGGAAATACATTTTCTGTAGTTCGCAGATATCGGGTTCGCTACAGGACAAAGGCGCTACACCGCCGCCGCCAACGACTTTACCTTCCAGCTCGACCACCCAGTAAGCGTGACCAGGTTTGCTGTAGAGCTGATAAAGCTCATCCAGATTAGGATCCGCCACGGTATAGCCTTTATCGGCGGTTAAGCCATATTCAGCGGACACCTCGCGGATCACGCGGGCGATCGCAGGATTGTCATGGGCGGAAATCCTGCGCAGGGCAAGATCGACCGGAGCAGCAATGTTCATCATTTAACTCATGATTCTTTGGGACGTAGGGCGAGTTAATAGCACTCTTGGTTCTTCCGTGCAACATGTGAGTTATGAAACATGGCGGGGGGATTTTACGTGGATATGTGCTCGTTACTGCCGATATAGGGCCAAAAGCGTTGGGCTACTATACGTTGTCCGGAAGCTGCTTCGAAAAAGAGATGCTGCCATCAGAAACTCAGCAGAGAAAAATCCCTTATGCAAATGTACCCGGCGTGACGTCAGGGCGTCCGGCGGTTCATAAAGATTTACAGGGGCAGGCAGGGGGAACGATGCTGGTGACTCATGCCATGAAGGTTGTTTCTCTGGCATCACAAGCGGCTGGTGTACATGGCATGTTTGTGGACGCGCTGAACGATCGGGCTAAGCGCTTCTGTACAAAACTCTGTTTTATCCCTTTGGTTGGTGAAAACGAAAATTCCCTTTTCTATCCAACCCGCGCCATCGAAAAATTATTCGAAGAAACTTGAGCAAGTTTTTGAAAATATAAAAAAGCCGGGATTACTCCCGGCTTTTTACGTTTAGCGGCTCAGCTACAGCGCGGCAATAACGGCCTGCTGTTCAATCAGCTTCGCCTTCGCATCGGCGAAACCAGCCAGACGCTCACGCTCTTTAGCCACCACCTCTGCCGGCGCACGCGCTACAAAGCCTTCGTTGGACAGCTTGCCTTCGATTTTGCCGATCTCGATTTCGATCTTCGCCATTTCTTTTGCCAGACGTTCAATCTCGGCGGCTTTGTCCACCAGGCCCGCCATCGGGATCAGCAGCTCTGCGCCGTCGATAATTTTGGTCACGGAAACCGGACCTTTATCATCAACCGGCAGGATGGTGATGCTTTCCAGGCGCGCCAGGTTTTGCAGGAAGGTGCGGTTGTCGCTCACGCGACGGACCGCTTCTTCGCTACAGCCGCGCAGCAGCACTTCCAGACGTTTACCCGGCGCGATGTTCATCTCGGCACGAATATTACGTACCGCGGTGATCACATCTTTCAGCCACTCCGTATCCGCAAACGCGGCTTCATCGTCCTGAGCGCTGTTATACGCCGGGAATGGCTGAAGCATGATGGTATCGTCGCTGATGCCTTTGAGCACTTTCACGCGCTGCCAGATGGTTTCGGTGATGAATGGAATGATCGGATGCGCAAGGCGCAACAGACCTTCCAGCACGTTCACCAGCGTATTGCGGGTGCCGCGCAGTTCGGCTTCAGAACCGCCGTTCATCACCGGCTTGGTCAGCTCCAGATACCAGTCGCAGAACTGGTTCCAGGTGAATTCATACAGGATGCCGGCTGCGATATCAAAGCGATAGCTGTCCAGCGCTTCACGGTACGCCTTCACGGTGCGGTTAAACTCGGCCAGAATCCAGCGATCGGCCAGAGACAGCACCAGCTCGCCGCTTTCAAAGCCGCAGTCCTGCTCTTCGGTGTTCATTAGCACGAAACGGCTGGCGTTCCATAGCTTGTTACAGAAGTTACGGTAGCCTTCCAGACGCTTCATGTCCCAGTTGATATCGCGACCGGTGGAAGCCAGCGCCGCAAGCGTAAAGCGCAGCGCATCGGTGCCGTGCGGCTCAATGCCGTTCGGGAACTGCTTCTCGGTGCGCTTGCGGATTTTCTCCGCCAGCTGCGGCTGCATCATGTTGCCGGTGCGCTTCTCGAGCAGATCTTCCAGGGAGATGCCGTCAACCATATCCAGCGGATCGATAACGTTACCCTTAGACTTGGACATTTTCTGCCCTTCGTCATCGCGGATAAGCCCGGTCATATAAACGGTTTTAAACGGAACCTGCGGCTTGCCGTCTTCATCCTTGATGAAGTGCATGGTCAGCATGATCATGCGCGCAATCCAGAAGAAGATAATGTCGAAGCCGCTGACCATTACGCTGGTCGGGTGGAAGGTACGCAGCGCTTCGGTGTTTTCAGGCCAGCCTAAAGTGGAGAACGTCCACAGTCCGGAGGAGAACCAGGTGTCCAGCACGTCTTCGTCCTGGTTAAGCGCAACGTCCGCGCCCAGGTTGTTTTCAGCGCGCACTTCCGCTTCGTTACGGCCAACGTAAACGTTGCCTTCGGCGTCGTACCAGGCCGGAATGCGGTGGCCCCACCAGAGCTGACGGGAGATACACCAGTCCTGAATATCGCGCATCCAGGAGAAGTACATGTTTTCGTACTGCTTAGGCACGAACTGGATTTCGCCCTGTTCAACGGCTTCTACCGCCACTTTCGCCAGCGGCGCCGTACGCACGTACCACTGGTCGGTCAGCATCGGTTCGATAACCACGCCGCCGCGGTCGCCGTAAGGCACGGTCAGGTCGTGCGGCTTGATTTCGTCAAGCAGGCCCAGCTCATCGAATTTAGCAACAACGGCTTTGCGCGCGGCAAAACGCTCCAGCTTCCGGAATTCCGCCGGGATGTCGCTGCTGTAAACGGTAGATTCTTCGCCGTTGGTATCAAATACTTCGGCCGCTTCGCGGATATCGCCGTCGAAGGTCAGGATGTTGATCATCGGCAGGGCGTGACGGCGGCTAACTTCATAGTCATTGAAGTCGTGTGCCGGGGTGATCTTCACGCAGCCGGTGCCTTTTTCCATGTCGGCGTGTTCGTCGCCAACAACTGGAATGCGGCGGTTGACCAGCGGCAGCACCACGTATTTACCGATCAAATCTTTGTAACGCGGATCTTCCGGGTTAACGGCCACGCCGGTATCGCCGAGTACGGTTTCCGGACGGGTGGTTGCCACAATCAGATAATCTTTGCCGTCGGCAGTTTTTGCGCCGTCGGCCAGCGGATAACGCAGGTGCCACATGGAGCCTTTGGACTCGCGGTTTTCAACTTCCAGATCGGAAATCGCGGTGCGCAGCTTCGGATCCCAGTTTACCAGGCGTTTGCCGCGATAAATCAGGTCTTCTTTGTACAGGCGGACGAATACCTCTTTCACCGCGTTGGACAGGCCTTCGTCCATGGTGAAGCGCTCGCGCTCCCAGTCGACGGAGTTGCCAAGACGACGCATCTGACGGGTGATGGTGCCGCCAGACTCCGCCTTCCACTGCCAGATCTTATCGATAAAGGCGTCGCGGCCGTAATCGTGGCGCGTTTTACCCTCTTCGGTGGCAATCTTGCGCTCGACGACCATCTGGGTCGCGATGCCCGCGTGGTCGGTCCCCGCCTGCCACAGGGTGTTTTTGCCCTGCATGCGCTGGTAGCGGATCATGGTGTCCATGATCGTCTGCTGGAAGGCGTGACCCATATGCAAACTGCCGGTGACGTTCGGCGGCGGGATCATGATGCAGAAGCTTTGCTGGCTGGTATCGCCACTTGGCTTAAAGTAGCCCTGCTGTTCCCAGTGCTCGTAAAGCGGCTGTTCGATATCTTGCGGGTTATATGTCTTTTCCATTGTCTGCTATGTCGTTCCCGGCGGGGTATGAGTCGCCGTAGTCAAGTGGAAACCGGCAACGCGGTACGCCTTATAGCGCTCGCGGGCCAGTTGTTTTTGCGTGTCTTCGTAAGGTACGAAGTCTATCACTTCATGGAAAGCGGTGGCAAAATCTGCGAACTGCGGCAGCAGGCTTATCAGCACATCGCGCGGCGAGCTACCGCGACGCTGCGGCCAGGCGAGTTCGACCGGCGCGCCATAACGCGGCCCTTCTCCGGCGAGATTGTGCGGCACAAAAGCGTGGGCATCGCGTTGCCAGAGCGCTTCATCCAGGCGGACGGCCTGTTGTTCATCAACACAGGCGATGAGCAGGCGCTTGCCCGCCCGAAAACTTTCTGCCGCAAGTTCACACACCAGCGCTTCAACGGCACTTAGTTCGCCGGATGGCGTGTCGTTGTCGAGCAGGTAGAACGTCGCGTTTTTCATTTTACTCGCATCTTCTGAATCATGAGAAACCCTCTGTCGGGTGGCGCGAGGCTTACCCGACCTACAAAACCGTGCAGGCGGTAGGGTGGATAAACGAAACGCCATCCACCGGGAACAAGGTGGATGGCGTAGGTCAATCCGTCCGACAAAAGCTCAGGCGCCGCCGTTACTCTTCGCCGTTAAAACCTGAACGATTCAACAGGAATTGCGACAGCAGCGCAACCGGACGACCGGTCGCGCCTTTGGCTTTGCCTGAACGCCAGGCCGTTCCTGCGATATCCAGGTGCGCCCAGTTGTACTTACGGGTAAAGCGGGACAGGAAGCAGGCGGCGGTAATCGCGCCGCCGGGACGGCCGCCAATGTTCGCCATATCGGCAAAGTTGGAGTCGAGCTGATCCTGGTACTCATCGCCGAGCGGCAGACGCCATGCGCGGTCGCCCGCCTGTTCAGACGCGCTAATCAGCTCATGCGCCAGCGGATTATGGTTAGACAGCAGCCCGGTGATGTGATGGCCCAGGGCTATCACGCACGCGCCGGTCAGCGTTGCCACATCGATAACCACTTCCGGCTCGAAGCGTTCCACGTAGGTCAGCACATCGCACAGCACCAGACGGCCTTCCGCATCGGTATTCAGCACTTCAACGGTCTGCCCGGACATGGTGGTCAGGACGTCGCCCGGGCGATATGCCCGCCCGCCCGGCATATTTTCACATCCGGCCAGCACGCCGATAACGTTAATCGGCAGGTTCAGCTCTGCAACCATACGCATTACGCCATAGACGGACGCTGCGCCGCACATGTCGTATTTCATCTCGTCCATGCCTTCGGCAGGCTTGATGGAGATACCGCCGGAGTCGAACGTCAGGCCTTTGCCAACCAGCACGATCGGGCGCGCGTCCGGCGTGTCGTTACCTTTGTATTCGATAACGGACATCAGCGATTCGTTTCGGGAACCGTCGCCCACCGCGAGGTAGGAGTGCATGCCTAGCTCTTTCATCTGCTGTTCGCCGATAACGCGGGTGACGACGTTTTTGCTGTACGAGTCGGCCAGCTGTCGAGCCTGAGAGGCCAGATAGGCCGCGTTGCAGATATTCGGTGGCATATTGCCGAGGTCTTTTGCCGCTTTGATGCCGGCGGCGATAGCCAGACCGTGCTGAATCGCGCGTTCGCCGCTGGTCAGCTCACGACGAGTCGGTACATTAAAGACCATTTTACGCAGCGGGCGGCGTGGCTCGCTTTTGTTGGTTTTCAGCTGGTCAAAGCTGTAAAGCGACTCTTTTGCGGTTTCTACCGCCTGGCGGACCTTCCAGTAAGTATTACGGCCCTTAACGTGCAGCTCGGTCAGAAAACAGACGGCTTCCATCGAGCCGGTATCGTTCAGTGTGTTAATGGTTTTCTGAATAACCTGCTTATACTGACGTTCGTCCAGTTCACGCTCTTTACCACACCCAATCAGCAGAATACGCTCAGAAAGCACATTCGGAACGTGGTGAAGCAATAAAGTCTGACCTGGTTTTCCCTCAAGCTCGCCGCGGCGCAAAAGCGCGCTGATGTAGCCATCGCTGATTTTATCGAGTTGTTCGGCGACCGGGGACAGGCGACGCGGTTCAAAAACTCCCACAACGATGCAGGCACTACGCTGTTTCTCGGGGCTACCGCTTTTTACACTGAACTCCATGCACTACGCTCCTGAATCTTAAAGACAACGGCGGTGGCTACAGCTAGAATTGCAAGCTTTCGTAACTCATATCCGCTGTTGCGATGACTTCGTGTTAATCTTAACGAATGTATTTTTACGGTTTCGACAACGTCAGTTAAATCACCCTGTGTATCACTTCGCCGGGTAAGTTTCATCTTAGCGATGTTTTCGACGACTCAAGAGAATAAATGACGTATAAGCGATGAAACAAGCGATTTTCCTGCAAAAAGACTCGTTTTCACAGGCGTACTTAATGTGATTATCATAAGATATCTGGTTCGGGAGACGCTCAAAAGCCAGCTTGCGATCCTCTTCATCCTCTTTTTGATTTTCTTTTGTCAGAAGATGGTCAGGATTCTGGGGGCGGCGGTTGAGGGCGATATTCCGACAAACCTCGTACTTTCTCTTTTAGGGTTGGGCGTGCCGGAAATGGCGCAGCTTATTCTCCCGCTCAGTCTGTTTTTAGGGCTGCTGATGACGCTTGGCCGGCTGTATACCGAAAGCGAAATCACGGTAATGCATGCCTGCGGTCTGAGTAAAGCAGTCTTAATCAAAGCCGCGATGATCCTCGCACTCTTTACCGGCGTGGTGGCGATGATCAACTCTATGTGGCTTGGGCCCTGGTCCTCACGTCACCAGGATGAAGTACTGGCGGAAGCCAAAGCGAATCCGGGGATGGCGGCACTGGCTCAGGGACAATTCAAGCAGGCCACCGACGGTAACTCCGTGCTGTTTATAGAAAGCGTCGAAGGCGCCAGCTTTAACGATGTTTTCCTGGCGCAGCTGCGTCCAAAGGGCAATGCTCGTCCGTCGGTTATCGTGGCGGATTCAGGCCATCTCTCCGTGCGGCCTGACGGCTCACAGGTTGTCACGCTCAATACCGGCACCCGCTTTGAAGGCACGGCGCTGCTGCGCGACTTCCGCATTACGGATTTCCAGGATTACGTGGCCATTGTCGGGCACCAGACGGTGGCGCTGAATCCGGACGATGCCAGCCAGATGGAGATGCGCACGCTGTGGCAAAGCGATAAACCTAACGCCCGTGCCGAACTCCACTGGCGCATTACGCTTGTGCTCACCGTCTTTATTATGGCGCTGATGGTGGTGCCGCTCAGCGTCGTCAACCCGCGCCAGGGCCGCGTGCTGTCCATGCTCCCGGCGATGCTGCTCTACCTGATCTTCTTCCTGCTGCAGACGTCGCTGAAGTCGAATGCGGCAAAAGGCAAAATCGACCCGATGATTTGGATGTGGCTGGTGAACATTATCTACATTGGCATCGCGCTGGTGCTAAACGTGTGGGATACGGTACCGATGCGCCAATTCCGAGCGCGCTTCAGTAAAAAAGGAGCGGCATAAATGTTTGGCGTACTCGACCGTTATATCGGTAAAACCATCTTCACCACCATCATGATGACGCTGTTCATGCTGGTGTCGTTATCCGGAATTATCAAGTTTGTCGATCAGTTGAAAAAAGCCGGGCAGGGTGAGTATTCAGCGCTGGGCGCAGGGGTATACACCGTCCTGAGCGTACCGAAAGACATCCAGATTTTCTTCCCGATGGCGGCCCTGTTAGGCGCTCTGCTGGGGTTAGGCATGCTGGCCCAGCGCAGTGAGCTGGTGGTGATGCAGGCCTCCGGCTTTACCCGTTTGCAAATTGCGCTTTCCGTGATGAAAACGGCAATTCCGTTAGTATTGCTGACGATGGCAATCGGCGAATGGGTAGCGCCGCAGGGCGAGCAGATGGCGCGTAACTATCGTGCGCAGCAGATGCTCGGCGGCTCCTTACTCTCAACCCAGAATGGTTTATGGGCCAAAGATGGGCAGGACTTTGTTTATATTGAACGAGTGAAGGATAACAACCAGATTGCGGGCATCAGTATTTACGCCTTTAACAAAGATCGCCGTCTGCAATCCGTGCGTTATGCCGCTTCGGCCCAGTACGATGCGGAACACAAAGTATGGCGGCTATCGCAGGTAGATGAGTCTAACCTGACCGATCCTAAGCAAATCACCGGTTCCCAGACCGTCAGCGGCGAGTGGAAAACAAACCTCACGCCAGACAAACTCGGCGTGGTGGCGCTGGATCCCGATGCGCTGTCGATAAGCGGCCTGCACAACTACGTGAAGTATCTGAAGTCGAGCGGGCAGGATGCCGGGCGCTACCAGCTCAATATGTGGAGCAAAATCTTTGCGCCGCTGTCGGTTGCGGTAATGATGCTGATGGCGCTGTCGTTCATTTTTGGGCCGCTGCGCAGCGTGCCGATGGGCGTGCGCGTGGTCACCGGCATCAGCTTTGGCTTTGTGTTCTACGTGCTTGACCAAATCTTCGGGCCGCTGAGCCTGGTTTATAACATTCCGCCGATCCTTGGCGCGCTGCTGCCAAGCGCCAGCTTCTTCCTGATTAGCCTCTGGCTGATGATGAAGCGCTCTGGTTAATCAGGTTCGATGTCGGGTGGCGCAATGCTTACCCGACCTACGTATTGCTGTGGTTTGTCGGGTGGTGCGATGCTTACCCGACCTGCGTGCTGCTGTGATTTATCGGGTGATGCGGTGCTTATCCGACCTACGTATTGCTGTGGTTTGTCGGGTGACGCGGTGCTTAACCGACCTGCGTGCTGCTGTGATTTATCGGGTGATGCGGTGCTTGCCCGGCCTGCGTGCTGCTGTGATTTGTCGGGTGGCGCGATGCTTACCCGGCCTACGTATTGCTGTTGTTTGTCGGGTGACGCGGTGCTTACCCGACCTACAATTGCTGTGATTCGTCGGGTGGCGCGATGCTTACCCGACCTACGTATTACGATGATTCGTCGGGTGGCGCGGTGCTTACCCGACCTACATATTGCTGTGGTTTGTCGGGTGGTGCGGTGTTTGCCCGGCCTACGTGCTGCTGTGATTCGTCGGGTGATGCGATGCTTACCCGACCTACATATTGCTGTGGTTTGTCGGGTGGCGCGGTGCTTATCCGACCTGCGTGCTGCTGTGATTCGTCGGGTGGCGCGATGCTTACCCGACCTACGTAGTGCTGTGGTTTGTCGGGCGGCGCGGTGTTTGCCCGGCCTGCGTGCTGGTGTGATTCGTCGGGTGGCGCGGTGCTTACCCGACCTACAATTGCTGTGATTCGTCGGGTGGCGCGATGCTTACCCGGCCTGCGTGCTGCTGTGATTCGTCGGGCGGCGCGGTGCTTACCCGACCTGCGTGCTGCTGTGGTTTGTCGGGCGGCGCGCTGCTTATCCGACCTACATATTGCTGTGGTTTATCGGGTGACGCGATGCTTACCCGGCCTGCGTGCTGCGGTGATTCGTCGGGTGGCGCGCTGCTTATTCGATCGACCTCTGGTCCGCGGTTGTAGGGCGGATAAGCGAAAGCGCCATCCGCCGGCCGTTATCCTTTTACCAGCCCCGGCGCCTGCCACATTGAGGTCGTAAGCCCGCTGTCCACCAGCGTTAGCTGATCCGCATACACCTTCATCCATTTGCTTTTCATCTCGTCATACAGCTCGCGATGCTGCTGGTTCGGCGTAAATTCGCGCTGCCATTTCACCAGCCTTTCGCCCGTATCGGCCATATTGTTAAACAGCCCGGCGCCCACGCCCGCCGCAATGGCGCAGCCCAGCGCCGTGGACTCTTTAACCACCGGCACGCGTACCGGCAGGCCGGTAACATCGCTTAAAATCTGGCTCCACAGCGCGCCTTTCGAACCGCCGCCCGCAAAGACTAAAGATTCAAACTCCACGCCGGAGAAGCCGGAAATCTGTTCAAGATTACACGCCGAGACGATGGCCGCGTTTTCTTCCAGCGCGCGGAACAAGGTCGCTTTATTGCATTTCTCCGGGTCGATGGAGAGATTAATAAACGACGGCGCCGCGTGATACCACTGCTTGAAATGCATCGCGTCGGAGAATATCGGCATCACGCCGTGGGAGCCCGCCGGCACCCGCGCGGCCATATCTTCGAGCAGGGCATAAGCGTCCACGCCAAGCCTTTCGGCCAGCAGTTTTTCTTCGGCGCAGAAGGCGTCCCGGAACCAGCGCATCGTCAGGCCGGTAAAGAAGCTGATGGATTCCGCCTGCACCATATTGCCGATGACGTGCGGGTTAATGCGGATATTCATCTCCGGATCGGTCTTGATGGCCGGCAGGTTCACCACCTGCTGCCAGAAGGTGCCGCCCAACACCGCCGTTTGCCCGGCTCTTACCACGCCAAGTCCCAGACAACCCAGCTGCACATCGCCGCCGCCCATCACCACCGGCGTGCCAGCGAGCAGCCCGCTTTGCTCGGCGGCTTCCTGCGTGACGCCGCCGAGCACCGTACCGGTCTCCTTGACCGGCGAAAGGATATCCGCCCGCAGCCCGGCCATATCCAGCAACGCGGGCCGCCAGTCACGGGTTGCGAGGTCAAGCATGCCCGTTGTACCCGCGTTGGAAGGATCGACCGCCAGCTCGCCGCTAAGCTTCGCCGCCAGCCAGTCGCCGATCATGGTGATAGTCGCCGCCTCGCGATAAATATCCGGGCGATGGTGCGCAAGCCACAGCAGGCGCGGCATGGCGCTTAACGCCAGCGTCTGCCCGGAAACGTGGTACACCTCGGATTCAAACTGAAAATCGTGGATCTCTTTTAGCTCGCTGACTTCACGGCTGGCGCGGGCGTCCACGTTGGCACACGCCCAGATTGGGTCGCCGTTGCGGTCGTAAAGCACGATGCCTTCACGCATCGAGCAGCAGGAGATAGCGCTAATGGCGCCTGGCGGGAGATGCGCTTTTTGCAGCGCTTCACGGATGCACTGACAGGCGAGCTGCCAGTTATTCGCGAGGTCAAACTCCATCGAGCCTGGCACATCGGCCACGCTCAGATGCTTCCATTCGGCCTGGCCGACGGCGATCTGGTGGCCCGAAAGGTCGAAGATAACGGCGCGGATACTGCCCGTACCGGCGTCCAGCGCTAACAGATAACTCATCGGTTGACCCCGCAATTGTTTTGCGCGGGGTTAATCAGCCAGAGCTAACACCGCCCGCGCGGTCTCTTCTTCCGTCACCAGGCCATTGATACGGCGGCCAAGGAGCGCGGCATAAATAGCGTCCGCTTTATCGGGCCCGCCCGCCACGCCGACAATCGTCGGCAGATGCGAGAGATCCTCAAGCGTCACGCCCAGTAACTCGCGGTGGATTTCCAGCCCTTCCACCAGTTTGCCATCCGCTTGCAGGAAATAGCCGAGGATATCGCCCACCGCCCCCTTGCGGGCGTACATCAGCTGCTCCCCTTCGCTGATATAACCCGAGCGCAGAATAGTGGCGTCGCGCTTCTGGTTTATCGCGCCGATGCCGACTACCGCCGCGTCCGCAGCCATTGCCGCGAGAATGACGTCCCGCACGCTCGCTTCCATCCGTAAAATTTCCGCCACCTGCGGCGAAGAGACGCGCAGCGGGGCCGGGATCATGCTGACGCTACAGGCCGCGTCGAGCTGGCCGATACCGGTCATATAGGGCCCAACTCCGCCGGAAAGCGTCACCAGGCGAATCTGCTGCGAGCCGATAAAGCCGCTCAGATGCTGCAGGCAGCTCATGGTGGTTTCGCCGAAGCCTACGGCCAGCAGCTGTCCCGGCTCCAGCACGCCCATCAGCGATTGCGCAGCGCCAATGCCTAAGCGCGTGCTCATCAAAGGCGTGTTCTGCGCGGGCAGCACGCGGGCAATCTTAAGGTTGAACCGCTGCTGCAGCGCCGTTTCCAGCGCCAGGCAACCCTCGTAACGCGAGTTAATCTGTACGCGTATCACCCCTGACTGACGGCCCTTTTCCAGCAGGCGCGAAATCTTCAGGCGCGGCAGGCCGAGTCGTTCGCCAATATCGTTCTGCGTTAATCCGTCGTGGTAGTAAGACCACGCCACCCGCGCCAGCAGCTCTTCTTCTGCCATCGGCAGGCTGCCTAATCGCCCTTCTTCAACTCGTTTGTCGCTCATAGATGAACTCTTATTCAAATTTAGATCATATGTTCGAAGATGCCGGATGAGAAAATGTGAAGCGTGCGGCAAAAAGATCATTTTGTGATGCAGAGGTTTTAGCCGATCTAATTAAAAATTTTGTGATCCCTGCCCGGTTGTAAATATATATCGGCGTCTACGCTTTTGAACATTATTAATGCAATTTCTCTTTTGTTCAATTGTGGAGTGAAGATGCACAACACCACCGCCGTACTGGAAGCCTGCCATATCAGCAAAGGGTTCTCGGGCGTGAGCGTCCTCAAAGAGATTGATTTTGCTCTTTATGCCGGGCAGGTTCACGCGTTGCTCGGCGGCAACGGGGCAGGAAAGTCGACATTAATGAAAATCATCGCGGGCGTGGAGATCCCCGATCGCGGCGAGCTGAAAGTGCGAGGCAAAGCCTTTGGGCGGCTCACGCCAGGGCAGGCGCACGATCTGGGCATCTATCTGGTACCGCAGGAGCCGATGCTGTTTCCCAACCTAACCGTGCGGGAAAATATCCTCTTCCGCCTGCCCGCAAGCCGGGACGCAGACAGCCGCCTGCAGGAGAAAATGCGCCAGCTTGAGTGCCAGATCCCGCTGCAGGCTACGGCCAGCACGCTGGAAGTGGCGGATCAGCAGATGGTCGAGATCCTGCGCGGGCTAATGCGCGAGGCGAAAATCCTTATCCTCGACGAGCCCACCGCGTCGCTGACGCCGGGCGAAACCGAACGGCTGTTTCGTCAGATCCGCGCTTTACAGGATCTTGATGTCGGCATTGTTTTTATCTCCCACAAGCTGCCGGAGATCCGCAAGATCTCCAGCCATATTTCAGTGATGCGCGACGGTGCCGTAGTGCTGCACGGCGAAACCGCGCAGCTGCTGGATGAGCAGCTGATCAACGCGATGACGCCGATTAATCGCCAGCACGCGCTGAGCGACACGCAAAAGCTGTGGCTGGCGCTGCCGGGCAACCGTCGCACAGAACCACAGGATTTTCCGGTGCTGCGCGTGGAAGAGCTGACCGGCGAAGGCTTTATCGATCTGAGCTTTGAGCTGTACGCGGGCGAGATCGTAGGCCTTGCAGGACTGGTGGGATCGGGCCGCACCGAGCTTGCGGAAACGCTTTACGGCCTGCGGCCGGTGCGCGGCGGGCATATTTATCTTGAAAATCGTGAAATTAGCGGCGATCGCACAAAATCACGGCTCGATCGCGGGCTTATCTATCTGCCGGAGGATCGCCAGGTTTCAGGGCTGTTTCTTGATGCGCCGATCCGCTGGAATACCGTGGCGCTCAATGAGCCAGGGCTGTGGCAACAAAGCAAGCGGGAAGCGGCGGTGGTGGAACGCTATCACCGCGCCTTGGGCATCAAACTCAATAATGCCGAGCAGACGGTGCGCACGCTCTCCGGCGGCAATCAGCAAAAAGTCCTGCTGGCGCGCTGCCTGGAAGCCAATCCCTTGTTGCTCATCGTCGATGAACCTACGCGCGGCGTGGACGTGGCGGCCCGGGCCGATATCTATCAGCTCATTAAAAGCGTGGCGGCGCAGAACGTGGCGGTGCTGATGATCTCCAGCGATCTCGACGAGTTTGTCGGCCTGGCGGATCGCGTGCTGGTGATGCATCAGGGGGCGCTGAACGGCGAGCTGCGTAAGCCTGCCATCAATGTCGATCGCATGATGAGCATGGCGTTTGGCGGAGGTCGGGCATGAAAAAACTGCTGAAGAATCGCGAGCTGAGCGCGCTGCTTGCGATCGTCGCGCTGTTTGCGGTACTGGTCGCTCTGAACCACAGCTACTTCAGCCTGCAAACGCTGAGCATGATCTTCACCAGCGCGCAGATCCTGATCCTGCTGGCCGTAGGCGCCACCATGGTAATGCTGACGCGCAACATTGACGTCTCCGTTGGTTCAACCGTTGGCCTGTGCGCTATTGCCGTGGGGATGGCGCTAAACAGCGGCTACAGCCTGCCGGTGGCGATGCTGTTCGCGCTGGCGACGGGCGCGCTGGCAGGTTTTTTCAACGGCGTGCTGGTTGTCTGGCTGCGCATTCCGGCGATTGTCGCCACGCTTGGCACCCTCGGGCTTTATCGCGGCGGCATGCTGCTGTGGACGGGCGGGAAATGGATTGAAGGGTTGCCGACAAGTCTTAAGTCGCTGTCGGAACCTGTCGCGCTGGGCGTCTCTCCGCTTGGCATGCTGGTGCTCGGCCTGGTCGCTGTCGCCGCCTGGACGCTGGCAAGAACGGCGTTCGGGCGAGATTATTACGCGGTGGGCGATAACCTTGCCGCCGCCCGGCAGCTCGGCGTAGCGGTAAACCGCACGCGGCTTTTAGCTTTTACTTTCAACGGCATGCTCGCGGCGATCGGCGGAATTATCTTCGCCTCGCAAATTGGTTTTGTGCCAAACCAGACCGGCAGCGGGCTGGAGATGAAGGCCATCGCCGCCTGCGTGCTCGGCGGTATTTCGCTGCTGGGCGGCACCGGTACGGTTATTGGCGCGTTCCTCGGCGCCTTCTTCCTTACGCAAATCGATACGGTACTGGTGCTGTTCAAACTTCCAGCCTGGTGGAACGATTTTATCGCAGGTCTGGTGCTGCTCGGCGTACTGGTGCTGGATGGCCGCCTGCGGCAGGCGCTGGCCCGGCATCAGCGGGCGCAGAAATACAGCCGGTTTGTGCCGCCTTTACCCGGCGCAAAGAACGTACGCGCTTTTCCCCGTAAGAAGAAGGATGTGGCGTAAATGACGAAACTGAAACTTAACTGGGAAGTCGCGCTGCTGCTGATTCTGGTCGCGGAGATCCTGCTGTTTGGCGCGATAAATCCTCGCATGCTCGATATCAACATGCTGCTGTTCAGCACCAGTGATTTTATCTGTATCGGCATCGTTGCTCTGCCGCTGACGCTGGTGATTATCAGCGGCGGCATCGATATTTCGCTCGGCTCCACCATCGGCCTGTGCGCCATCGCGCTGGGCGTGATGCTGCAGGCGGAATTTCCCATAACGCTTGCGATCGTTCTTACGCTTGCTGTCGGCCTGCTGTGCGGCTTGTTTAACGCCGCACTTATTCATTACACGGGTATTAGCCCGCTGGTCATCACGCTCGGCACGCTTTATCTGTTCGGCGGCGGCGCGCTGCTGCTCTCCGGTATGGCAGGGGCGACGGGTTACGAAGGCATCGGCGGTTTTCCGGACGCGTTTACCGGTTTTGCCAACCTCACTCTGCTTGGCCTGCCGATTCCGCTAATTATATTCGCGGTTATCACGCTGCTGTTCTGGCTGCTTACCCATCGCGCTCGTTTTGGCCGCCACATCTTTTTGATTGGGCAAAATCCGCGTGCGGCGCGCTATGCGGCGCTGCCGGTAAACGGCTCTCTGTACGGCGTGTACGGCATGGTGGGGCTGGCCTCGGCCATCGCGGCCATCGTGCTGGTTTCTTATTTCGGCTCGGCGCGTTCGGATTTGGGACGTGATTTGCTGATGCCTGCGCTGACCGCCGCCGTGCTTGGCGGGGCGAATATTTACGGCGGTTCCGGATCGATTCTGGGCACAGCGCTGGCGGCGCTGCTGGTGGGGTATCTGCAGCAGGGTTTACAGATGGCCGGCGTGCCTAATCAGGTATCGAGCGCGTTGTCCGGTGCGCTGTTGATTGTGGTGGTCATTGGTCGTTCGGTGAGTTTGCACCGCGCTTATCTCCAGGCGGCATGGCGTCGCCTGCGCGGTCACAGGAAAACTAACGGGAGTTTAATATGAAGCAGACAGCAAAACGCGTACTTAAGCTCGGTGCGCTGGCTTTAGCCTTTGGGGTTGTCACCGCCCAGGCCGCCGATCGTATTGCCTTTATCCCGAAGCTGGTCGGCGTGGGCTTCTTTACCAGCGGCGGCAACGGCGCCATGCAGGCGGGCAAAGATCTCGGCGTGCCGGTTACCTACGACGGGCCGACCGAGCCGAGCGTTTCCGGCCAGGTGCAGCTGATCAATAACTTCGTCAATCAGGGCTATAACGCGATTATCGTGTCCGCGGTTTCACCAGACGGCCTGTGCCCGGCGCTTAAACGCGCGATGCAGCGCGGCGTGAAAGTGCTGACGTGGGATTCGGACACCAAACCTGAATGCCGCAGCATCTACATCAACCAGGGTACGCCGCAGCAGCTCGGCGGCATGCTGGTGGAGATGGCCGCAAAACAGGTGACGAAACCCGCGGCCAAAGTAGCCTTCTTCTACTCCAGCCCGACCGTGACCGACCAGAACCAGTGGGTGAAAGAGGCGAAAGCGAAGATCGCCAAAGATCATCCGCAGTGGCAGATCGTTACCACGCAGTTTGGCTATAACGATGCCACTAAATCTCTGCAAACGGCGGAAGGGATCTTAAAGGCATACCCGGATCTGGATGCGATTATCGCGCCGGATGCCAATGCATTGCCTGCGGCTGCGCAGGCCGCGGAAAATCTTAAACGAACTAACGTCGCCATCGTAGGCTTCAGCACGCCGAACGTTATGCGGCCTTACGTTGAGCGCGGCACGGTGAAAGCCTTTGGCCTGTGGGACGTGGTGCAGCAGGGCGAAATTGCGGTAAACGTCGCAAATACGATGTTGAAAAAGGGCGATCTTAACGTCGGCGACAGCGTTGAGGTGGCGAAAATCGGCACGCTTAAAGTGGAGCCGAACAGCGTGCAGGGATACCAGTATGAAGCGAAGGGCAACGGCATAGTGCTGCTGCCGGAACGCGTGGTGTTCACTAAAGAAAATATCGGTAAATACGACTTCTGAGGGAGGAAATAATGGCAGATCTTGACGATATCAGAGAAGGCAAAGATTACGGCATTGGCCGCCCGCAGGAGAACAAAGCCTTTTACCTGAAGGGCAGCGGCGCGCTGGACTGGGGCATGCAGTCACGCCTTGCGCGGATCTTTAATCCGGCTACCGGCCGCACCGTAATGCTGGCGTTCGACCATGGCTATTTTCAGGGGCCGACCACCGGCCTTGAGCGTATCGATTTATCCATCGCGCCGCTGTTTGAAGAAACCGATGTGCTGATGTGCACCCGCGGCATTCTGCGCAGCGTTGTGCCGCCTGCGACCAATAAACCCGTGGTTCTGCGCGCGTCCGGCGGAAACTCTATCCTCAGCGAACTCTCGCGTGAAAGCGTGGCGGTGACCATGGAAGATGCGCTGCGCCTTAACGCCTGTGCGGTGGCGGCGCAAATTTATATCGGCAGTGAGTACGAGCACCAGTCGATCAACAATATCATCAAGCTGGTTGATGAAGGCACACGCTATGGCATTCCAACGCTTGCCGTCACCGGCGTGGGCAAAGAGATGGCGCGTGACGCTCGCTATTTTTCGCTGGCCAGCCGTATCGCCGCAGAGATCGGCGCGCAGTTTGTGAAAACCTACTTTGTGGAAGAGGGCTTCGAGAAAGTGGCCGCCAGCTGTCCGGTACCGATTGTTATTGCCGGCGGGAAAAAACTGCCGGAACAGGAGGCGCTGGAGATGTGCTTCCGGGCTATCGATCAGGGCGCGTCCGGCGTGGATATGGGACGCAATATCTTCCAGTCCGAGGCGCCGCTCGCCATGCTAAAAGCGGTGAAAAAAGTGGTGCATGAAAATGTTTCTGCGCGAGAGGCATACCAGTTCTGGCTGGATGAAAAACAGCAGGGAGGCAGGGCATGAACGTGACGCTGGTCGAGATCAATATCAAGCCGGAGCGGGTAAACGAGTTTCTGGACGTGTTCCGCGCCAACCACGAAGGCTCAATCAAAGAGCCAGGAAACCTGCGGTTCGACGTTCTGCAGGACCCGGAAGTCCCCACGCGGTTCTTTATCTACGAAGCCTATCAAAACGATGAGGCGGTGCTGGCGCATAAGCAAACGCCGCACTACCTGGCATGCGTTGCAAAGCTGGATGAGATGATGTCGCAGCCGCGTAAGAAGCGGAGTTTTGTCGGGCTGCTGCCAGTTTGAGGAATATCCGGGCACGTCTGTTAAAAACGTGCCCGGATAGATTTACTGGACAATATTTTCAACCGCTTCACCCAGCGACAGTTGTAAACCTTCCAGCGCTTCCCTGGCGCATCCCAGCACCTGCTCACACTGCTCAACGCTAATCGTCAGCGGCGGCTCAATGCGGATGGTTTTCGCATTGTTGAGCGTCCCGGCGACCAGTACCTGCTGGCGGAACATTTCGCTGGCAAAGTTATAGCCGGTTTCGTTGTCGCTAAACTCAATTGCTATCAGCAAGCCTTGCCCTCGTGCTTCCACAACCATCTCCGGAAACTCGCGTGCGAGCGCCTGGAAACCATCCACTAAAAGCTGCCCTTTTTGCGCTGCCTGAGCGGGGAGATTCTGCTCCAGCAGAACATGGATGGTGGCTAACGCTGCGGCGCAGGCCAGCGGGTTGCCGCCAAAGGTGGTGGTGTGCAGGAAAGGATTATCAAACAGCACCGAGAAAACTTCTTCTGTGGCAACCGTTGCGCCAATCGGCATTACGCCGCCGCCGAGCGCTTTGGCGAGGCATAAAATATCCGGCTGCACGTTTTCATGCTCGCAGGCGAACATTTTGCCGGTGCGGCCCATGCCGGTTTGTACTTCGTCGAAAATCAGCAGCGCGCCAAACTCATCGCAAAGCCTGCGCACGGCAGGCAGGTAACCCGCCGGCGGCAGAATAACGCCGCCTTCGCCCTGGATGGGCTCCAGAATAACGGCTGCGACATCATCGCCGGTTTTATGGCATTCGCTGAGCATTGTACGCAAGGCGTCGATATTGCCGAAAGGTACGTGACGGAAGCCCGGAAGCAAAGGCATAAAGGGTTTACGGAAGGTGGATTTAGCCGTCGCAGACAATGCGCCAAGAGATTTGCCGTGAAAAGCGCCGCTGGCGGCGATAAAGGTAAATTTCCCACGCGGTGACTGGTACGCCTTAGCGAGCTTAATCGCTGCTTCGACCGATTCCGTGCCGCTGTTGCTAAAGAAGCTGTACTTCAGTTTACCCGGCGTAAGCGTTGCAAGGGTTTTAGCCAGCATCGCCCGTAGCGGGTCGAGCAGTTCCTGACTGTGCAGGGGTTGTTTTTCGAGCTGATGCTGTACGGCGGAAACCACTGTTGGATTACGGTGCCCCACGTTAAAAATGCCGAACCCGCCCAGGCAATCGAGGTACTCCTTGCCCTGGGTGTCGACAAGCGTATTCAGACTGCTCGCTTGCCACTCTACGGCTCCGTAATCCCCGCCGGCGGTTACAGACTTACGATACTCAAGAAAACCCGGATTAACATGCTGCTGGAAACTTTCGATAACCTCTCGGTTTAGCGCCTTCATCTCCTCATGGCTAAGTGACTTCTTTTCGATGATGTTAAGTGCGTGCGCCGTGCAGGCAAGAGCCGAGGCGCTGGAAGGTAACCTGTTCAAAATGTGCTCCTGGGAATGGCGTATCACGCGATACACAAAATAAGTATTGCAGGAAATACGCCACTTCCCAGACCATAAGCGAAATCGGGATAAATGCCGGGCGAAACGCGGATTGCTCAATAATTAATCGTACTGGATATGGTTTTGCGCATTAAATGCTGGGAAGAAGGAGGGTGAGAACGGACGTTAAAAAGCGGCCGCACCACAACGATGCAGCCGCCTCATTGTTATGCAGCATCCATGCGGTGTTCGCCGCGGCTCAGGGCTGCGCGATCGTATTCATGCTGGATGCGGCCGCCGGCCATGTAAGCCGCCCGGTCAGACATATGCGCTATGACGTCCGCGTCATGGCTGACCAGCAGATAGGTCATAGCAAACTGCTGTTTCAGCCGGTTCAGCAGGTTCAGGATTTCAGCCTGCACGGACATATCCAGCGCCGAGGTGGGCTCATCCAGCAGCAGGATTTTTGGCCGCAGCAGCAGCGCACGCGCGATGGCGACGCGCTGGCGCTGGCCGCCGGAAAGCTGATGCGGGTAGCGCCTCGCTGCGTCTGCCGGCAATCCAACCTGCACAAGCGCCTCTTCCACGCGCGCGGGGATCCGCGTTTCTTTATGGATAGCCAGCGGTTCTGCAAGGGTGCGGTAAAGCGTATGGTTAGGATGCAACGACGCATAGGGATCCTGAAACACCATCTGCACGTTACGGCGTAAATCCCCCTGGAAGCGAACGCCGGGTTTAATGGCGTCGCCCAGAAGATTCACCTTGCCCTGCCATTCACGCTGTAGCCCGGCCAGCACCCGCAGGACGGTGGATTTCCCGCAGCCTGATGCGCCAATCAAGCTGAATGTCTCACCTTCGTGAAGAGCAAAGCTCGTATCGCTGACCACAGTTTTGACCTGGCCCTTTGCGGCAAACTGTACGCACAGATTTTTTACCTCAACGATCGCCATGGGGTTCTCCTTGCAGGTTCTGAGTACGGTCGAGGGTTGGCAGCATCATGCCGTAAGTGGCGGCATTCGGACGGCAGGTCCATAGCGTGCGGGTGTACGGATGAGTGGCGGTGGCCAGAGAAGCCGCCGCCATCTCATCAACCTTTTGCCCCTGATACATCACCAGCACGCGCTGGCAATGTTCCGCCACCAGCGGCAGATCGTGGCTGATCAGCAGCATCGCCATCTGGCGCCTTTCGCACTGCTCCACCAGCAGTTCAAGGATCTGATTGCGCAGGCGCGCATCCAGCGCCGAGGTAGGTTCATCGGCAATCAGCACTTTCGGGTCGTTGACCAGCGCGATGGCGATCATGACGCGCTGCCCCATGCCGCCGGAAAGCTCCGCCGGATAGCGGGCCAGCACGTTATCCTGTAAGCCCACGGCGTTAATAGCCTCGCGAACTCTTTCTCTGCGCTGCCCGGCAGAGAGGTTCTGGTGCAGGCGCAAAGCCTCATCAATCTGCTGGGCGACGTTTTTCACCGGGTTTAGCGCGTAGCGCGGGTCCTGTAAAACCATGGCGATATCGTTGCCGCGCAGGCGCCGCCAGTCCCGGTTTTTCATGCTTAGTAGATTGTGGTCCAGCACGTTAAGCCGCCCGGCGCTTACTTTGCCCGGTTTACGCACCAGGCCCATCAGCGCCCGCGCCGTCATGGATTTACCCGAGCCGGACTCGCCCACCAGCGCCAGCCGCTCATTGCCAAGCGTAAAGGAGAGGTTATTGACCACGCGCGCGCCGGGATAATCGATATTCAGGTTGCGGACTTCAATGCGTTTCTCACTCATGGCCCGGCTCCAGCACGTCGCGTAATCCATCGCCCAGCAGGTTAAACGCCAGGCTCGCCAGCAGAATGGCGGTGCCGGGGATCGCGGCAATCCACCATTGATCGAAAATAACCTGCATTCCGTCGGCGATCATCGCGCCCCATTCCGCCATGGGCGGCCTGGCGCCAAGGCCAAGAAAGCCTAGACCGGCGGCCGCCAGGATAATGCCCGCCAGATCGAGCACCAGGCGCACAATTGCTGACGGCAGACACAGCGGGAGAATATGCCCGGCCAGCAGGCGCGGGCCGCGGATGCCCATCATCTCTGCCGCGGCGAGATAGTCGCTGTGGCGCAAACGCTGGATTTCGCTGCGGGCCTGGCGCGCGTAGGCAGGCCAGGTGGTCAGCGCCAGCGCCAGGGCGCCGTTCACAAGCCCGGGTCCGAGCATCGCCACGAAAGCGAAGGCCAGAATCAGACGCGGCATCGACATTACCACGTCGGTAAAACGCATCAGCACGCGCTCCAGCCATCCGCCGTAATACCCGGAAAGAATGCCGATCAGCAAGCCAACCGGCAGGGTTATCACCGTCACCAGCAAGACCAGGCCGAGAGCGGGGCGCGAGCCGTACAGCAGGCGCGACAGTAAATCGCGGCCGTAGCTGTCGGTGCCGAGCCAGTGCTGCGCGTTGGGCGGCTGCAGACGAGCGGCAGCGTCCTGCCAGTTAGGATCAAACGGCGCGAGCAGCGGGGCAAGCAGGGCGGTCAGCGCCAGCAGCGTGATAATCACCAGCCCACAAAGGGCCGCAGGCGAGCGCAGCATCCGGCGCAAAAAGAGATAAGACGGCATCATCGTACCCTCGGGTCGGTGACACGCACCAGCACGTCAGTCACATTATTGATGATGACAAACGACACGCCAATCAGCAGCGTACCGCCCATAATCGCGGTGGTATCTCCGGCGAACAGCGCGGTCGTTAAGTAACGCCCGATGCCCGGCCAGGAAAAGACGGTTTCCGTTAGCACCGCGCCTTCCAGCATCGAGGTGTAGGCCAACGCAATGACCGTAAACAGCGTGCCGCGAATATTGGGCAGCACGTGCCGCACGAGGATAGTCATATCACCTGCGCCTTTGGCGCGCGCGAGGGTAATGTATTCTTTATTCATCTCGCTCAGGCAGGCTGTGCGCGTCAGGCGGGTGATGCTTGCCAGCGAATAATAAGCGAGAAGCAGCACCGGCAGCACAAGGTGATTGATGGCGTTGAGGAACGCGTCGCGATCGCCGGAAAGCCAGGTATCCGTCAGCACAAAGCCGGTTTTTGCTTCCACGCTGTACTGGTAAATATCGTCGAGCCGCCCGGGCCCGGCGCTCCACTGCAGTCGCGCGTAAAACAGCGCCAGCATCAACAGGCCAAGCCAGAAAACAGGTACTGAGTTACCGAGCAGGGTAAAGGTGCGCACCGCCAGATCCCAGGGCGAACCAACGAACCGCGCGCAGAGCACGCCAAAAATCACTCCCATCACGCTGCCGATAATCAGCGCGAGCGTGGCAAGCTCAAGCGTGGCGGGGAAGGTGGAGAGCAGATCCTGTAATACCGGCTGGCCGGTGGCGCTGGCGGTGCCTAAGTCGCCGTGGGCCAGCTGCGTTAAGTAGTGCCAGAACTGTACGGGCAAGGGCCTGTCCAGCCCCAGCTGGTGACGCACCTGGTCGTAAGTCGCCTGGCTTGCGTGATCGCCGACGATCTGCAGCACGCGATCGACCGGCGACAGCGCTGAAAGGGCAAAGGTGATAAGCAGCAGGCCGACAAGCGTCAGCGCCAGGGTGAACAGACCCTGTAATAAGGTCAGCAACGGACGGCGAAAGCGGCCCGTTGCCTGAGTGGTGGAGACATCTGACATCAATAGCTCTTATGCGATACGGTGATGAGTCGTTTTGTCGGAAGGCGCTTGCGCTTATCCGACCTACGGGGCGCAGGGTGGATAAGCGTTATCGCCATCCACCGCAAAATCATCAGGCGGGTAGCACTTTCGCTTCCCCGCCTGCGCTTTACGCGTGAAGTTACTTACTCACGCGATCGTAATACACCATATCCGCATTCAGTCCCTGCTGATAACCCTTCACGTTGTCACGCACCACGATTTGGGTTTTGCCCTGATCGACAAACACATACGGGGAACTGCGCTGCAGCTCCTGCTGGATCTGCTTGTAGAGATCCAGGCGTCTGGCCGGGTCGGCTTCCGCCACCGCCGCCAGCGTTTGTTTGTTCAGCTCCGGGATCTGCCAGCCGTTCAGGCCCGCAACGGTGCTGGCTTTGCCGTCGTTAAAGGCGAAGGCGCTGGCATTGGAATGGGCGTCAAAGTAGTCCGGGATCCACAGGCGGATCGCGGCCTGATGCTGTTTAGCACGCACGCGCGCGTATACCTGGCTGCCCGCCGCCGGCAGGAGATCGACCTTCACGCCGCCCCGGGCGAAGCTCGCCTGCATGGACTGGGCGATGGTGATAAACGGCGCTTTGTTTTCCACGTCCAGCGTGAAGTGCGCGTCTTTGATGCCCGCTTTGGCGAGGATTTCTTTCGCCTTAGCCGGATCGAATTTGAACGGGTTGTTATCCAGCGCGCCCGCAAAACCAACCGGCAGGAAGCTCTGATGCACGAAATACTGGCCTTTCAGCAGATCTTTGGTGATGCCTTCGTAATCCACCAGATAACGCGCCGCTTCCCACAGCGCCGGGTTTTTCAACAGCGGATTAGCGCTGTTGCCCACGTTGAACACCATGTAGTTTTGCTCGGCGGAAGGAATGCTAAGCACTTTAACGCCGGGCTTGCCTTCCAGCGCGCTGGTCTGATCCGCACCCAGATCGCGGGCGATATCCGCATCGCCTTGCACAATCAGCAGACGACGAGCCGCAGGATCGGGCACGTTTTTAATAATGATGTTTTTAACTTTCGGCGCATCGCCTGGCGAGGTGGGATTGGCGTCCAGCACGATGGCCTGATGCGGCTTGTAAAGGCGCATTTTAAAAGGCCCACTGCCCGCAGAGTGCATTTTCAGCCATTCGTTGCCGAAGTCCCCGGCTTTGGCATTTGGCGCGACGGCCTTTTCGTCCACGATTGAGGCAATCGGCGTGGAAAGGATATTCAGCGCAACCGCCGGGCTGACGTCCGCCGTCCAGTGCAGCTCCAGCGTATGGTCATCCACTTTTTTTAGCTGGCCTGCGATATTGTCCGGCTGCCAGCCCAGCACGTTAAGAATAAAGGCTGGCGATTTATTCAACGTCACCGCGCGGGTATAAGAGAAGATCACGTCTTCCGGGCGCAGCGGGTTGCCGGAGGAGAAGGCAGCCCCCGGCCGCAGTTTGATCGTCAGCTTTTTATTCGCGGCGTCGCCCTGCCAGCTTTCTGCCAGCACGGGGACTACTTTTGCCGGGTCATCACGATCGGCCTGCACCAGGCGCTGATAGAGGCTGGGTACGGTCTGAATACTGGAAAGCTCGTTAGCTTCAGCCGGATCCAGGCTGACGATATCGTCCAGCCCCTGGGCAACAACTAAAGTGTTTGGCGGCGTAGCGGCAAAGCTGCCCGCGGATAACGCAGCCAGCAACAGTAACGGCAGAACTTTTCTTTGCATGATGCACCCTGAATAAAAAGGAAGAATTATTTTGGCTTGTTATTTTCTGACCTGATTACGTTAGGTGAGACGCGGCTTTTCACAAAGTCCAAAAATGACTTTGCTTATAAATATAAGATATAACCAATACTCTTATGGAATGAAAACGCCGGGCGTTTGCCCGGCGTTGTGGTCGTAATACGAGGTTACTCGTTTATATGCGGATGCTGCTGCACGAGGTTGCTACGTTTCGCCTGCAGAGTTTCAATCTCACGATCCAGGTCTTCGATTTTCTGCTCAATATTATCGTGGTGTTCCTGCACGATCTCCCGTGCTTCTTCGATGTCAGAAGCAGCAGGCGTTGCGCCTTTCAGCGGCTTGTTGGCGGTCTCTTTCATGGTCATGCCGGTCACCAGGCCGATAAACGCGATGACCATCAGATAGTAAGCCGGCATCATCAGGTTTTCGGTCGACTCCACCAGCCAGGCAGCTAACGTTGGCGTTAGCCCGGCAACCAGCACGGAAATGTTAAACGCGCTGGCCAGCGCGCTGTAACGGATATGCGTCGGGAACATGGCGGGTAAGGTCGATGCCATCACGCCGGTAAAGGAGTTGAGGATCACCGCCAGAATCAGCAGGCCGGCGAATATCAGCCCCAGCACGTTGCTGTTAATCAGCGTAAAGGCAGGAATGGCAAATAACAGCAGCGCTATGCTGCCAAAAATGATAAACGGACGGCGGCCGTAACGGTCGCTCAGCAGGCCAATCATCGGCTGCACGAACAGCATCCCGATCATGATGGCGATGATGATCAGCACGCCATGTTCTTCGGAGTAGTGCAGGTTATGGGAGAGATAGCTTGGCATATAGGTGAGCAGCATGTAATAGGTCACGTTGGTGGAGATAACGATCCCGATACAGGTCAGCAGGCTGCGCCAGTGTTTGGTGGCAATCTCTTTAAAGGAGACTTTAGGCCCCTCGGCCAGGCCTTCTTTATCGCCCTGTTCCAGCTTATCGATATGCTGCTGGAACGCCGGCGTCTCTTCTAAAGCGTGGCGCAAATAGAGGCCGATAATTCCCAGCGGCAGCGCCAGGAAGAAGGGTAAACGCCAGCCCCAGGAAAGGAAGTTCGCCTCTCCAACGATAGCGCTAATCAGCACCACCACGCCCGCGCCGCAGACGAAACCGGCAATGGAGCCGAAGTCGAGCCAGCTTCCCATAAACCCACGCTTACGGTCCGGCGAGTATTCAGCTACGAAGATAGAAGCCCCCGTGTATTCGCCACCCACCGAGAAGCCCTGCGCCATTTTTGCCAGCAACAACAGGATTGGCGCCCAGATACCGATTGTCGCGTACGACGGAATAAGGCCAATACAGAAGGTGCTCAATGACATAATGATGATGGTTATCGACAGGATTTTCTGGCGACCATATTTATCGCCCAGCATGCCGAAGAACAAACCGCCGAGGGGACGAATCAGGAAGGGGACGGAGAAGGTCCCGAGCGCGGCGATCATCTGCACGCTTGGGCTGGCATCCGGGAAGAAGACCTTACCGAGCGCATAGGCAACGAAGCCATAGACGCCAAAATCAAACCACTCCATCGCATTCCCCAGCGAGGCTGCGGTAATGGCTTTCTTCAGACGGCTGTCGTCAATGATGGTAACGTCGCTGACCTTGATAGGCCTGACTTTCTTTTTCCTTTTTAACATGCATATCCTCTTTATGTTCCTTGCGGGAGCGATACTCTTCCCACTAAGTGTAGTGGGCCAGTCGTGAAACGGTGGCTAAACTGCAGCCGCTGGCCACATTATGCAATTCCCATTAATAACGTTATGAAATTATTAGCAAATATTGTTCAACCAGCAAACCATTATAAAGACTACGGCTAACTTGAAAAAGTGTGATGTCCGTCAAGTTTAACCGCTAAAGTAAATTTGTGCAGCGCCGAAATAACATCAATAAGGAAAAAATTAACATCTGGATAACCTGCACAACGGAGTTGCTATGCCTGCCCGCGCCAACGTCACACAGCAAGAATATTTGCTCAAAGACGATACCACCCTGATGTCCACCACCGATTTACAAAGCTACATGACCCATGCTAACGACGCCTTCGTACAGGTCAGCGGCTATGAATTACATGAGCTTGTCGGTATCCCGCATAACCTCGTTCGCCATCCGGATATGCCAAAAGCGGCCTTTGCCGACATGTGGTTTACCCTGCAGCAGGGCGAACCCTGGACCGGCATCATTAAAAACCGTCGTAAAAACGGCGACCATTACTGGGTCCGCGCCAACGCTGTCCCGATGGTGCGCAAGGGTAAGATCACCGGCTATATGTCGATTCGTACTAAAGCCACGCCAGAGGAAGTGGCTGCGGTGGAGCCGCTGTATAAGGCGCTCAATGAGGGACGAGCGAACCGCCGTCTGTTTAAAGGGGTGGTGCTGCGTAAAAACTGGTTTGGCAAATTACCGACGATTTCCCTGCGCTGGCGCATCCGGACGATAATGGCAGGGCTGTTTGCCATATTGATGATTGCTGCGATAACGATGGGGCAGAGCATGCCGCAGCTGCTGATTAGCGCGCTGGCATCCGCGCTGGTCTGTGGTTTGCTGGAGTGGCAAATCGCCCGTCCGCTGGAAAACGTCGCTCGCCAGGCGCTGGCGGTGGCAACGGGGGATCGTCACAAAATCGAACACCTTGCGCGCACCGATGAGATTGGAATGACGCTACGCGCCATCGGCCAGCTTGGTTTGATGTGTCGCTGGTTGATAAACGATGTCAGCCATCAGGTTGAAAGCGTGCGCAGCAGCAGCGAAACGCTGGCGAAAGGTAACGACGAGCTAAACGAGCGCACGCGTCAGTCGGTGGGCAACGTGCAGCAGACGGTCACTACGATGAGTCAGATGGCCGCCTCGGTGCAGAATAATTCCGCAACTGCCGCTGCGGCAGACAAGCTTTCCAGCTCGGCGAGCGACGCGGCGGCACAAGGCGGGCGGGCGATGGAAACCGTCGTCACCACCATGGATGATATTGCCGACAGCACCCAACGCATTGGTTCCATCACCAGTCTGATCAACGATATCGCTTTCCAGACAAATATTCTGGCGCTCAACGCGGCGGTCGAAGCGGCGCGCGCCGGAGAGCAGGGCAAAGGTTTTGCCGTGGTGGCAGGGGAAGTAAGGAACCTGGCGAGCCGCAGCGCGGCGGCGGCCAACGATATCCGCAAGCTGATCGATGCCAGCGCCAGTAAGGTGCAGTCCGGCACCGTCCGGGTCCACGAAGCGGGGCGCACCATGCAGGATATCGTCTCCCAGGTGCAAAACGTCACCCAGCTGCTGGGGCAAATCAGCAACGCGACGTCTGAACAGGCGGATGGGCTGGCAGACCTAACCCGCGCGGTAGCGGAGCTGGACGCGATAACCCGAAAAAATGCTGCGCTGGTAGAGGAGGGAGCGCATGTCTCCGCTATGGTCAAACATCGGGCTGCACGCCTTGAGGACGCGGTGACGGTGCTGCATTAATCTTTAAGTTACGATGCGGGAACAAGCCAGCTCCCGCATCGTAACTATTTCGCCAGCATATCAGTAATATTTTGCTGGAAAATCTTTTGCAACCGGATAAAAGGCTGCGGCCCCACGCTGACACGAGAAACGCCCAATCGCTGATAAAGAGGAAGATTTATTTTTCCGCTCGTGTCCATGACGTTTACCGGGGCTGGCGCATCTGCACAAAATTTTTGTATTAAATTTGGTCGGGTTAAACCCGGAATGAAAATACAATCTGCACCTGCTTCCGTATAGGCTCTGGCGCGATGAAGCGCTTCTGGCAGTAAGGCTTCATGTTCTGTTGTATCAGGCTGCTGTAAAAAGAGATCGGTACGGGCGTTGATGAAAACAGGTCTTGATATATTTTGAGCAACGCGTCGTAACAGTTGTAATCGTTCGACCTGTATTTCCAGAGAATGAATACTACCCTGTGCACTAAGGTTCTGGTCCTCGAAATTAATCCCACAAATACCAGACGACAGCAATGCGCGAAAATTTGCTTCAATTTCTTCAGGGATAACTGAATATCCGCCTTCAAAATCAACCGTTACGGGTAAAGAGACAGCACGGCAGATGTTTGTAACGAGCATCAGGAGATGCCTGAAAGGGAGTTGCTGCCCGTCTTCATATCCTTGTGCCTGTGCAAGTGACCAGCTGCTTGTCGCAATTGCAGCGGCCCCATTCTGTTCAGCAATACGCGCGCTTCCCGCATCCCAAATATTCACCAGAAGCAAAGGTGAGCCTGCATTGTGTAACACACAGAAAGTTTTATATTTTTCATGACTCGTCATATATCACCTTTGTTACTTTCGTCATCATTCGGCGTTCGTGTTCAAGAAGCCATTTTTTACGCCACAGTCCGCCGCCATAACCAGTAAGGCTGCCATCCTGGCCGATTACCCGGTGGCATGGAATGACGATAGAAATCTGATTCGCGCCGTTTGCTCTTGCTACCGCACGGCATGCGCCGCTGTTGCCTAAGCGCCGGGCGATATCGGAATAACTTCTTATTTCTCCGGGCGAAATATTTTTTAGCTCATCCCAGACCTGCCGGGTAAACGCAGAGCCGAAACTGGCAAGGGGAGTCGAAAATGCAATGCGTTCGCCAGAAAAATACCGTGCCAGTTCATTTTCGATCTGGTTTGTTATCGTTTCTCTGCCCATGACAATGCTTGAGCGCGTGATTTTCTTTAAATGCTCAATTTCCGCAGGCAACGCCTTGCGGTCAAGAAACTCCAGCAGCCAAAGCGCATGTTTGTCCACCACGGCAATCATCGTGCCGATGGGCGTTTCAATCCAGGCGGCTTTTAACCAGTTTTGCCGGGCAGTATGGGCCGGCGCGCTACCCAGATATTTCATGATTGCATGACGGAAACCGCTACCTGAGTCATAGCTTGCCGTGAGCTGCGCATCGATAACCCGCGCGCCTTGAGCGAGCGATTCCACGCTTCGGCCAATTCGCCTTAGACGAGCAATTTCCAGAAAAGTGATGCCAAACTGGCGACGGAAAATACGCCGTATAGTAGAAGGATCGTACCCAGCTGCGCTGATTTCATTTTCTGACCAACGCTTATCAGGATCTGCTTCCAAAGCAGACAGCAGCGCTTCTATGGCAGGCTCCCGCGTGATGCCTGACTGCATCGGGCGGCAGCGTTTACAGGGGCGAAAACCGGCTTCCAGGGCACCTGCAAGGGAAGGATAAAAAACCGTATTTTCACGCTTAGGTTTTCTTGCCGTGCAGTTCAGTTTGCAAAATACGCCGGTGCTTTTTACGCCGACCCAGGCAAAACCTTCAAAAGCAGGATCCCGGGCGAGCAATGCTTCATAGAGCACATCATCACTGGGAAGTTCGAATAGCATGTCAGTGGCCTTCTGTTGCACAGATTCAGGATGATGCTAGAACAAGCCCGAATGTATGAGCGACTAAAAACGGGCAGGTATTTTTTATTTTTCTCATGCGTCTGCTCTGCCCTTTATGGCGAAGAACGGAGCGTATTTATTGGCATTAAGGCACGTTTTTCACCCCAACAACGAGATTTTTTTGCCAGGCTGGGACAGATTGAATGTTTATTCACAACCACTTTCTAAGGAGATCGTTATGACTCAGTCGTCCCGCATCAACCGCCGTTTTGTGCTGGCGAAACGTCCGCAGGGTATGCCAACCAGCGAAGATATCGTGCTGAAAAAAGAGGATGTTCCGCAGCCCGGCAAAGGTCAGATACTTTTGCGCACGCTCTATCTTTCTCTCGATCCGTATATGCGCGGGCGCATGGATGACGCCGAGTCTTATTCTGCACCGTTACAAATCGGCGATGTAATAGTCGGCGGAACCGTCTGCCGGGTCGAGGAATCCGAACATCCCGATTATCAGCAGGGCGATCTGGTGCTGGCCTATACCGGCTGGCAGGATTATGCGCTCTGCGACGGCGAAGGCCTGCAAAAGCTGGAGGCGGATATGAGCCATCCTTCCTGGGCGCTTGGTCTGCTGGGTATGCCTGGCTTTACCGGCTATATGGGGCTGACGGACATCGGGAACCCGCAGAACGGGGAAACCGTCGTCGTGGCCGCAGCCAGCGGGGCGGTTGGTTCGGTCGTTGGACAGGTGGCGAAGCTGCGCGGCGCCAGAATCGTCGGCATTGCGGGCGGCGTGGATAAATGCCGTTATGTTACTGAGACGCTTAAGTTCGACGCCTGTATCGACCACAAAGCGCCGGACTTTGCGGAACAGCTCAAAAAGGCCTGCCCGCAGGGCATCGATGTTTATTTCGAAAACGTCGGCGGCGCGGTGTTTGATGCGGTGCTGCCTTTATTAAATACTAAGGCGCGCGTTCCCGTTTGCGGCGTGATCAGCCAGTACAACGGGCAGAACAGCGCTTTTACCGAGGACCGCCTGCCGCTGCTGATGGGCACAATCCTCAAAAAGCGTCTGCGCGTGCAGGGATTCATCATCGCTCAGGACTACAGCGATCGCTATCCGGAGTTCTATCAGCAGATGAGCCAGTGGCTTAGCGAAGGTAAAATTCAGTTCCGCGAAGACGTTGTCGATGGCCTGGAAAACGCCGTGGAGGCGTTCCGTGGGCTACTGAGCGGCAAAAACTTCGGCAAGCTGATTATTAAAGTCGCCGAATAGCCCGTTAAAAACGATGGGCTTTTATTTAAAAGGCCCATCATCTATGGAATCTCGTACCAGCAAATCTGACGTGAAAATATTCTCTCGCGATAAATAGCCGCCGTCCAACATGAAAATTAAACGGTTAATCACTTCGCCCATCATCTCGCTGACCGGATCTTTTACGCTGGAAAGGGAAGGGGACAAATAAGGCGCGGTAGGAATATCGTCAAAACCAATAACGGATATTTTTTCAGGCACCTGAACACCGGCCTCATTTAGTTTTTTCATTGCGCCAATAGCCATGTCGTCATTGCTGGCAACGATAGCGCTGTAGCTTGCCTTGTGGGTAAGCAACGATTCGACAGCAGCAAATCCGCTGGCTGGCGTCCATTTTCCCTGTACGATGAGGCCGTTCTGCAAGGCAATGCCGGATGCCCGCAACGCCTCTTTATAGCCTGAGAGACGCTCGATTGCCGTCGGCGAGTCCATCGAACCGGTAATAAAAGCGATTTCCCGATGGCCGCGCTGAATAAGGTGTGTGGTGGCGTTAAAGCTGGCGCCTTTGTGATCGCAGCAAATACAGTGGCTGTGGTGTTTTCTGAGTTTCCTGTTCACCACCATAATAGGCTGCTTGTGCTGTTCAATAATATCGTCCATTTCATCCGGAGTTAAAAAGCGCGGATAGATAATTATCGCATCGCATTGTAAATCCAGCAGAAACTCTATGGCTTCCCGCTCTTCCCGGGCGCTGTGCTTGCCGTCCATCAGAATAAGCTGGCGACCGTTGGCTTCTAATTTTTTTGCCGCCTGGGTCAGAATTTCACTGAAGTAGTTACCGTTATAGAGGGTGTTGGTGACGACCAGGCCAATGCACTGGGAAGTGTTGCTCGCCAGACTCCTTGCCAGCAGATTTGGACGGTAGCCGGTTTCTGCAATAGCCTGATAAACCTGTTTTTTTGTTTCTTCGCTCACATACCCTTTACCGGACAGCACCCGGGAGACGGTGGCTTTAGAGACGCCGGCTTTCTTCGCCACTTCCAGCATTGTCGACATAGAGAGTTCCTGGCTCCTTAAAATTATCCTCATTCTACACGCAGCGTTTAACGCCGCAAAACCGCCTTCAACTGGCTTCTTATTTCGATCGTCATCACAAAAAAAGAACGTAAAAAATTTTTAAGTTGATCTGATCATCCAATGTTAACACTCTTATGTGGAACCGGTTACCTACACCTGAGAACTGTTAATTATGTCTAAAAATTATACGGCAGTATCACGATCGATAGTCGATGCCCTCGGCGGAGGCGGTAACATTGCGGCCGTCACGCACTGCATGACGCGCTTACGCTTTGTTCTGCATGATGATTCCGTTATTGATGCCGCGAAACTGAAGTCCATCAGCGGCGTGCTGGGCGTGGTCAGAAATGAAAATCAGTGTCAGGTGATTATCGGCAACACGGTTTCACAGGCATACGCCGAAGTGCTGAAGCTGCTGCCGGAAAGCGCGATAGCTGCAAAAGCGGCGCCTGAAAAAGGCAAAATTACGTTAAAGCGTATCGGCGCAGGCATACTGGACGCGCTGATCGGCACCATGTCGCCGCTGATCCCGGCGATCATCGGCGGTTCAATGGTCAAATTGCTCGCCATGATGCTGGATATGACCGGCGTCTTTGAAAAGAGCTCTTCCACGCTTGTTATTCTTAACCTGATCGGCGACGGCGCCTTCTTCTTCCTGCCGGTGATGGTTGCGGCTTCCGCAGCGCTCAAGTTCAAAACGAATATGTCGCTGGCTATCGCCATCGCCGGGGTGCTGGTTCACCCGGGCTTTGTTGATTTAATGGCTAAGGCGGCGCAGGGGCAGCCCGTTGAATTTATGGGGCTTTCCGTTACGGCGGTGAAATATACCTATACGGTCATCCCCGCGCTGGTGATGACATGGCTGCTTTCATACATAGAGCGCTGGGTCGATAAAATCACTCCGGCGGTGACGAAAAACTTCCTCAAGCCAATGCTGATCGTGCTGATTTCCGCGCCGATCGCTATTCTGCTAATCGGCCCGCTGGGAGTCTGGATCGGCAGCGGTATTTCCGCGCTGGTTTATACCGTTCATAGCTATCTGGGCTGGCTGTCCGTTGCCATCATGGGCGGGCTGTGGCCGCTGCTGGTGATGACCGGCATGCACCGCGTATTTACTCCGACTATCATTCAGACCATCGCTGAAACCGGCAAAGAGGGCATGGTTATGCCGTCGGAAATTGGCGCCAACCTGTCGCTGGGCGGCTCATCTCTGGCGGTGGCATGGAAAACGAAAAACCCGGAGCTGCGCCAGACCGCCCTTGCGGCGGCGGCGTCGGCTATCGTTGCCGGGATTTCAGAACCCGCGCTGTATGGCGTAGCCATCCGGCTGAAACGTCCGCTGGTGGCGGCATTAATCAGCGGCTTTGTCTGCGGCGGCGTCGCAGGCGCAGCCGGGCTCGCCAGTCATTCAATGGCGGCGCCGGGGCTGTTTACCAGCGTGCAGTTCTTTGACCCATCCAGTCCGATGACCATCGTCTGGGTATTTGGCGTGATGGCGCTTGCCGTCGTGCTCTCCTTCATCCTCACGCTGGTGCTGGGATTTGAGGATATCCCGGTGGAGGAGCAGGAAAAAGAACGAGCGCCCGCTACCGACGTGCAACAGAACGTACAAGTTAATTAAAAAAGAGGTATTTGATGGCCGAATCAATTTTCCCCGCAGACTTTTTATGGGGTGGCGCACTGGCGGCTAACCAGGCCGAGGGCGCTTATCTGAAGGGAGGTAAGGGCCTGACGACGGTTGATATGATACCTCACGGCAAAGAGCGCCTGGCGGTGAAGCTGGGCCAGGAAAAACGCTTTGCTCTGCGTGACGATGAGTTTTATCCCAGCCATCAGGCTATCGACTTTTACCATCGCTACAAAGACGATATCGCCCTGATGGCGGAGATGGGTTTTACCGTATTCCGTACTTCCATTGCCTGGAGCCGTATCTTCCCGAACGGCGATGAGCAACAGCCAAACGAAGAAGGCATCGCTTTCTATCGCGACGTATTTAACGAATGCAAAAAGTACGACATTGAACCGCTGGTGACGCTGTGCCACTTCGATGTGCCGATGCATCTGGTGCGTGAATATGGCTCCTGGCGCAACCGCAAAATGGCTGAGTTCTTCACCCATTACGCCCGCACCTGTTTTGAAGCCTTTAACGGGCTGGTGAAATACTGGCTGACCTTCAATGAAATTAATATCCTGCTGCACAGCCCGTTCTCAGGCGCAGGCCTGGTCTTTGAAAAGGACGATAACCAGGAGCAGGTAAAATATCAGGCTGCGCATCACGAACTTGTCGCCAGCGCGCTGGCGACGAAAATCGCCCACGAGGTGAATCCGGAAAACCAGGTTGGCTGCATGCTGGCGGGCGGGAATTTCTATCCGTGGTCATGCAAGCCGGAAGATGTGTGGGCCGCGCTGGAAAAAGATCGTGAGAACCTGTTCTTTATCGACGTGCAGGCGCGCGGTAACTATCCGTCCTATACCCGGCGTTTGTTTAAAGAGAAGGGGATTACCGTTGAGATGCAGCCGGGCGATGCGGAGATCCTGAAAAACACCGTCGACTTTGTCTCCTTCAGCTATTACGCCTCGCGCTGTGCGTCAGCGGAAATGAACGAGCAGAACAGCAGCGCGGCGAATATCGTGAAATCTCTCAAAAACCCGCACATTCAGGCAAGCGAATGGGGCTGGGGCATCGATCCGCTGGGTCTGCGCATCACCATGAACATGATGTACGACCGCTACCAGAAGCCGCTGTTCCTCGTAGAAAACGGCCTGGGCGCAAAGGACGAAATCAACGAGCAGGGTGAAATTAACGATGATTACCGCATCAGCTATTTGCGCGAACATATCAAAGCGATGGGCGAAGCAATAGAAGATGGTATTCCGGTTATCGGCTACACCTCCTGGGGCTGTATCGATCTGGTTTCCGCTTCTACCGGCGAGATGAGCAAGCGCTACGGCTTTGTGTACGTGGACCGCGACGACCAGGGCAAAGGCACGCTGGCGCGCACCCGTAAGAAATCGTTTTACTGGTATAAGAAAGTTATTGCCAGCAACGGGGCGGATCTGGAGTAAATCTCAGGTCATAGCCGGCAATAAAAGCGGCTTGTTCGCTGCGCCCGACGAGAAATAGCATACGGCAGACGTGCTGCCGTATGGGTTCAGGTAAAGCGTTATTCCACAATCTTATTCAGCGACTCCAGCGCCTCCGGCGGCAAAGTAAGTTCAGCCGCCGCCAGGTTCTGGTGCAGATGCGCGACGGAAGAAGTGCCGGGGATCGTCAGAATATTCGGCGAACGATGCAGCAGCCATGCAAGGGCTACCTGTAAAGGCGTGGCTTCCACCCGATCTGCCACAGCCTGTAGCGCCGATGACTGTAATGGCGAAAAGCCGCCGAGCGGGAAAAACGGCACATACGCTATACCCTGGCGGGCAAGGTCATCAATCAATGCGTCATCTTTGCGGTGCACGATATTGTACATATTCTGTACGCAGACGACGGAGATGTCTTTTTGCGCTTCAGCGACCTGCGTAGCCGTGACGTTGCTCAGCCCAATATGCCGTATCAGCCCCTGATGCTGTAATTCTGCAAGCGTGGCGACCTGTTCTTCTATTGACCCTTCCACCGGCTCGCCCATGTCGAACATGATGCGCAAATTAACGACGTCCAGAACGTCCAGTTGCAGATTACGCAGATTATCATGTACCGCCTGCGTCAGCTCCTGAGCGGAAAAAGCGGGCAGCCAGGAGCCATCACCACCGCGTTTCGCGCCGACTTTGGTGACAATTGTGAGGTCATCACTGTAAGGATGCAGCGCTTCATGAATAAGCTGGTTGGTAACGTGCGGGCCGTAAAAATCGCTGGTATCAATATGGTTAACGCCTGCAGCTACCGCTTCACGTAGCACCGCCAGCGCTGTATTCCTGTCTTTCGGTGGGCCGAATACGCCAGGGCCTGCAAGCTGCATGGCGCCATAGCCCAGTCGTTTTACCGTGCGCGCACCTAATGTGAAGGTGCCGCTTTGATCGATAGCTGCCATTCCTGCCTCACTTATTGATTTACCGGTTGCTAAGAAGTACAAGTATATGAAGCATCCTTCAGGTTTAGAATTCGCATTCAGGCGCGCCATGACAGACTTACTAAAGCCACGTAAAACGCCGGTTCAGGCACGATCTGCCGCGACCGTTGCGGCTTTACATACCGCAACCATTCAGGTTTTAACCAGGGAAGGGCTGAGCCGCTGCACCACTACCCGGGTCGCCGGCCGGGCTGGCATATCGGTAGGCAGCCTGTATCAGTATTATCCCAATCGGGATGTTTTACTGGCGGCGGTGCTGGAGCAGCACCTGAACGAGGTGGCGTCTGCGGTTGAAGCCGCCTGTCAGCAAGGCAGGAACTTACGCGTGGCGGATATGGCTTCTTTGCTGGTAACGGCGTTTCTGACCGCCAAGCTTCGCGATCCGCAGGAGTCGAAAGCGCTGTATGCGGTAGCGGGCGAACGGGATGGCGCAAGGCTGGTTTCCATAATGCACGGGCGGCTGGTTACCGCGGTGGTAGGGATGCTTACCACCGCTACGGATGCTGCTTTTGCTAACCCGGCCGTTACCGCCACTATCGTGCTGGGAGCGCTCGTCGGGCCGGTGAGGACGTTGCTGGAAGGGCTGGCTGAACCAGGGTTTGAAGCCTGTCTTGCAAAGCAGCTGACGCTGTTGTTACAGGGATATCTGCAGGCGTCGTCGGACGCTCTGGCGACAGGGTGAATATGGCGGCCGCTGGCAGCAAAAAGCCGCTTCGTGATAAGTGGCTTAATAATATTTTCGTCTCGCCGCCATTTTGTTAATTCAGGAAATTACAGCGCCTGTTCCCAGACGGATTGCGGCAGCAGATAGACGGCTTTTTCCGCTCAGCCGATAAGCGTTGATAAAAGGCATCATTTCTTCATTCGGGAACTGCCTGAGGTATTCGCAGTCGATCTCTTCGGCGACGTGGCCGACGTTGAGCACGAACACGCCGTCTTTCGCTTTATCCAGCACGGCTGCGCTAACGACTTTCTTCGCACCGGTTGCGGTGGCAATAACATCGGTAGCGGCAATAACGTCATCGATATCCACCGCGTGCCGATCTCTACCCTGAGACGCCAGTATGGGTCAAAGGCTTTAAGCACGTCATAGATGAGCAATCGTGGATAATTACTAAAGTGACCCACTCTCTGAGTAACGGCGGCTACACGACGGCTCTGGAGCTTGAGGTTAAACTGTCAGATGTGGAATACGAAAGTGAGGGTAATGAAGGGTGAGGTTATTCTCATTGGGTGAACTAAGCGGTATTAGTGATTCACTGAATGGCAATGGTGGGGTAAATATGTTTCATTGTTCGCAGTGCCAGCATGCAGCGCATGCACGTACCAGACGCTATCTAACTGAAAATACCAAAGAACGCTACCACCAACGCACCAATATCAACTGTAGTTGCACGTTTGTGACGATGGAGTCAGGGCAGCGCTTTATCGTGACACCTTGCAAAATTGA
Organism: Dryocola sharpae; assembly: GCF_051307055.1. GTDB lineage: Bacteria > Pseudomonadota > Gammaproteobacteria > Enterobacterales > Enterobacteriaceae > Dryocola. The sequence continues at coordinate 3,677,186 of NZ_CP149994.1, read as the reverse complement.
TTTTGCGCCACCTCATTCCGTACGAAGTGGACAGCAGAATCTCTGGCTTTAGTTGCGATCCAGAAAGCGGCCTGCTCAACAGCTTATATTTGCAGGCCGGGCATTACAGCCCTACCAGTTAAGTTCTTGTTTATCAGCTTTTGCGTTTTCTTCATACATCATCGAAATTGTGGTGTAAGTACACATATCCAATCCGCGTTTACAGTAATCTTTGATAACCCCATCTAATATATTTCGGTCGCTCGCTTTAGTTAATTTTTTAAAAGCTTCAAGATTCTTATTTTCCATCATGCGTAAGATGGTTGGCTGGCACATATCTAACTTACCATCACAATAATCAGCTTTCACACGGTCTTTGATGTAGCTAATAACTTCCTGCTTTTGAGCTTCTGAGCCATCGAAGTCAAGCGGGTGAACAAAACCAGCAAGCACAGAGGTAGAAGTTAAAAGGAAAGCTAACCCGATAATTTTTTTCATCGACGATCCCTCTTTCTAGTGTTGAAGTGAAGACAAATTGTAATGAATGTAAAAATGAGCCAAAGCCGGGAATAGAGGCATTTTACGCAAAATCTACCGCCATTTTATCGCCACTATAAATTTAGAAAATAAAAAAGCCACTCAATCGAGTGGCTTAATTATATGATTTTAAAGCTAAAATTTGGTGGCCCCTGCTGGACTTGAACCAGCGACCAAGCGATTATGAGTCGCCTGCTCTAACCACTGAGCTAAGGGGCCGTGGCGCTGGATTATAATGGAACTCGTGGCGTCAATCCAGTAGTTGCGTGACATATGCTTGTTTTATAAACAATGCCTTATCAATCCCTTATACTTAGCTCAACATCTACAACGACGGGAAGATTCATGATTAGCGATATTTTACAGCCTGGGCTGCGGGTGGTGTTCTGCGGTATTAATCCCGGCAAGTCCTCGGCGCATACCGGTTTTCATTTTGCGCATCCTGGCAATCGCTTCTGGAAGGTTATTCACCGTGCAGGCTTTACCGAAAGACAGCTGAAGCCGGAAGAAGAGCGGCACCTGTTAGATACCCGCTGCGGCATTACCATGCTGGTTGAAAGACCAACGGTTCAGGCAAGCGAGATTGCCCTGCATGAGCTACGTGCAGGCGGGCGCGAGCTGGTGACGAAGATGCAGGATTATCAGCCAATGGCGCTGGCCGTGCTGGGCAAGCAGGCTTTTGAACAGGCGTTTAGCCAGCGTGGTGCGAAGTGGGGCAGGCAAAATATTACCATTGGCGATACCGAAGTGTGGATTCTGCCCAATCCCAGCGGCCTGAACCGTGCGTCGCTGGATAAGCTTGTGGAGTCTTACCGCGAGCTGGAACAGTCGCTGATGGCAAGAGGCCGTTAGGTTCCGGCAATAAAAAAACCCTCGCAAGGAGGGCTTTTTATCAGGGCGATAAAATTAATCGTCCAGGAAGCTGCGCAGCACTTCAGAGCGGCTTGGGTGGCGCAGTTTACGCAGGGCCTTCGCTTCGATCTGACGGATACGTTCGCGGGTAACGTCGAACTGTTTACCCACTTCTTCCAGCGTGTGGTCAGTATTCATATCGATACCGAAACGCATACGTAGGACTTTCGCTTCACGCGCGGTCAGGCCAGCAAGCACGTCGTGCGTTGCAGAGCGCAGGCTTTCAGAGGTTGCGGAATCCAGCGGCAGCTCGAGGGTGGTATCCTCGATGAAATCGCCCAGATGCGAATCTTCATCGTCGCCGATCGGCGTCTCCATGGAGATTGGCTCTTTGGCAATTTTCAGCACCTTGCGGATTTTGTCTTCCGGCATCAGCATGCGTTCAGCCAGCTCTTCCGGCGTTGGCTCGCGGCCCATCTCCTGCAGCATCTGGCGCGAGATACGGTTGAGCTTGTTGATGGTCTCAATCATATGCACCGGAATACGGATGGTACGCGCCTGGTCGGCGATGGAGCGGGTGATAGCCTGACGGATCCACCAGGTCGCATAAGTTGAGAACTTATAGCCGCGGCGATATTCAAACTTATCGACGGCTTTCATCAGGCCGATGTTGCCTTCCTGAATCAAATCAAGGAACTGCAGACCACGGTTGGTATATTTCTTGGCGATAGAAATAACCAGACGCAGGTTCGCCTCCACCATCTCTTTCTTCGCACGGCGGGCTTTCGCTTCACCGATAGACATACGACGGTTGATGTCCTTAACCTGCTCAATAGTGAGGCCGGTCTCTTCTTCAATCTGCTGCAGTTTCTGCAGGCTGCGATGCACGTCTTCAGACACGTCACGCAGTTTTTCAGACCATGGCTTGTTCATTGCGATAGCCGCGTTGAACCAGGTTTCGCTGGTTTCGTTGCCGGTGAACAGCGTGATGAAGTTTTTCTTCGGCATTTTGCACAGTTCAACACACAGCTTCATGATGATACGTTCCTGAGTACGAACGCGGTCCATCATGACGCGCATGCTGTTTACCAGGTAGTCGAACTGCTTCGGCACCAGGCGGAACTGTTTGAAAACTTCAGACAGCTGCAGGATCTCAGCGGCGGAGTCAGCGTGAGCGCGGCCTTTCGCTTTGATGGTGTCGCGGGTGATTTCGTACTGGGTACGCAGCTCGCCAAATTTCTCACGCGCCAGCTCCGGATCGATGCTGTTGTCATCTTCCGCATCGTCGTCGTCCTCTTCCTCATCGTCATCATCACTGTTTTCTTCGCTGGTCAGCTCAGAACCGATGTGGGTGGCGGTAGGGGCAAGATCTTCTTCTGCGTTAGGATCAACGAAACCGGTGATCAGATCCGTCAGGCGTACTTCTTCTGCTTCAACGCGATCGTACTGTTCAAGCAGGTAAGTGATGGCTTCCGGGTATTCTGCAACGGAGCACTGAACCTGGTTGATGCCGTCTTCGATACGCTTGGCGATATCGATTTCACCCTCGCGGGTTAAGAGTTCAACGGTACCCATTTCACGCATGTACATGCGCACCGGGTCGGTGGTGCGCCCGATTTCAGACTCCACGCTGGAGAGAACCTGAGCGGCGGCTTCTTCCGCATCTTCATCCGTGTTGTTTGAGTTCTCAGCAAGCAGCAGGTCATCGGCGTCAGGTGCTTCTTCCATTACCTGAATGCCCATGTCATTGATCATTTGGATGATGTCTTCGATCTGATCGGAGTCGACGATATCTTCCGGCAGATGGTCATTGACCTCAGCATAGGTCAGATAGCCTTGCTCCTTACCACGTTGGACAAGAAGTTTAAGCTGTGACTGCGGGTTTTGCTCCATAAGACGGTATCCACACTTCAGTATTAGGGTTGTGTCGGTAGGCGTTGCCGCCAACAATAACGTAACGAGGGGCTGATTTATTTTAATGCCGCTGCCCGTCCACGCGGCGTTCGGGTGTAACCCGATCAATGTTCGGCAGTTAAGCCGCGAGTATTTATTTTTTTGCGCGTGACTCTGTTATCACGCGCACTTCTTCACGCTCCGCCGGGGTTAATCCTTCCGTTCTTGAGCGTGCCATTAATTCTTCAAACCTCAGCTCCAGCACGGAATCAAACATATGTTCGAGCGCGTCGGTGAACGTTTTTTCTGCAATGTCCTTATCAGCTATATCGTCCCAGGCTGACAGTTTTTCAAGGGTGGCGGCCTCATTCGTACCGCGATAAAGCTCTAAGAGCTGCCCTGTGGTCAGTCCTGGCTGGGCCAGACAGCTGTTGACCAGATCGATAAATAATTTCAGTCCTGGCAGCTTAGCCTGTTCCAGACCGCTCAGGGGTGGAACGGAAGGTGCCAGCTCTGGATTCTGGACCAGCAATCCTATCAGTATACGCATGGTTGTGCGTTTTAGCTGAGGAGCCGGGCGCGGCGTACCGCTTTGCACGAGCTTTGGCATTAGCTTTTCAAGCTGGCTGTCGTCCAGAATGCCGAGTTTATTGCCCAGCTCCTGGCGCAGATAAATGCGCAATGTCTCACCAGGTACCTGACTAATCAGGGGTAATGCCAGCGTGCTAAGTCGCGCACGGCCATCCGGCGAACTTAAATCAACCTGCGGCATCAGGCTGTTAAAAAGAAACGTAGAAAGCGGCTGGGCGTGTTCCATACGCGCTTCAAATGCCTCTTTTCCTTCTTTACGAACCAGCGTATCCGGGTCTTCACCGTCCGGCAGGAACATAAAGCGTAGCTGACGCCCGTCCGTCATATAAGGTAGCGCAGTTTCCAGCGCACGCCATGCGGCGTCCCGTCCGGCACGATCGCCGTCATAGCAGCAGACGACGTTATCGGTGACCCGGAACAGCAGCTGGATATGGTCGGCGGTGGTTGAGGTGCCAAGCGAGGCGACGGCGTAAGAAATGCCGTACTGCGCCAGGGCCACCACATCCATATAGCCTTCGACCACCAACAGGCGCGCAGGTTCAGGCTGGCTCTGCTGGGCTTCATACAGGCCATAAAGCTGGCGGCCTTTATGAAAAATATCGGTTTCCGGGGAGTTCAGGTACTTCGGCTGGGCGTCGCCCAGCACGCGGCCACCAAAACCAATTACCCGGCCTCGCTTGTCGCGGATGGGAAACATCACCCGTTCACGGAAGCGATCGTAACTGCGACCCTGGTCGTTGGTCACCAGCATGCCCGCGTCCGTCAGAGACTGACGATTTTCGGCGTTGCCGCCAAAACGTTTTAACGCGTTATCCCAGCCGGGAGGCGCGTAGCCGATAGCAAAATGCTTGATGACTTCTGCGCTTAACCCGCGGTTTGCCAGGTACTGACGGGCAGGCTCCGCGTTGTGTTGCGTCAGGGATTGCTGATAAAAGGCGTTCAGGCCGTCCAGCAGCTGATAAAGATTCTGTCGCTGGTGGCGCTCGATCTGGCTTGGCCCGTTACCCGCTTCGTACGGCACTTCAAGGTTGTGCATCGCCGCTAATTCTTCAACGCTTTCGACAAACTCAAGCTTGTCGTAGTTCATTAAAAAATCCAGCGCGTTGCCGTGCGCTCCGCAGCCGAAGCAGTGGTAAAACTGTTTATCACCGTTTACGGTGAAAGAGGGGGTTTTTTCGTTATGGAACGGACAGCACGCATGGTAGTTTTTGCCCTGCTTTTTGAGCTTCACGCGCGCATCGATCAGATCGATGATGTCGGTGCGAGCCAGCAAGTCATTGATGAAAACGCGTGGGATTCGTCCAGCCATAGGCCCCGTTTGACCCCGTAAGTTTGTCTGCCGGGCTAAAAGCGGCGCCAGAAACCTGTAGGGCAGGTCAGTTCATAAACGAAAATAAGCCGCGCATTCCTTTCGGAAGCACGGCCTTTACAACTACTACTTGTCTGCTTCTGAGGGCTGAACCCTCAAAAAATTAGTACAGACGAGTGCGGCGTGCGTTTTCGCGAGCCAGTTTCTTCGCGTGACGTTTCACAGCAGAAGCTTTAGCGCGTTTACGTTCGGTAGTCGGTTTTTCATAGAACTCACGACGACGAACTTCCGCCAGAACACCTGCTTTCTCACAAGAACGCTTGAAGCGACGCAGTGCTACGTCGAATGGCTCGTTTTCACGTACTTTAATTACCGGCATTAACTCTCACCTTTGATAAATTCGGTTTGCCGCTGACTGATGCGCCAGCTATTTCAAAATGGTGCGGAATTTTACTGCAACTCTTGCTGCTTTGTAAAGCACCGGACAACCAGAAACCTGGCTTTTAAGGCCGGAATCTTCCAGGGGGGCAGATTATACACCACATAAGCGCAACAGGTGAGCAAAGTTTTACAACGCAGCCCCGGCAGCATAAACTTCGCCGCAAGACTTTGAGGTAGAGAAAGCCATGCGCGTACTGGGTATAGAGACTTCCTGCGATGAAACCGGCATCGCCATTTATGACGATGAGCGGGGATTGTTAGCCAATCAATTATATAGTCAGGTGAAATTGCACGCTGACTACGGCGGCGTGGTGCCGGAGCTGGCCTCCCGCGATCACGTGCGTAAAACCGTGCCGTTGATTCAGGCCGCACTGAAAGAGGCAGGATTAACCGCTCAGGATATCGATGGCGTGGCCTATACCGCCGGTCCAGGCCTGGTTGGCGCGCTGCTGGTGGGCGCAACGGTCGGCCGCGCGCTGGCGTTTGCCTGGGATGTGCCTGCCGTACCGGTGCATCATATGGAAGGGCATTTATTAGCGCCGATGCTGGAAGATAATCCTCCGGCGTTTCCGTTTGTCGCGCTGCTGGTTTCCGGCGGCCATACCCAGCTGATTAGCGTTACCGGCATTGGTCAGTATGAGCTGCTGGGCGAATCCATTGACGATGCCGCAGGCGAAGCCTTTGATAAAACGGCTAAACTGCTTGGGCTTGATTACCCCGGCGGCCCGATGCTGTCGAAAATGGCGGCGCAGGGAACGGAAGGGCGCTTTGTTTTCCCTCGTCCGATGACCGACCGTCCCGGGCTTGATTTCAGCTTCTCCGGGCTGAAAACATTTGCCGCAAACACCATTCGCGGCAACGAAGCAGACGACCAGACCCGCGCCGATATCGCTCGCGCCTTTGAAGATGCGGTTGTCGATACGCTGATGATTAAATGCAAGCGCGCACTGGATCAGACCGATTTCAAACGCCTGGTGATGGCGGGCGGCGTAAGCGCTAACCGCACGCTGCGGGTCCGTATGGAAGCGTTGATGGCCAAACGCCGCGGCGAGGTGTTCTACGCCCGTCCGGAGTTCTGCACCGATAACGGCGCGATGATTGCCTATGCGGGCATGATTCGTCTGAAAGCGGGCACGGCCGGGGAGCTGAGCGTGACGGTGCGTCCGCGCTGGCCGCTGGCAGAATTACCTGCGGCGTAAAGATCGTTAACCGGTAAAAAGGGAGTGAGAAATCACTCCTTTTTTTCGTCTTTATTTTTGCGCAGCTTCTTCCAGATTTTGGTTTCCTGGCCGCGCCACAGGCGCTGAATATTGTCGTGATGGCGCATCAGGATCAGACAGGAGAGCATGGCGACCGGGAAGGTGAACTGCGGTTTGAACCACCAGACGTAAAACGGCGCGATAAGCGCGCTGATGATTGCGCCAAGGGAAGAATAGCCGCTAAGCAGCACGCTAAGCAGCCAGGTTCCCGCCATCACGCCGGTTAAATCGAAGCCGATAGGCGCAATGGCGCCGAACGCCGTCGCCACACCTTTCCCGCCGCGGAATTTAAAGAAAATGGGCCAGATATGGCCCAGGCAGGCGGCAATAGCAATCAGCCCGAGCCAGAACGGCGTCACGCCTAATGCATAGGCCGCCCAAACCGGCAGCATGCCTTTTAAGACGTCAAAAATGAGTACCGCTACGGCTGCGCCTTTGCCGCCAATACGTAAGACGTTTGTCGCTCCTGGGTTACCTGAACCGCTCTCTCTTGGGTCCGGGAGACCCGCGAGCCGGCAAACCAGAATGGCGCTGGAAATTGAGCCGCAAAGATACGCGAGGAGAATCATGCCAGGCGCGATTGCACTCATAACGCTGTTCCATTTTGAAAGTGTCGTTGTATTCTTCGCATCTGTGGATAATACGCATATTTCGCCGGAAGTGGTATCTGGCGCAACCAAAAAGCAGGCAGGGCGTGATGGATATTGTATTTATAGAGCAACTAACGGTAATCACCACCATCGGCGTGTACGACTGGGAACAGACCATCGATCAAAAGCTGATATTCGATATCGAAATGGCGTGGGACAACCGCGCGGCCGCCGCCAGCGACGATGTGAACGACTGTCTGAGCTATGCGGATGTCAGCGAAGCGGTTATCGCTCATGTTTCCGGCGGTCGTTTCGCGTTGGTTGAACGCGTGGCTGAAGAGGTGGCCCAGCTGCTGCTGACGCGCTTTAATTCACCCTGGGTTCGTCTGAAAGTCAGCAAGCCCGGGGCGATTGCTCAGGCGGCAAATGTCGGCGTCATCATCGAGCGTGGCAGTAATCCGAAAGCAGACAAATAAGTTCATAATTGTTAAACCAAACGGCTCTAAGCTGGTCATAGCCAGTAACCTTTTGCGGCGGTCGCATCTCGCCCGCCGTTTTTTTGTGATTTTTTTCAGGGGCATGAGGATTTATTAATGAGCGATTTTCACTCGCTGGCGACAGCCGCGATTCTCGGCGTTGTTGAGGGATTAACGGAGTTTTTACCTGTCTCATCCACCGGGCATATGATTATTGTCGGACACCTGCTGGGATTTGAAGGTGACACCGCCAAAACATTTGAAGTGGTTATTCAGCTCGGTTCGATCCTCGCTGTGGTAGTGATGTTCTGGCGTCGCCTGTTTGGCCTGATCGGCATTCACTTTGGTCATCCTCCTCATGAAGGCGCGGGCAAAGGCCGCCTGTCGTTAATTCATATTCTGTTGGGTATGGTTCCCGCCGTGGTGCTGGGGCTTATCTTCCACGACGCTATTAAGTCGCTGTTTAACCCGATTAACGTCATGTACGCCCTGGTTGTCGGCGGGGTGTTGCTGATTGCCGCTGAGCTGCTGAAACCAAAAGAGCCGCGCGCCGTTGGGGTGGACGATATGACCTATCGTCAGGCTTTCATTATCGGCTGCTTCCAGTGTCTGGCGCTCTGGCCGGGCTTCTCCCGTTCCGGCGCCACCATCTCCGGCGGCATGCTGATGGGCGTAAGCCGCTATGCCGCGTCTGAGTTTTCATTCCTGCTGGCCGTGCCGATGATGCTGGGCGCGACGGCGCTGGACGTCTATAAGAGCATCGGCTTCCTGACCATGGCCGATCTGCCGATGTTCGCCGTGGGCTTCGTCACCGCGTTTATCGTCGCCCTGATTGCCATCAAAACCTTCCTGCAGATAATCAAACGTATGTCGTTCATCCCGTTTGCTATCTACCGCTTCTTTGTGGCGGCCGCGGTTTATTTCGTCTTCATGTAAACAGCCTGCCCTCAGCTTTGCGGCTGGGGGCAGTTTTCTTCCTTCCACTTCGCAACGGCTGCAATACGACGTTCAGTCAACTCTTCCCTAATCGCCGGGCCGCTAAAACCAGCGTCAATCACTTCTTTATTGGTTACCTTCTGAGCCGCTTCCCAGGCTGCACGCAGCAGTCTTCCCTGCGGGTAATCGCTGCCTTCAAAACCGGTGCGTCCGCGCGCGTCGGCCTCGCTGGTTAATGCGATTTGCTCTACACGCCGCGGCTTACGCCAGGCGTCGATGGCATCAAATAGCTTCACCACCGTTTTCGGCTGCAGGATTGGGAAGGTGTGGATCAGATCGTGGTATTCCGCCACGAGTTTAGCCAGATCGCGAATCTCGTTCGGCACGCGCATTCTCTGGCAGATATTTTCTACCAGCTTAACGCCTGCCGGGCCGTGGCCGTGATGGCGCGGCCAGAACTCTTTCGGGGTTAATCCCTTGCCGAGGTCGTGGCAAAGCGTTGCGAAACGTATATCCACTTCAGGGCTGAGCTGGGCCGCGATGGAAAGCGTCATCAGCACGTGAATACCAGTGTCGATTTCCGGGTGCCATTTGGCCGGGGCAGGTACGCCAAACAGCGCGTCGATTTCCGGGAACAGTACGGCCAGCGCCCCGCATTTCCGTAGCACGTCGAAGTAAACCTGCGGGTTGCGGCTGGTCAGCGCATTTTCAGTCTCTTTCCAGACGCGCTCGGGCGTCAGATGCGCCAGCTCGCCGCCTTCGGCCATGTTTTGCATCAGAGTCATGGTTTCCGGGGCTATCTGGAAATTGAGATGGGCGTAACGCGCGGCAAATCGCGCCACGCGCAGCACGCGCAGGGGATCTTCATTAAATGCCGGGGAGACGTGGCGCAGCAGACGCTTTTCTATGTCGGCCAGCCCGTTGTACGGATCGACAAGCTTGCCGTCTTTGTCCTGCGCTATAGCGTTAATGGTGAGATCGCGGCGCAGTAAATCCTGTTCAAGCGTAACGTCCGGCGCGGCATAGCAGGTGAAGCCTGTATAACCCTGCCCGGCTTTACGCTCGGTGCGCGCCAGCGCGTACTCTTCGCGAGATTTCGGATGCAGGAAGACCGGGAAATCTTTCCCGACCTGCTGGAAACCAGCGTCCAGCATCTCCTGCGGAGTAGCGCCGACCACGACCCAATCTTTATCTTTGACCGGTAGTTTTAACAACCCATCGCGAACGGCGCCACCGACCAGATAAATCTTCACTCTTCACACCCCTGCATCTGCTAAAAATTACCAATAATACGTAATTGTAGGATACAGGGTGGTGAATCAATTCATCCAGCGGTCTTTCTTCTTGCGGCTTGGGATCATATGCGGCAGCAGCAGGCCAAACAGCAGGCCGACGCCTAGCACGCCGCCGCCATACATAAACCACTGCATGATAATGGCGCGCTGTTTGTCATCAAGCTGGACGTTTGCGGCATTCACTTTCTTCTGCGCAACGATTAGCTGATTTTTAAGCTGCTGATTTTCTTCTTTAAGGCCGTTTATCACGCCGTCGCTCTGGGCGACCTTTTGCTGCATTTCCGCAGTACGCTGATTCCAGGTGGTGTCGATATTGGTGAGCTTGTCCGTCAGGTCTTTAACCTGTTGTTCCAGAACGGGCACGCGGGTACGCAGGCTTGGATTGGTGCTCAGCTGCGACAGGGGGATCCAGGAGGTGCGCCCGTTGCTGTCGCGCACCTGGCCATATTTGGTTTCTTCATTACTTTGCAGAAGGGTAACTTCTTCGCCCGCGTTCACCGTACCCAGCAGGCGATAGTTATCACCCGGGCCGCTACGAACCCAGGTACTTAATTCGTCGGAGACATAACGTTTTTCATCGGCATGAGCCACAACGGTAACGCTAAGAGAGAGCAAAGTAAGGCAAATCAGGCGTAATTTCTGCATTAGTTCGTCATTATTGTCATAAAGTGTGGAACGATAGTAGTGGCATCAGTCTGACGGTGCAATCCGTAAACCTGAATGAGAATCATCCTGGTGTCGATTCCGCTACTTGTACAAGGCATTAGCCCTTTTTCAGATGTAAATCCGCTCGTCAAATTGCGCGCGATACGTGGCAATTTACGGCAAAATATTATCTACTGACCAGCAACCAGCTATTTAGTTCGCCGGGATCTTATCCCGTGTGACCGCAACCAAAAGTAAAAAGACGATGCCTCAGGAAATCGAACTCAAATTTATCGTTAATCCGGCAGCGCTGGATAACCTGCGCAACACCCTGAATTCCCTTGAAAGCGAACATAGCGCACCTCGCCAGCTGCTTAATATTTATTACGAAACGGCGGAAAACACGCTGCGTAGCCACGACATGGGGTTGCGTATTCGCGGCACGGATGGCCGCTATGAAATGACGATGAAAGTTGCCGGCCGCGTAACGGGCGGGCTTCACCAGCGTCCTGAATATAATGTCGATCTCAGCAAGCCGGAGCTCGATCTGGCGTTGCTGCCCGCTGAAGTGTGGCCGGAAGGCGTAACGCCCGCCTCATTGCAGGCCGAGCTGAAGCCGCTGTTCAGCACGGATTTCTCGCGGGAGAAGTGGGTGGTGACTCACGGTGGCAGCAAGATCGAGCTTGCTCTGGATCTGGGTGAAGTGAAAGCGGGTGAAGTCAGCGAGCCGCTGTGTGAGCTGGAGCTTGAGCTGCTTGCAGGCGAAACGGCTGTGGTGTTGGAACTGGCGCAACAGCTGGTGACGCAGCCGGGGCTGCGTCAGGGGAGCCTGAGTAAAGCCGCACGCGGCTATCACCTGGCGGCGGGCGATGCTCCTCGTGAAATCAAGCCGCTGGGCGTGCTGCACGTGGCGCCAAAAGCAACGGTTGAGCAGGGCCTGGAAGGCGCGCTGGAAATGGCGCTGGAGCACTGGCAATACCATGAAGAAATTTGGGTTCGCGGCAGCAAAGCGGCGAAAAACGCCGTGCTGAACGGCGTGGGGCTGGTTCGCCATGCGCTGGCGCTATTCGGCGGCATCGTACCGCGTAAAGCTAGCGCCCACTTACGTGAACTGCTGATGACGTATGAAGCGCTGCTGGCACAGGATCTGACTGCGGCAGAGCTGGTCTACAGCCCCGAAAGCAGCCAGGCGAAACTTGCGCTGACCGCATGGCTGGTAAACCGCCAGTGGCAAAAATTTGTCGATGAAAAAGAGCGCGTCAGGCTGGCGGGCTCTTTCAAGCGTTTCGCTGATACGCATCTCTCCCGCCACGCGGCGGAACTGCGCAATACTTTCCAGCGTCCTCTTGGCGATGCCTATGGCGATCAGCTTCCACGCCTTGCGCGCGAAACTGACTCTGTCCGCCTGTTAGCCGGCGTCTATGACGACGCGGTAACCCTGCCCTGGCTCGATAACTGGCAGGGGCTGCGTCACGCTATTACCACGCGTCAGCAGGTGGAAATCGAACACTATCGCAATGAAGCCATCTCGCAGGCGCCATTCTGGTTGCACAGCGGGAAATAACCATAGTCGGGATAAAATGATGCCGCTCTCGCGCCTTTTACAGCAGCACCTGCAGGCGGTATTACCGCGTCTGCCACAAGAGATCGATAGTTCCGGGTTAAGCGCCGGGGCGCAGGCCGTACTGACATTCAGTGATTTTGTCTGCGACAGCATGGTGGCGCACCCCGCCTGGCTGCTGGAGCTGGAGCAGCATCCTCCTGAGGCGGAAGAGTGGCAGCGCTACGCCGCCTGGCTGCAAAGTGAGCTGCAGGAGATACATGATGAGGCGGCGTTAATGAAAGCGCTGCGCCTGTTTCGTCGTCGCATCATGGTCCGTATCGCCTGGGCGCAAACGCTGCAGCAGGCGTCTACGGAAACCTCGCTACGGCAGCTGAGCGTGCTGGCGGAAACGTTGATTATCGCCGCCCGCGACTGGCTTTATGCCGCATGTTGCCGCGAATGGGGAACGCCGTGTAATCGGGATGGCGTTCCGCAGCCGCTGATGATCCTCGGCATGGGGAAACTCGGCGGCGGCGAGCTGAATTTTTCCTCCGACATCGACCTGATTTTCGCCTGGCCTGAAAATGGCTCGACCCGGGGCGGACGGCGTGAATTAGATAACGCGCAGTTCTTCACGCGTCTGGGACAGAAACTTATCAAAGTGCTCGACCAGCCTACGCAGGACGGATTTGTCTACCGCGTGGATATGCGTCTGCGCCCGTTTGGCGACAGCGGCCCGCTGGTGCTGAGCTTTGCGGCGCTGGAAGATTACTATCAGGAGCAGGGGCGCGACTGGGAACGCTACGCGATGGTCAAGGCGCGGATTATGGGCGACACAGACGACGCGTGGAGCCAGGAGCTGCGCAATATGCTGCGTCCGTTCGTCTTCCGCCGCTACATTGATTTCAGCGTTATTCAGTCGCTGCGCAACATGAAAGGCATGATCGCCCGTGAAGTGCGCCGCCGCGGTCTGAAGGACAATATCAAACTTGGCGCCGGCGGCATTCGCGAAACCGAGTTTATCGTGCAGGTCTTCCAGCTTATTCGCGGCGGACGCGAGCCGTCGCTCCAGTCCCGCTCGCTGCTGCCCACTCTTGAGGCTATCGAGCAGTTACATCTGCTGCCGGAAGGCAATGCCCCGCGATTGCGCGAAGCCTATATCTATCTGCGTCGTCTTGAGAACCTGCTGCAAAGCATCAACGATGAACAGACCCAGACGCTGCCCGGCGACGAGCTTAACCGCGCCCGTCTTGCCTGGGCGATGACGGAAAGTAGCTGGGAGGCGCTGCAACAAAGGTTGCAGGCGCATATGGATGAGGTGCGTCAGGTTTTCAACGACTTAATCGGTGACGATGAACCGGAAGCGGGCGAGGATAAAATCGCCGAAGCCTGGCGTGAGCTGTGGCAGGACGCGCTGGACGCCGATGACGCCACCGCTGTGCTCAGCCATTTAACACAGGAAGCGCGGAGCGAGGTGCTAAGGTTGGTCGGCGAGTTCCGCCAGGATACGGATAAACGCACCATCGGTCCGCGAGGCCGCCAGGTGCTGGATCAGCTAATGCCGCGGCTGCTGAGCGAGGCCTGCTCACGCAGCGATGCTCCGCTGCCGCTATCGCGCCTGCTTTCGCTGCTGCTGGGCATCGTGACCCGTACAACCTATCTCGAACTGCTGACGGAATATTCGGGCGCGCTTAAGCATCTGATCACGCTGTGTGCCGCCTCGCCAATGATAGCGGGGCAGCTGGCGCGTTATCCGCTGCTGCTCGACGAGCTGCTTGATCCGAACACGCTCTATCAGCCAACGGCGACAGATGCTTATAAAGACGAGCTGCGCCAGTATCTTCTGCGTGTTCCGGATGATGACGAAGAGCAGCAGCTTGAAGCGTTGCGCCAGTTTAAACAGGCTCAGCTTTTGCGCGTGGCTGCGGCCGATATCACCGGAACGCTGCCGGTCATGAAAGTCAGCGATCACCTGACGTGGCTTGCCGAGGCGATTATCGATGCGGTAGTCCAGCAGGCGTGGGCGCAAATGGTGGCGCGCTTCGGCCAGCCAAAACATCTGCGCGAGCGGGAAGGGCGCGGGTTTGCGGTCATCGGCTACGGCAAGCTTGGCGGCTGGGAGCTTGGCTACAGTTCCGATCTCGATTTGGTTTTCCTGCACGATTGCCCGGCGGATGTCATGACCGACGGCGAGCGCGAAATCGACGGACGCCAGTTTTATCTCCGCCTGGCCCAGCGCATTATCCACTTATTCAGCACCCGCACCTCGTCCGGTATTCTGTATGAAGTGGATGCCCGCCTTCGTCCATCCGGCGCGGCAGGTATGCTCGTCACAACGGCTGCGGCCTTTGCTGACTATCAGCAAAATGAGGCCTGGACATGGGAGCATCAGGCTCTGGTTCGTGCCCGTATCGTTTACGGCGATCCGCTTCTGAACCGCGAGTTTGACGCCATCCGCCGTGAAATTTTGTCCCGTCCGCGCGAAGCTGAAAAGCTACAAACAGAAGTGCGTGAAATGCGCGAAAAAATGCGCGCCCATCTGGGGGATAAACACCGTGGGCGCTTTGATATTAAAGCGGATTACGGCGGGATCACCGATATTGAATTTATCACGCAGTATCTGGTTTTGCGTTATGCGGCGCAGGCGCCAAAGTTAACGCGCTGGTCCGATAACGTGCGCATTCTGGAATTGATGGCGCAAAACGACATTATGAGTGATGACGAAGCGCAGGCGCTGACCCATGCTTACGTCACGTTGCGCGATGAATTACACCATCTGGCGTTGCAGGAACTACCGGGTAATGTGGCGCCCGATGCATTTGCCGCCGAGCGCGAACAGGTTGAACGCAGCTGGCGAACATGGCTGGGCGAGGCGCAAACGCGCGAGCAGGAGTAATTGTGATATTATCTCGCGCAAAATTTTTTCCCACGCTGGAGAGTCAGGAATGAAAGTAACGCTGCCCGAATACAGCCGTGCAGGCGTCATGGTGGTTGGTGATGTGATGCTGGATCGCTACTGGTATGGCCCAACCAGCCGTATCTCCCCGGAAGCCCCGGTGCCGGTAGTGAAAGTCGATACCATTGAAGAACGCCCGGGCGGCGCGGCCAACGTGGCGATGAACATCGCTTCGCTCGGCGCAAATTCCCGCCTGGTTGGGCTGACGGGAATTGATGACGCTGCGCGCGCGTTAAGCCAGACGCTTGCGGGTGTGAACGTCAAATGCGACTTTGTTTCCGTTCCGACTCATCCAACGATTACCAAGCTGCGTGTGCTCTCCCGCAATCAGCAACTGATCCGTCTGGACTTTGAAGAAGGCTTTGAAGGCGTCGATCCTGAGCCGCTGCACGAACGCATTAATCAGGCGCTGCCGCACATCGGCGCGCTGGTGCTGTCTGATTATGCGAAAGGGGCGCTGGCAAGCATTCGCCAGATGATTGGCCTTGCTCGCGCGGCCAAAGTACCGGTGCTTATCGATCCCAAAGGAACCGATTTCGAGCGCTATCGCGGCGCCACGCTTTTGACACCTAATCTTTCGGAGTTTGAAGCGGTGGTGGGTAAATGCAAAAACGAAGCTGAGCTGGTGGAGCGCGGCATGCAGCTTATTACGGATTACGATCTGTCCGCGCTGCTGGTAACGCGTTCCGAGCAGGGCATGACGCTGCTGCAGCCAGGCCTTGCGCCGGTTCATCTGCCGACGCAGGCGCAGGAAGTGTACGACGTGACCGGCGCAGGCGATACGGTAATTGGCGTGCTGGCGGCAACGCTTGCGGCGGGCAACACTCTGGAAGAAGCCTGCTACTTTGCTAACGCGGCGGCGGGCGTGGTCGTCGGCAAACTCGGTACATCGACCGTTTCCCCGATTGAGCTGGAAAACGCGGTACGCGGCCGGGCTGATACCGGTTTTGGCGTAATGACCGAAGCAGAGCTTAAAGTTGCGGTTGCCGCGGCTCGCAAGCGCGGAGAAAAAGTCGTGATGACCAATGGCGTGTTCGACATTCTGCACGCGGGCCATGTTTCTTATCTGGCGAACGCGCGCAAACTTGGCGATCGTCTGATTGTGGCCGTAAACAGCGATGCGTCAACCAAACGTCTGAAAGGGGAAACCCGGCCGGTGAATCCGCAGGATCAGCGTATGATCGTGCTTTCCGCGCTGGAAGCCGTGGACTGGGTCGTGGCGTTTGAAGAAGATACGCCGCAGCGTCTGATCGGTGAGATCCTGCCGGATCTGCTGGTGAAAGGCGGCGACTACAAGCCTGACGATATCGCCGGCAGTAAAGAAGTGTGGGCGAACGGCGGCGAAGTAATGGTTCTTAATTTTGAAGACGGGTGCTCAACCACCAATATCATTAAAAAGATCCAAAGCCACGAAGCATAAAAAATCGCCCCGTCAGGGGCGATTTTTACATCTGTGGTTCTGTTGGTGGCACCACCGCCGGCACCGGTGCGGCTGCCGGGCGATTTTCCAGCTCGTTTAAACGCTGTTCCAGCAACGCCATTTTTTCCCGGGTGCGCAGCAGAACCTGCGTCTGCACGTCAAACTCTTCACGGCTCACCAGATCCAGACGCGTCAGCTGCGCCTGCAAAACCTGACGAATTTTCTTTTCGACATCGTCCCCGAACTCACGAATCCCTTTCGGCATCGACTCATGGACCTGACGGGCGATCTGCTCAATTTTTTTCGGGTCAATCATAATGGTTTCCATTTAACCTGCGTGAATAGCTTAATTGTAATACCTGATTGCCGGGTGATAAACCTCAAATGGCGTTGCCAGCGAAAATCATCGGCGTTATAGTAAGCCTGCTTATTCTCAGGGCGGGGTGAAACTCCCCACCGGCGGTAAATCAGCGTACGCTGAAAGCCCGCGAGCGCTCCGGATTGTTTCGGAGGTCAGCAGATCCGGTGTAATTCCGGGGCCGACGGTTAAAGTCCGGATGGGAGAGAGTAACGACAAAGACAGGCCCCGGCCTGCCCACGTTATTTTTCATAGCTCCTAAGACTGCCCTGATTCTGGTAACCATAATTTTAATGAGGTTTTTTTACCATGAATCAGACGCTACTTTCTGCATTTGGCACCCCGTCTCAGCGCGTAGAGCATGCACTTGCCGCATTGCGCGAAGGCCGCGGCGTGATGGTGCTCGACGATGAAGATCGCGAGAACGAAGGCGACATGATTTTCCCTGCCGAAACCATGACCGTTGAGCAAATGGCGCTGACCATTCGCCACGGCAGCGGCATTGTCTGCCTGTGCCTGACCGATGAACGTCGCCAACAGCTCGATCTGCCGATGATGGTGGATAATAACACCAGCGCCTACGGCACCGGTTTTACCGTCACTATTGAAGCGGCGCACGGCGTAACGACCGGCGTTTCTGCGGCTGACCGTTTGACGACCATACGTGCCGCTATCGCCGATAACGCTAAACCAGGCGATTTGAACCGTCCGGGACATGTATTCCCGCTGCGCGCTCAGCCTGGCGGCGTGTTAACCCGCGGCGGCCATACAGAAGCGACCATCGATTTGGTTACGCTTGCAGGTTTCAAACCAGCCGGCGTGCTGTGTGAGCTGACCAACGACGATGGCACCATGGCGCGCGCGCCAGAATGCATCGCCTTTGCCCGTCAGCACAATATGGCCGTTGTGACCATCGAGGATCTGGTGGCATACCGCCAGACGCACGAGCGTAAAGCCAGCTAAGCCATCTAAAAGAACCCGGTTAAATACCGGGTTTTTTATTAACCTATCCCACTCGTTTGCAGTAACGTCAGGCTCAGCCCCATCACCGCCATACCGCAAAGCACACCGTAGCTTGGGTTATTATGCGGATCGATCTCTTTCGCCAGCGGCATCAGCTCGTCCACCGACAGCGCCACCATAATCCCCGCGACGGCCGCCATGATGGAGGCCATCACCACCGGCGAGATCATGGTGCCGAGCACCAGCCAGGCCAGCACGCCGCCAAAAATTTCCGCAAGCCCTGAAACGCCCGCCCAGATAATCGCTTTACGCTTTGACCCGGTGGCGGCATAAACCGGACCTGCGACCGCCAGGCCTTCAGGAATGTTGTGCAATGCGACGGCGAGCGCAATCCCCATTCCGAGTTCAAGGTTGGCGCTGGCTGTTACAAAGGTCGCAATACCTTCCGGGAAGTTGTGCAGGCTAATGCCGAGCGTCAGCAGAAGCGCGGTGCGGCGCAGATTACCTGCTTTTAACGTACCGTCCGTTAGATCCTGCGGATGTGCGTGGGGCAGGCTGCGGTCAAGCGCAAAGTAACCTATTAGCCCGAGCACAAACATACCGTAACCCAGCACGGGCGACATACCTGCGGTATGCAACGCCGCCGGCAGCATTTCCATCAGTGAAATAAGCAGCATAATGCCGGCGGCAAAACCGAGGGAAAATGCGAGCACCCGATTCGACGGCTTCTGGCCGATGACGCCCAAAACGGCGCCGATAAAAGTAGCCCCTCCAGCCAACAGGGTCAGGATCAAGGGTACGGACATCTACAGCTCCTCATCGCAACATTCAAATTTTCTGACGATCTTCATCATGCTTATCTGAGTTCTTCCCGTGGCGATTGGGCGTAACGTTATGCCATCAGATTTTATCCGTTTTAAGGAAACGACTATGACTGCCCAACGTATGCCCGCGCTATTCCTTGGTCACGGAAGCCCGATGAACGCGCTGGAAGAGAATCACTATACCCAGACCTGGCGCCATTTGGGAGAAACTCTGCCGCGTCCGAAAGCGATTGTGGTGGTGTCTGCGCACTGGTTCACGCGCGGCACCGGCGTAACCGCGATGGAAGCGCCGAAAACTATCCATGATTTTGGCGGTTTTCCGCAGGCGTTGTTCGACACGCATTATCCGGCGCCGGGCTCTCCGGAACTGGCGCAGCAGCTTGTCGATCTGCTGGCGCCGGATCCTGTCACGCTGGATAAAGCAGCCTGGGGATTCGACCACGGCTCATGGGGCGTGCTGATAAAAATGTACCCGCAGGCGGATATCCCGATGGTGCAGTTAAGTATCGACAGTACGAAGCCGGTTGCCTGGCATTATGAGGCAGGGCGAAAACTGGCTGCGCTGCGTGAGCAGGGCGTGATGCTGGTCGCCAGCGGCAACGTGGTGCATAACCTGCGTACCGCTCGCTGGCATGGTGAAAACACGCCTTATCCATGGGCCAGCTCTTTTAACCAGTATGTGAAAGACAATCTTACCTGGCAGGGGCCTGTAGCAGAGCATCCGCTGGTGAATTATCTGCAGCACGAGGGCGGATCGCTGTCGAATCCGACGCCAGAACATTACCTGCCTTTGCTTTACGTGCTTGGTGCATGGGACGGTAAGGAGCCTGTTACGATCCCGGTTGACGGCATTGAGATGGGATCGTTGAGTATGCTTTCGGTGCAGATCGGTTGATAAAAAAGGCGCGATAAACGCGCCTTTTTCTTACTCGATAAACACGTGCGGGTAAAAGCGTGAAAGGTCCTGCGTAATAAGCTCGCGGTCTTCACGAATGCCTATCCCGGCCGGCCGATCGTTGATAAGCCAGCTGCCGATAAGCGTGTAGCTATCGCCAAACTTTGGCAGCGGGTAAAACGCCTGCACGATCATACCTTCTTCGCCGTAAGGGCCATCGACGCGGGCAACTTCCTGGCCGTTCTCGATGATCTTCACGTTTGCCCCTTCGCGGGAGAAGATAGGTTTAACGACGTATTTATCCATTGCCGGATAGTCATCTTCTGCAAAGTAAGCTGGCAGCAGGTTAGGGTGATCCGGGAACATTTCCCACAGCATCGGCAGCAACGCCTTATTGGAGATAATGCTTTTCCAGGCCGGTTCCAGCCAGCGTACGCCGGCATCTTCAAGCTTGGTGGAGAACATCTCGCGCAGCATGTATTCCCACGGATAGAGCTTGAAAAGGTTGCTGATGACCTGATCCTGCAAATCGGTAAACTGGCCTTTTTCACCCAGGCCGATCTCTTCCATGTAGACAAACTCGCTGGCCACTTCAGCTTCGGCGGCGCAATCCTGCAGGTACTGAACCGTGCCGCGATCTTCCACCGTGTCCTGGCAGCAGGCGAAATGCACCAGGTTAAAACCGTGCTGCTGTTTCAGTTCGGCAAAACGTTCGATGATCTTCTCTTGCAGGCTATTGAACTGATCGCTGCCCGGCGGCAGGTTCCCCGACTGAATTTGATCTTCGAGCCAGATCCACTGGAAGAAGGCGGCTTCATAAAGGGAAGTCGGCGTATCGGCGTTGTTTTCCAGCAGCTTGGGCTCACCCACGCCATCCCACGCCAGGTCAAGGCGGGAATAAAGCGACGGTTGCCGGGTACGCCAGGACTGGCGCACAAATTCCCAGGTGTGTTTCGGGATGCGGAATTTAGCCAACAGCTCGTCGCTGTCCACCACTTTTTCGACAACCTTCAGGCACAGCTGATGCAGTTCTGCCGTGACATCTTCCAGGCGTTCGACCTGCGGGAGCGTTAGCTTGTAATAAGCGTCTTCACACCAGTACGGTTCGCCATACATGGTATGAAAGTTAAAACCGTATTCTGCGGCTTTCTCGCGCCAGTCCGGGCGCTCGCTAATGGCGATTCTTTCCATAATCCTTAGCCGCCCATTGAACGGGAGGAGCCGGTAGCGCTGCTGCGCTGCATCGAAGTCTGCTTCGCCACAGATTCGCCAAAGCCGCCGCGCGTGACCGTGCTGGTAGTGGCAGGCTTCGGCGCCAGAGCGGTTTTCGGAACGGTAGCGGTACGGCCAGGCGTTGCCGCGCCGTAGCTCTTACCGCTGGCATCGGCGTATTTACCGTAAGCCGGGCTGGCCGGGTTTTTGGACGAGAACAGAGGCTGCTGGGCAAAGCCCGCGCCGCCGCCCATCAGACGGCCCATCATGTAACCCGCCATCAGCGGCATCCAGAAGCTCCCGCTCTGTTGGGCCTGCGCCTGATTTTCACCGGCCATACTGGCCTGAGCAGGCGCTGGCTGGCACTGCCCCTCACCAAACTCAGCGATACATTCTTCACGGGAAGCGTATTTTGGCGCGGTGCGCTCTGCTTCTTTTAAGGCGTTATTGTAGGATGTGGTGCATTCCGCGCTCTTGCCAGGGTTTGCCTGGGCGCAATCATCCGCGTTCTGGTACATGGAGACGGTTTCATCATTCTGTTCGCAGCCCGCAAGCATAAACACGGCGGTAACGGCCAGCGCAACCGGGGTTAAATGCCTGGCGTTCCAGCTTTTACGGAACGACGCGTGGTTTATAGTTTTTGTCCGTTTCATTTATCAGTCCTGAGCCCAAAGGAATAGCTAATGTTGTGCTTAGGATAGGGGATGAATGGTTGAAATTAAAGCGATGGCGGGCGATTGCGGGGGGATCTTTACTTTGCCTTACGTTCAGGCGCGCAAGTTGTGACAGGGGTATGCTGGCATACCCCTGTTAAAGCGGCTAGTTCCCGAATGGATTACGGGAATTGCGGCTGCTTGCCTTTACAGGTTGCGCAGCAGGAGCGGTCTGCGCGGCTGCTTCGGTACCGGTTGCAGCGCTATCCGCTGTAAAACTATCAACGCGGGCATTCTGTTCCGGCGTTTCTGGCGCCACGCTTTCCGGCGTGGTTGGCACAGGCTGACCCAGCGTAGCGTTAAGCGCAACCAGGTCCTGCTCGTTAAGCGTACCCAAAGCCTGCTTAATATTAAGCTGGTTAATCAGGTAATTATAGCGGGCGCTGGAAAGCTGCTGCTTCGCATTATACAGCGTCGTGGTGGCGTCCAGCACATCAACAATGGTGCGCGTGCCCACGGAGTAACCTGCTTCCATCGCGTCGAAAGAGCTTTGCGCGGACACCACGGCCTGTTTGTAAGCATTGATGGTGCTGATGGAGGCGTTGACGTTGTTAAAGGAAGAACGAACGGTTTGCACAACGCTACGGTGCGCGCTTTCAAGCTGCTCGCTGGCGCCGACAAAGCTGTACTGCGCTTGTTTAACCTGCGATGTCACCGAGCCACCGCTGTAGAGCGGCAGCGAGAAGTTCAGGCCGATTTTGTTCTGGCCCGTATTGCTGTCGTCGTATTGCGCGCTGTTGGTTCTTGAACCGCTGTAGCTGGTGTCAGCAACACTGGTGGACGCGGTCAAACCGATGGTTGGCATATGGCCTGTTTCCGCATAGCGAATTTGTTCGCGAGCCAGATCCTGAGAAAGGCGGGCCTGCAGCAGCGACAGGTTACGTTTTTCAGCTTCCTGCAGCAGGCTGTTTACCGCTTCCGGCTTGTTGGTTTTAAATCCATCAACGTTCAGGGAAGCCAGGGAAGGATAGTAGTTGCCGGTAACCTGACGCAGATTTTCTACCGCGTTATCCAGGTTGTTACGCGCGGTCACTTCGTTTGCCAGTACGTTATCGTACTGCGAGCGGGCGTTCTGCACGTCGGTAATAGCTACAAGGCCTACGTTAAAGCGCTGGGTCGTCTGATCTAACTGACGGTAAATCGCCTGTTTCTGCGCTTCGGTATAGGAGAGTGCATCAATGGCGCTCAGCACGTTAAAATAGGCCGTCGCGGTGTTCAGGATCAGCGTTTGCTGGTCGGTCTGGTAGGTGACATCCTGGATACCAGCTGATTTTTCCTGCAGGGTCAGGGCGCGCCATTTCGACATATCAAAAATGGTTTGCGTCAAAGACAAAGAGGCGCTGGTTGCATTGGAGTTAACGCCATTCACATCGCGATAGCCGTTGCTGTAGGTGTAATCTGCGCCGAGGCCGAGTTGGGGTAATAACGGGCTGCGTGCTTCGTTAATTTTTTCGAATGCGGCGTCACGGTCTGCGGCGGATTTACGTAAGTCCGGGTTGCTAAGACGCGCCTGCTGATAAACCTGCATCAGGTTTTCCGCCTGGCTCATGGCGCTGAAACCCGTTAGGCTCAGACCGATAAGGATTGGGAGCAGTTTCTTCATTTGCATTCCTTGTTGTGAAGCAAAATTGTTTTTGTTAACGCTGTTTGAGGCGAAATATTTGCCGATTCTAGCAGAGTCCGCCAGCGGGGCTGGTTGGCGTAAAGTGCCATCCGTCCGGAATTTCCAACAATCTATCACATAGATGAGGAAACGGTAGTCAAACGGGGTTGAAATTGCTCATTTCGTTACCATAAGCCATCAGGACATCATTATGAGTAAGCCTAAGAATAAGCTGGTCACGTTAGCCAAAAACGATGTTGAAATTATTGCACGGGAAACGCTTTACCGCGGCTTTTTTTCGCTCGATCTTTATCGTTTTCGGCATCGTTTGTTTAACGGTGAAATGAGCGGCGAAGTTCGGCGTGAAATTTTTGAACGCGGGCATGCCGCGGTGCTGCTACCCTATGACCCTGTGCGTGATGAAGTGGTGCTGATCGAGCAGATTCGCATCGCCGCCTACGACACAAGCGACACGCCATGGCTGCTTGAACTGATTGCCGGAATGATTGAAGAAGGCGAAAGCGTCGAGGATGTGGCGCGCAGGGAAGCCGTAGAAGAAGCGGGATTATTGGTTGGGCGCACAAAAGCCGTGCTCAGCTACCTGGCAAGCCCGGGAGGAACCAGCGAGCGCTCCTCTATCCTCGTGGGCGAAGTGGATGCCACCACCGCTGAAGGTATTCACGGTCTGGTGGATGAAAACGAAGATATTCGTGTTCATGTGGTGAGCCGGGAAAAGGCTTATCAGCTAGTAGAAGAGGGGGACATCGACAATGCTGCCTCAGTCATCGCTTTGCAATGGCTGCAACTGCATTATGAGAAACTGCGAATTGAGTGGAACGATTAACTATGAAGCGCTATACGCCTGACTTTCCTGAAATGATGCGCCTGTGCGAAACCAATTTCGCCCAGCTGCGCCGCCTGCTGCCGCATAACGATGCGCCAGGCGAAGCTGTAACCTGGCAGGTTAATAGCGCCCAATACCGGCTGACCATCCTTGAGTCCACCCGCTACACGACGCTTGTTGAAATAGAGCAGACCGCGCCCAGCGTGAGCTACTGGAGCCTGCCATCGATGTCCGTCAGGCTTTACCATGACGCGATGGTGGCGGAAGTGTGTTCAAGCCAGCAGATCTTCCGTTTTAAAGCACGTTATGATTATCCCAATAAAAAGTTGCATCAACGCGACGAAAAGCATCAAATTAACCAGTTTCTTGCTGATTGGCTGCGCTACTGTTTAGCGCATGGAGCGATGGCGGTTCCGGTTTGTTAGAGAGAGTGAAACCTAAGGACACCATTTGGAAAGCCTGTTAAACCTTCCTGTGGCCGGTGGGGGCCGTATCAGGATACTGCAAATTACCGATACCCACCTATTCTCTGGAAAGAATGAAACGCTGCTTGGCATCAACACCTGGGAAAGCTACCAGGCGGTGCTTGCCGCTATCCTCGAGCAGGCGCGTCAGTGCGATCTGATTGTCGCCACCGGGGACCTGGCCCAGGATCATAGCGCGCAGGCCTATCAGCACTTTGCTGAGGGAGTTGCACGGATTGCTGCGCCCTGCGTCTGGCTGCCGGGCAATCATGACTTTCAGCCAGCGATGTACGGCGCATTGCAGGATGCGGGGATCTCTGCCTCCAAGCTTGTCTATATCGGCGATAGCTGGCAGGTCGTCCTGCTGGACAGCCAGGTCTTCGGCGTACCCCATGGCGAACTGAGCGATTATCAGCTCGAATGGCTGGAACGTAAGCTAGCCGCCGCTCCTGAACGCCACACTCTCTTGCTGCTTCATCATCATCCGGTGCCGGCTGGATGCAGCTGGCTCGATCAGCACAGCCTGCGTAACGCGCAGGAGCTCGATAACGTGCTGGTCAATTTTCCTCAGGTTAAGACCTTGCTGTGCGGGCACATTCATCAGGAATTAGATCTCGACTGGAACGGTCGCCGTATGCTGGCAACGCCTTCTACCTGCGTGCAGTTTAAGCCCCACTGCGCCAACTTTACGCTGGACACCATCGAACCAGGCTGGCGCTGGCTGGAGCTGCATCCGGACGGCCTGGTCACCACCGAGGTATGCCGTCTGAGAGGCGCAGTATTTAATCCTGATACCGCTTCAGAAGGGTACTGATGTCAGCGTTACTCTATCTGCACGGCTTTAACAGCTCTCCGCGTTCAGCTAAGGCGACAAGCCTGCAGGCGTGGCTTGCAGAACATTATCCGCACACAGAGATGATAGTGCCTCAGCTACCGCCATACCCTGCCGATGCGGCGGAGCTGCTGGAGTCGCTGGTGCTTGAACACGGCGGCGAGCCGCTTGGCGTGGTGGGCTCTTCCTTAGGCGGATACTACGCCACCTGGCTTTCGCAATGCTTTATGCTGCCCGCCGTGGTGATAAACCCGGCCGTACGGCCCTTTGAACTGCTGGCGGATTATCTCGGCGCCAACGAGAACCCCTACACCGGCCAGCAATATGTGCTAGAGTCTCGCCATATTTACGATCTTAAAGTCATGCAGGTTGACCCGCTTGAAGCGCCGGATCTCATCTGGCTGCTGCAACAGACGGGTGACGAAGTGCTCGATTACCGCCAGGCGGTGGCTTACTACGCCTCCTGTCGCCAGACGGTTGAAGCCGGCGGCAATCACGCCTTTGTGGGCTTCGAAGATTATTTCACACAGCTTGTCGACTTCCTCGGTCTGCATTGAGGCCGGGTCGGCCGATTCCCTGTTTCGCTATCTGAACGAATAAACCATGACGCAATCCAGTTATAACGCCGATGCCATTGAGGTTCTCACCGGACTTGAGCCGGTTCGCCGCCGTCCGGGGATGTACACCGACACCTCCCGTCCAAACCATCTGGGCCAGGAAGTCATTGATAACAGCGTGGATGAAGCGCTGGCAGGCCATGCTAAGCGTGTTGATGTTATTCTCCATGCCGATCAGTCATTAGAGGTTATCGATGACGGACGCGGTATGCCGGTGGATATTCACCCCGAAGAAGGCGTGCCCGCGGTTGAACTTATCCTCTGCCGTCTGCACGCCGGGGGGAAATTCTCCAACAAAAACTATCAGTTCTCCGGCGGCCTGCACGGGGTAGGGATTTCCGTGGTCAACGCCCTGTCCAGACGTGTGGAAGTCACCGTGCGCCGCGATGCCCAGGTCTACAGCATCGCCTTTGAAAACGGCGACAAAGTGCAGGATTTGAAGGTTGTCGGCACCTGCGGCAAGCGCAATACCGGCACCAGCGTTCACTTCTGGCCGGATGAAAAATTCTTCGACAGCCCGCGCTTCTCCGTTTCACGCTTAAGCCATTTGCTGAAAGCCAAAGCGGTGCTCTGTCCGGGCGTTGAAATTACCTTTACCGATAAAGTTAACAATACCGAACAGCGCTGGTGCTACGAGGCCGGACTGAAGGATTACCTGAGCGAAGCGGTAAACGGGCTTATCACGCTGCCGGAAGCGCCGTTTATCGGCAACTTTGCAGGCGATACCGAAGAGGTTGACTGGGCGCTGCTCTGGCTGCCGGAAGGCGGCGAACTGCTGACCGAAAGCTACGTCAACCTGATCCCGACCATGCAGGGCGGTACGCACGTCAACGGCCTGCGTCAGGGCCTGCTTGACGCGATGCGTGAGTTTTGCGAATACCGCAACATTCTGCCGCGTGGGGTGAAACTTTCGGCGGACGATATCTGGGAACGCTGCGCCTACGTGCTCTCTGTGAAAATGCAGGATCCGCAGTTTGCCGGCCAGACCAAAGAGCGTCTCTCGTCCCGCCAGTGCGCCGCTTTTGTTTCAGGCGTGGTAAAAGATGCGTTCAGCCTGTGGCTGAATCAGAACGTTCAGGCTGCGGAACAGCTGGCGGAGCTGGCAATTTCCAGCGCCCAACGGCGTATGCGCGCGGCCAAAAAAGTGGTGCGCAAAAAGTTAACCAGCGGTCCGGCATTGCCCGGTAAACTGGCCGACTGCACCGCGCAGGATCTCAGCCGTACCGAACTGTTCCTCGTCGAAGGGGACTCCGCAGGCGGCTCGGCAAAACAGGCGCGCGATCGTGAATATCAGGCGATCATGCCGCTGAAGGGTAAGATCCTGAACACGTGGGAAGTCTCTTCTGATGAAGTGCTGGCCTCGCAGGAAGTGCACGATATTTCTGTGGCGATCGGCATCGATCCTGACAGCGAAGATTTAAGCCAGCTACGCTACGGTAAGATCTGTATCCTTGCCGATGCGGACTCCGATGGCCTGCACATCGCAACGCTGCTGTGCGCGCTGTTCGTGCGCCACTTCCGCTCGCTGGTCAGAGACGGTCACGTTTACGTGGCGATGCCGCCGCTGTACCGTATCGATCTGGGCAAAGAAGTGTACTATGCGCTTGATGAAGAAGAGAAAGCCGGCGTGCTGGAGCAGCTTAAGCGTAAGAAGGGCAAGCCGAACGTACAGCGCTTTAAAGGACTGGGGGAGATGAACCCGCTGCAGCTGCGCGAAACCACGCTCGATCCGAATACGCGTCGTCTGGTGCAGCTCACCATCAACGACGAAGACAGCGATAAGACGCTGGCAATAATGGATATGCTGCTCGCCAAAAAACGTTCCGAAGACCGCCGTAACTGGTTACAGGAAAAGGGCGATATGGCCGATCTGGACGTGTAGCGATACGCGGGACAGCAAAAGGGAGCCGGTATAAAAACCGGCTCCCTTTTTGTTTGCGAAGAGCGATATTACTTTATCGCGTCTTCCAGAATGCGGATGTGAATATCCAGCACGTCATCTTTCACCGCGGCGCTGTGGTTTTTCATGTGCGGCGTGGCGAGATGAGCTTCCAGGTGTGCAACGCTTTCCCATTTCTCCACCATAAAGATGGAATCCGGGGCGGTAGTCTGGAACGCGACCTGCGCATTGTGATCGACTAATGGCGCATAGCCATAGCAACCTTCTTCTTCGAGCACGGTCGGAATAATTTTCGCAAACGCATCCAGCACGTTCTTGCGATGATGCTGGCCCGGGCGGGTACGAATTTCAGCTATCACTGTCAGCATGGCTAACTCCTTTTTGTAAGCAGGCCAACAGTTAAGCAAAAATTTCGCCGAGATGCTTGCGATATTCTGCAACAAAGCGTGGAAGGTCCGGCACCTTCATTACGTCGTTAGCGATAAAGGTCGGCAGGCCCTGCATGCCGAGGAATTCGTTGGCTTTATGAAACGGCAGGTAAACGCCGTCAACGCCGACGCCATGGAAGAACTGCTCTTTATCTTCAAAGGCTTGCAGCGGCGCGTTCCAGGTCAGGGAGAGCATATAGGTTTTGCCCTGAATCAGGCCGCCGGAACCATATTTCTTTTCGGCATCGGAGCGGGTGCGGCCGTCGCTGGCGTACAGCGAGCCGTGGCCTTCGGTGAAGACATCATCAATGTATTTCTTCATGGTCCAGGGAGCGCCCATCCACCAGCCGGGCATCTGGTAAATCACGGTGTCGGCCCAGAGATATTTTTCCACCTCGGCTTTTACGTCGTACTCGCCGTCCGTGCGGGTAACCTGCACATCGTGTCCGAGGTCGCGCAAATAGCTTTCCGCGACTTCGGTCAGGGTATCGTTTAGCTGGCCGTTAGAGTGGGCGAATTTTTTCGCGCCGTTGATAATCAGAATGTTGCTCATCGTTAGTTCTCGAATTATGCATTTGGCTCGCAGTCTAACGTGATCTTCATCACGTTAAAACGGCCAGAATGTGCAAAGACTTTTGCCATTTGAGCAATAATCCGCTGGTTACCAGCTTATCCGTACCTCAAATCCCCCGCTTTTAACGTTAGAAAACTGCGCTTTCATACCGTGTAAGGAAGCGATACGCCGGACGATCGACAGGCCCAGACCGCTGCCCGTTTTTTCCAGGCCCGGTGGACGGAAGAATCTCTCGCCTAACTTCGGTAAAAACTCCGGGCTGATACCCGGGCCGTTATCGGTAATGCAAATTTCTCGCTTATGTAAAACAACGTTCACCACGCAGCCGCCTGGGCTGTAGCGCACGGCATTATCCAGCACGTTCCGCACCATTAAACTCAGCAGTAAAGTCTGCCCATGCAAAGAAACCTGCTCTTCTTTTAATTCAAGACGGATATCCACGCCCTCGCGCTGAGCCTGATGCCAGACATCCACCACGGCGCTTTGCAGCAGTGCAGGAAGCGATACCTCCTCAATATCGTCCAGGTCGGCCAGAGAATCCAGACGAGACAGAGTGAGCAGCTGATCCACCAGGCGAGCGGCCCGCCCGGCGCCAGCTATAAGATTATTCAAAGCATGCTCGCGCACCTGGGGATCGTTACCCGCCAGTTGCGCTACTTCCGCCTGTACTGTCAGCGCCGCCAGCGGGCTGCGAAGTTCATGAGCCGCATCCGAGGTAAAACGGCGTTCGCGCAGCATAAACTCGCCGATGCGGATAAAAAGCGTATTGAGCGCATCGACCAACGGTTTTATTTCCAGCGGGAGCCGCCGTGTTTCCAGCCTGTTGGCGTCGTCCGGCGCGCGCTGGCGTAGCTGTGCCGCCAGCTTATGTAAAGGCGCAAGCGCACGGCTAACCAGCCAGACCAGCAGCAATAACATCAATGGCAGGGCAATCAGCCACGGCGCCAGCTGAGACGCAACGATATCCAGCGCCATATCTTCGCGATACTCTTTTTCCTGGCCGACGACGATACGGTAGCGTCCGTCAGGCGTAGTGAGCCACACCAGCCGCCAGGGATCGTCGTCGCCGTTCAGATATCCATCCGTAAAACCATCGCGGCGATAGTCAAAGCGCAAATCTTTACCGTTATCGCCGTCGTTCAGGCGCATCTGCCCGTCCACGGAAAAAATAGCGAAGGCGAGGGTATCGTCATCCTGCTTTCCGCGATGGCGCGGCACCATTTTTTTTGTATGTGGCAATTGTGGATCGGCCCGGAGAACACGTAAATCCAGCGCGCTTAGTCTTTTGGCAAACAGCATTTGCTGGGTATCGAACAGCTTGTCGAGCGTGTTGGATGTCTGATGCCAGGCGGCGACGCTTGCGCCAGCCCAGGCGATAAGCGTCAGCAAAATAAAACTGGCAATCAGCCTTGCCCGCAGGCTTTGCGTCAGCTTTGTAATCATTCTTCACCCAACGTGTAGCCAACCCCGTGAACGGTGCGAATAAAGCCGCTGCCCAGCTTACGGCGAAGATGATGAATATGAACTTCCAGCGCGTTTCTGGAAACCTCATCGTCCCAGCTATAAATTTTCTCTTCAATAAGCGAGCGGGGAAGTACGCGACCGGCGTTGCGCATCAGCAATTCGAGCAGCGCGAACTCTTTCGGCTTTAGCTGCAGGGATTCTCCGTTTTTGGCGACGGTTAATTTGATTGGGTCGAGCTCAACCCCTGCGTGTGAAAGCGCCGGCTGCGGCTGGCCGTGGGTGCGGCGGATTAAAACCTGCAGGCGTGCGGCTACTTCAATTAGCGCGAAAGGTTTGCATAAATAGTCATCGGCGCCGAGCTGTAACCCTTCGATGCGCTGTTCCAGCGCATCGCGCGCGGTGAGGATTAATACCGGTTCATTTTGGCCGTTACGCCGCCAGCTTTTTAATATTTCCAGACCGTCTATGCCAGGCAGGCTCAAATCAAGTACGACCGCATCGTAGGGGGCCCGGCTTAATGCTGATTGACCAGGTTTGCCATCGGTAAACCAGTCGATAGTAAACCCCATTTTGGTCAGTCCGGCTTTTAGTCCATCGCCGATCAGTTTGTCATCTTCAATTAATAATACGCGCATGACGCTGTCCTTATCGCTCAACCACGTGAAGTTAATAACGTTTGATTCGGCGTGTACAGAGGAAAAGCACGATGCTTCGGCAATGGCCGCAATTCAGTAAAAAATGCATTTTTGCGCAGCGAAATTAAGATCGCGTTAAGATCTATGCGCTTTAATAGGTATCAGAAACGACATACCGATTAGGAGAATAAATAATGAAAAAAGTAGCAGCTATTCTGACCGTACTCGCTATTTCCTCCGCACCTGCAATAGCTGCGAAACAGGGTGGTTTTGTGGATCCGAATGCGCCAGCTAACGCGCAGCAGGCTCCTGCGTCTGGCGGGTTTGTCGGCCCAACGGGCACGGTAACCACGGCAGAAAAAGCCAAAACATTCTCTGACGACACCTGGGTTACGCTGCGGGGCAACATTGAACAGCGTATCGGCGGGGATCACTACATCTTTCGCGACGCTTCCGGCACGGTAAATGTGGACATCGATAACAAGCGCTGGAACGGGCAGACCATCACGCCGAAGGATACCGTGGAGATCCAGGGCGAAGTGGACAAAGACTGGAATTCCGTTGAAATAGACGTCAAGCAAATCAACAAAATGAAGTAAGGCTGCAACGAGCCGCCTGCTGCGGCTCGCTTTCCGGCATTCACCGGCGTTAAACCTCTGTGCAAAGCTATTCCTCCCTGTGACTCGGCAGGCCAGATAAGGTACTATCGGCGGCAATTACGCCGTTTGTGGCCACACTCGGCTCGTCAGTTTGAGGATGAATAATTAATGAGTGATTTAACTCATGATGGTGCAGAGCGCCTTGCGCTGCACGAGTTCACGGAAAATGCCTATCTCAACTATTCCATGTACGTCATCATGGACCGCGCGCTGCCCTTTATTGGCGACGGGCTTAAGCCCGTGCAGCGCCGTATCGTCTATGCCATGTCGGAGCTGGGACTCAGCGCCAGCGCTAAATTCAAAAAATCTGCCCGCACCGTAGGCGACGTGCTGGGTAAGTACCATCCGCACGGCGACAGCGCCTGCTACGAAGCGATGGTGCTGATGGCGCAGCCGTTCTCTTACCGCTACCCGCTGGTAGACGGCCAGGGGAACTGGGGCGCACCGGACGATCCGAAATCCTTCGCGGCGATGCGTTATACCGAATCGCGCCTGTCTAAATACGCAGAGCTGCTGCTGGGTGAACTGGGCCAGGGCACAGTTGATTACACTCCGAACTTTGACGGCACGCTTCAGGAGCCGAAAACGCTGCCTGCGCGTCTGCCAAACATTCTGCTGAACGGCACCACCGGCATCGCAGTCGGGATGGCGACGGATATTCCACCGCACAACCTGCGGGAGGTAGCGAAAGCCGCCATTACGCTTATCGACCAGCCCAAAACGACGCTCGATGAGCTGCTGGATATCGTTCATGGCCCGGATTATCCGACCGAAGCCGAAATCATCACGCCGCGCGCTGAAATCCGTAAAATTTACCAGAACGGCCGCGGGTCTGTGCGCATGCGCGCCGTATGGAAAAAAGAAGACGGCGACGTGGTGATCACCGCGCTGCCGCACCAGGTTTCCGGCGCTCGCGTGCTGGAGCAAATCGCCAGCCAGATGCGCGCCAAAAAGCTGCCGATGGTGGAAGATCTGCGTGACGAATCCGATCACGAAAACCCGACGCGTCTGGTGATTGTGCCGCGTTCAAACCGCGTGGACATGGATCAGGTGATGAACCACCTGTTTGCCACCACCGATCTTGAGAAGAGCTATCGCGTTAACCTCAATATGATCGGCCTGGATAACCGTCCGTCGGTGAAAAACCTGCTCGAAATCCTCAGCGAGTGGCTGGTTTACCGCCGCGACACGGTGCGCCGCCGCCTGAACTACCGTCTCGAAAAAGTGCTCAGGCGCCTGCATATTCTTGAAGGTTTGCTGGTCGCGTTCCTCAATATCGATGAAGTGATTCATATCATTCGTAGCGAGGACGAACCGAAGCCGGTGCTGATGGCGCGTTTTGACCTGAGCGAAACCCAGGCTGAATCTATTCTGGAACTGAAGTTACGCCACCTCGCCAAACTCGAAGAGGTGAAAATCCGCGGCGAGCAAAGCGAGCTGGAAAAAGAGCGCGAACGGCTGCAGGGCATTCTGGCCTCCGAGCGCAAAATGAATACGCTGCTGAAGAAAGAGCTGCAGGCCGATGCCGACGCCTATGGCGACGAGCGTCGCTCTCCGCTGCACGAGCGCGCAGAAGCTAAAGCGATGAGCGAGCACGATATGACGCCGTCCGAGCCGGTCACGATTGTGCTATCGCAAATGGGCTGGGTGCGCAGCGCCAAAGGGCATGATATCGACGCGCAGGGCCTTAACTACAAGGCGGGCGACAGCTACCTGGCTTCTGCGAAGGGCAAGAGCAACCAGCCGGTGGCGTTTATCGACTCTACAGGACGAAGCTATGCGCTTGATCCTATCACGCTGCCTTCGGCGCGCGGGCAGGGCGAACCGTTAACCGGCAAGCTCACGCCGCCGCCGGGCGCAACCGTAGAGCACGTGTTGATGGCGCCGGACGAACAGAAACTGCTGATGGCTTCCGACGCGGGCTATGGCTTCGTTTGTACTTTCAACGATCTGATATCGCGTAACCGAGCGGGTAAGGCGCTGATTTCCTTGCCGGATAACGCGCGCGTGCTGCCGCCGATGGAAATCACCAGCGAAGACGATATGCTGATGGCGATCACCGCCGTCGGGCGTATGCTGATGTTCCCGGTGAGCGATCTGCCGCAGCTATCGAAAGGGAAAGGCAATAAAATTATCTCCATTCCATCCGCAGAGGCGGCGAAAGGCGAAGATAAGCTGGCGCATCTGTTTATTCTGCCGCCTCTTAGCACCGTTACGCTGCACGTGGGCAAACGTAAGATTAAACTGCGTCCGGAAGAACTTCAGAAAATTACCGGCGAGCGCGGACGTCGCGGTACGCTGATGCGCGGCCTGCAACGCATCGATCGTGTGGAAGTTGATTCACCGGCGCGCGCAGGCGTTGGCGACAGCGAAGAGTAACCGATATCGGGCGGCAGTCCTGTCGCCCGAACGGTGTGTTTTGCGCTAAAGCAGGTCATACTTGTTAGCGGTTCAGGTTACAGAGGTCGTTATGCTATCCATTGTTCGTTTTATTATTGTTGTGATTTATTGCCTTCTGGTATGCATTTTAGGCTGCATCTACTGCTTATTTAGCCCGCGTAACCCGCGCCACGTGGCAACTTTCGGCCATCTTTTTGGACGCCTTGCGCCGGTGTTTGGCCTGAAAGTAGAAACCCGTTTACCCGCAGGCGCTGAAAACCACCCAACCGCAATCTATATCGGTAACCACCAGAATAATTTCGATATGGTTACCGCCGCAAATATTGTGCAGCCGCCGACGGTCACCGTGGGCAAGAAAAGCCTGCTGTGGGTCCCTTTCTTTGGGCAGCTATACTGGTTAACCGGCAACCTGTTGATCGATAGGGATAACCGGGCCAAAGCGCACAGCACCATTACGCAGGTTGTGACGCAAATGCAGAAACGTAACATATCCGTATGGATGTTCCCGGAGGGCACCCGCAGCCGTGGACGCGGATTGCTGCCATTTAAAACCGGCGCCTTCCATGCTGCTATTGCTGCCGGCGTTCCGATAATTCCGGTGTGCGTTTCCAACACCAGTAATAAAATTAAATTAAACCGCTGGAATAACGGCCTGGTGATTGTTGAAATGCTGCCGCCGATCGACACCAGCCAGTACGGTAAAGAGCAGGTGCGTAAACTGGCAACGCACTGCCGCGAGATTATGATGGCGAAAATCGAAGAGCTAAATAAAGAAGTGGCGGAGCGCGAAGCAGCCGGCACGGTAGAGAAGAAACAGGCGAACTGATCGCCTCATAACGAATTTTCCCTTCTGGCGGTACGCTTTGTACCGCCCCCACGTTTTGTTTTACATGGAGCAACTATGTCACTCAGTCGGCGTCAGTTTATGCAGGCATCGGGAATTGCACTTTGTGCGGGTGCGGTGCCACTGAGGGCAAATGCGGCAGGGCAGCAGCTACCTTTACCCGTTCCCCCTTTGCTTGAATCCCGTCGCGGTCAGCCTCTTTTTCTGACGCTGCAGCGGGCGCACTGGTCATTCACCGGCGGCGCGAAGGCGCAGGTCTGGGGGCTAAACGGCCGCTATCTGGGGCCGACTATCCGCGTCTGGAACGGCGACGATGTAAAGATGATCTACAGCAATCGCCTGCAGGAAAATATCGGCATGACGATTGCCGGCCTTCAGGTGCCGGGGCCTTTAATGGGCGGCGCGCCGCGCATGATGTCGCCGAACGTTGACTGGTCGCCCGTGCTGCCCATTCGCCAGCAGGCCGCCACGCTTTGGTATCGGGCGAATACGCCAAACCGTTCGGCCCAGCAGGTGTATAACGGCCTTGCGGGTATGTGGCTTATTGAAGATGAAGTCAGCAAATCCTTGCCCATTCCTAATCACTATGGCGTGGATGATTTCCCGGTCATCATTCAGGATAAGCGGCTGGACAACTTCGGTACGCCGGAATATATCGAGCCGGGCAGCGGCGGCTTTGTTGGCGATACGCTGCTGGTTAACGGCGTGCAGGGACCTTATGTTGAAGTTTCTCGCGGCTGGGTGCGCCTGCGCTTGCTCAACGCCTCCAACGCGCGCCGCTATTTGCTGCAAATGAGCGATAACCGTCCAATGCATGTCATTTCAGGCGATCAGGGCTTCTTACCTGCGCCTGTCCCGGTCAAGCAGCTCTCTCTGGCTCCCGGCGAGCGCCGCGAAATCCTGGTTGATATGACCGAAGGGAAAGAAGTTTCCATTACCTGCGGTGAGGCCGCGGGGATTATGGATCGTATTCGCGGCTTCTTTGAGCCGTCGAGCATTCTTATTTCTACCCTGGTATTAACGCTGCGTCCGACGGGCCTGCTGCCGCTGGTAACGGATAGCCTGCCAATGCGCCTGCTGCCGGATGAAATTATCAACGGCACTCCGGCACGCAGCCGCGATATTACGCTGGGCGATGAGCCCGGTATTAACGGCCAGCTGTGGGATATCAAACGCATCGATATCCAGACGCAGCAGGGCACCTGGGAGCGCTGGATCCTGCGTTCGGATATGCCGCAGTCCTTCCATATTGAAGGCGTGAGCTTCCTGATTAAGAACGTTAATGGCGCAGCGCCTTTTGGCGAAGATCGCGGCTGGAAGGATACGGTCTGGGTCGATGGCCAGGTTGAGCTGCTGGTTTATTTCGGCCAGCCGTCCTGGGAGCACTTCCCGTTCCTCTATTCCAGCCAGACGCTGGAAATGGCGGACAGGGGCTCGATTGGCCAGCTTCTGGTAAACCCTGCTCCTTAACGATCCGGCTTCTGCCCTTATCTTTTGGTGAGGGCAAATATAACATTGCATTAACCCTTCATTTATTACCTGGAACCTGCGTATAATCGCCGGCTTTGGTTACTTTTACATCATTTTTTCGGAAAGCTATATGAGCTCTGTAAGCCTGATCCAGCCCGATCGCGAACTCTTTTCGTGGCCTCAATACTGGGCGGCCTGTTTCGGCCCGGCACCGTTTTTACCCATGTCGCGCAAGGAGATGGACGACTTAGGCTGGGACAGCTGCGACATCATTCTGGTCACCGGGGATGCGTACGTTGATCACCCAAGCTTTGGCATGGCGATCTGTGGCCGCATGCTGGAGGCGCAGGGCTTCCGCGTCGGGATAATCTCCCAGCCGGACTGGAACAGCAAAGAAGACTTTATGCAGCTGGGCAAGCCGAACCTGTTCTTCGGCGTGACCGCAGGCAACATGGATTCCATGATCAACCGTTACACCGCCGACCGCAAGCTGCGTCATGACGACGCTTATACGGCGGGTAACGTCGCGGGCAAACGTCCTGACCGCGCGTCGCTGGTCTACACCCAGCGCTGTAAAGAAGCCTGGCGTGATGTGCCGGTGATCCTGGGCGGCATCGAAGCGAGCCTCAGGCGCACCGCGCACTACGACTACTGGTCCGATACCGTACGCCGCTCTATTCTGGTGGATGCCAAAGCCGATATGCTGATCTTTGGCAACGGCGAACGCCCGCTGGTGGAAGTGGCCCATCGTCTGGCGATGGGCGAGATGATTGACGAGATAAGCGACGTGCGCAACACCGCGATGATGCGTAAAGAAGCGATGCCGGGCTGGACCGGCGTGGATTCCACGCGTCTGGATACGCCGGGGCGCATCGACCCTATCCCTCATCCGTACGGCGAAGATTTACCCTGCGCGGAAACGGGCAAACCTGCTGGTCCCGTTGCGCAGGAGCCAAAAGCCGTTGTCGTTCAGCCGCCGCGCCCTAAGCCGTGGGAAAAAACTTACGTGCTGCTGCCGTCGTTTGAAAAAGTGAAAAACGACAAAGTGCTCTATGCGCACGCCTCGCGTATTTTGCACCATGAAACCAACCCGGGCTGCGCGCGTGCGCTGATGCAAAAGCATGGCGATCGCTATATCTGGATTAACCCGCCGGCCATTCCGCTCTCCACCGATGAGATGGACGGCGTGTTTGCTCTGCCGTATAAGCGCGTGCCGCATCCCTCTTATGGCAAAGCTCGTATTCCCGCGTATGAAATGATTCGCTTCTCGGTCAATATCATGCGCGGCTGCTTCGGCGGCTGTTCATTCTGCTCCATCACCGAGCATGAAGGACGCATTATTCAGAGTCGTTCCGAAGATTCGATCATCAATGAAATCGAAGCGATGCGCGACACGGTTCCGGGCTTTACCGGCGTGGTTTCTGACCTTGGCGGCCCGACGGCAAACATGTATATGCTGCGCTGTAAATCGCCGCGCGCTGAACAAACCTGCCGCCGTCTCTCCTGCGTTTACCCGGACATTTGTCCGCATATGGATACCGACCACGAGCCGACCATCAATCTTTACCGCCGTGCCCGTGAGCTGCCGGGGATTAAAAAGATCCTTATCGCCTCCGGCGTGCGTTATGACATCGCGGTAGAAGATCCGCGCTATATCAAAGAGCTGGCGACGCACCACGTGGGCGGCTATCTGAAGATTGCCCCGGAACATACCGAAGAAGGGCCGTTGTCGAAGATGATGAAGCCGGGTATGGGCAGCTATCAGCGCTTTAAAGAGCTGTTTGACACCTATTCGAAACAGGCGGGGAAAGAGCAATATCTGATCCCCTATTTCATCTCCGCGCATCCGGGTACGCGCGATGAGGATATGGTAAACCTTGCGCTGTGGCTGAAGAAGAACCGTTTCCGTCTGGATCAGGTGCAGAACTTCTATCCTTCTCCGCTGGCAAACTCGACCACCATGTATTACACCGGTAAGAACCCGCTGGGTAAGATAAGCTACAAGAGTGAAGAGGTGGTGGTGCCGAAGGGCGAGCGCCAGCGTCGTCTGCATAAAGCGTTGCTGCGCTATCACGATCCGGCGAACTGGCCGATGATCCGCGAGGCGCTGGAAGCGATGGGTAAAAAACACCTGATTGGTGGCCGTCGCGAGTGCCTGGTCCCGTCGCCGACGTTAGAAGAGATGCGTGAAGCGCGTCGTTATAACAGCAAGTCGCGGCCGGCGCTGACCAAGCACACGCCGATTGCGCACCAGCGTCGTCCTGCCGCAGAAGGTGCGAAGTTTGCGCCTAAGAGCGGCGTAAAAGCCGGAACGAAGAAAAGACCGGCGTAACTAAAAAGCCTTCTCCATAAGCGTGGGGAAGGCTGTAGCCTGATGCCAAATCTAAAACGAGGCGACCAGGTATCGCTGGGAAAAATAACAAGGGAAATCAAGGGATTGATTTTCGGCTGATAACCACAAAGAAGGAAAATCCAAGCTTTTCCTTCTTTGTCAGCAATCTAAAGCCTTTCCCGTAAGCGTGGGGAATTACTCGCCAAACACATCCGGATCAGGCCCCAGCCGCTTGTTGCTGTCCAGCTTCGCAATCTCACCCAGCTCGTCTTTATCGAGACGGAAATCAAACACGTTAAAGTTCTCAACGATGCGCGACGGCGTGACCGATTTCGGGATAACGACCAGGCCGCAGTCAAGGTGCCAGCGAATAACGATTTGCGCCGGCGTTTTACCGTATTTATCCGCCAGATCGCGAATGATTTTTTGATTGAAAACGCCTTCGCCGCCCTGCGCCAGCGGACTCCATGATTCGGTCTGGATCTTGTGCGTGGCGTTCCAGGAGTGAAGCTGACGCTGCTGCAGCAGCGGATGCAGTTCAATCTGGTTGATAACCGGCGTCACGCCCGTTTCATCAATCAGCCTTTGCAAATGGTTGACCTGGAAATTACAGACGCCGATGCTTTTCGCCAGCCCCTGCTTTTGCAGCTCAATCATCCCTTGCCAGGCTTCAACATAGTGGTCTTTGCCCGGTACGGGCCAGTGCATCAGGTAGAGATCGACGCTATCAAGCTGCAGTTTTTTCAGGCTCTCTTCCAGCGCCTGACGCGGACGCTGCTGATCTTCATTCCAGAGCTTGGTGGTGATGAATAACTCATCGCGCGGCAGGCCTGCATTTTTCAGGGCGTTGCCCACGCCGTCTTCATTTTTGTACGCTGCGGCAGTATCAATTGAGCGATAACCGACCTCCAGAGCCTTATCAATGGCGAGCATTACCTCTTCATTACTGGCTTGCCATACGCCGAGGCCCAACTGAGGCATCACGTTCCCGTCCTGGAGCTTGATTACTGTTGAACTTGCCATGCGTTTCTCCTTAATGAGCGATGCACCGGGGCCAGGCCCCGGTGTAACAATTGCATTTAAGTCTGGACCAAATACCCGAAAACGAAAACCAAATGGCTAAATTACTTAGCGCGCCGCTTCGTAGATGCGACGGCTTACATCCAGCGTAATGTCCTGGTTCTCGCCGAGCTGCGTCATGCCTTTCTCTTCAAGTTTGGCCAGCAGCGCAGGGATAGTGCTGCCGTCCAGATCGTAAGCGGAAAGACGAGTCGGCGCGCCCATTTGCTCGAAGAAATGACGCGTTGCCTCGATGGCGGCATCAATACGCTCTTCTTCGCTACCGCTGGTGATATTCCAGACGCGTTGTGCGTACTGCAGCAGTTTGGCGTGTTTCTCCGCACGTTTTTCGTTCAGCAGGGAAGGTAACACAACCGCCAGCGTTTGCGCGTGATCCAGGCCGTGCATCGCGGTCAACTCGTGGCCCAGCATATGCGTTGCCCAGTCCTGCGGTACGCCAGCCCCAATCAGACCGTTCAGCGCCATGGTGGCGGCCCACATTACGTTGGCCCGCACGTCGTAGTTCTCTGGCTCCTTCAGCGCAATCGGACCGTCTTCGATCAGCGTTAATAAGATGCCTTCTGCAAAGCGGTCCTGGACTTTTGCGTTTACCGGGTAAGTGATGTACTGCTCAACGGTGTGCACGAAGGCATCCACTACGCCGTTTGCAACCTGACGCGGAGGCAGGGTATAGGTGTAAACCGGATCGAGAACAGCGAAGACGGGCTGAACGTGCTCAGACATAAATGCCTGTTTGTCACCGGTAGCACGGCGAGAAACCACGGCGCCCTTATTTGATTCAGAACCAGTTGCCGGCAGCGTCAGCACGGAGCCCATCGGGATGGCGCTTTCAACGTCATCGCCGCGAGTCAGCAGGATATTCCACGGATCGTTTTCCTGCGGATAGTTCGCCGCAGCGGCGATGAATTTGGTGCCGTCCAGAACGGAGCCACCGCCGACCGCCAGCAGGAAAGTCACGTTCTCTTTACGCACCACTTCGACCGCTTTCATCAGCGTTTCGTAGGTTGGATTTGGCTCGATGCCGCTGAACTCCAGCACGTCCAGACCTTCCAGCGCGCTGTAAACCTGATCCAGCACGCCGTTTTTCTTCACGCTGCCGCCGCCGTAGGTGATAAGCACGCGGGCTTTCGCAGGGATCTGGTCGCGTAATTCGGCGATTGCGCCTTTACCGAACAGGATGCGGGTTGGAGTATGCAGATTAAAGTTATTCATTATCAGGTTCCCGTCAGGTGGGTGAAACAGAGTTGGCTTGTCGCTTTTTGATGGCGTTCATTGTCGGCCCACGGGCGTTATCTCTCAATGCATATTCCTGCCTTTGTCTTGCCTAATCCTCCAGAGGACTGGAGAAAAAAAGCGATTCATCGCACACTGATATAGTCAAAAAAGCCTTGTGGAG
The DNA here is from genome assembly GCF_051307055.1 of Dryocola sharpae. GTDB lineage: Bacteria > Pseudomonadota > Gammaproteobacteria > Enterobacterales > Enterobacteriaceae > Dryocola. The sequence goes on along the minus strand of NZ_CP149994.1, from coordinate 3,635,957 downwards.
CGGATATAGATGAACCGGAAAACGATTTGCCAGCAGCTGACGCAGAAGATTAATCATTTGATAAAAAATGAAAATAGCGCGCTGCAGGCAATTCCTGGCGTGCGCCTGCTGTACGGTACAAAGCCCAATGCCCGAACGCCGGTAATGTACGAGCCAGGAATAGTGATTCTCTTTTCCGGGCATAAAACGGGCTATATCAACGATCGCGTGTTTCGCTACGACGCCAACGAATATCTTCTGCTCACCGTGCCTTTACCCTTCGAATGTGAAACTTTCGCCACGCCGGAGGTGCCGCTGGCGGGCGTGGGCATAAATATCGATATTCTGCAGCTTCAGGATCTGCTGATGGATATCGGCGAGGACGATCGCTTCCATCCGCAGGCCTGTTCTACGGGGATTAACTCAGCCGAGCTGTCGGAGGAGATTCTTTGTGCGGCGGAGCGCCTGTTAGATGTGCTCGAGCGTCCGCTGGATGCGCGTATACTTGGCAGGCAGATTATCCGTGAAATTCTCTACCATATTCTCACCGGACCGCGAGGCGGGGCGCTGCTGGCGCTGGTCAGCCGTCAGACGCACTTCAGCCTGATAAGCCGCGTGCTTCGACGTATCGAAACCCAGTACACCGAGAACCTGTCCGTTGACCAGCTTGCCGCTGAGGCAAACATGAGCGTCTCGGCGTTTCACCATAATTTTAAATCGGTAACCAGCACTTCGCCGCTGCAATACCTGAAAAGCTATCGGCTGCACAAGGCGCGCATGCTGATTTTGCATGACGGACTAAAAGCCAGCGCCGCGGCGGTGCGAGTGGGATATGAAAGCGCATCGCAGTTTAGCCGCGAGTTTAAGCGCTATTTCGGCGTAACGCCGGGTGAGGATGTGGCGCGTATGCGCACGATGTAAAAACCCCGGCAAGCATGGCCGGGGTCGGGAAACTATTTACGCGAGCCTAACTTTTTTTTTGAGCACCACGAACAGCGTGCCGATCAAACCGGCAACCAGCAGAACGACGGGCAGGATCATCAGGAAGGTCATCACCTGATCTTCATGGCGCTTCACAAATGGAATCATGCTTAGCGCATAGCCGAAGCTGGTCACCACGCCAACCCACAGCAGCGCGCTCAGCCAGTTGAAGAACTGGAAACGGCGATTGCTGAGACCGGAAATGCCCGCCATGGTTGGCAGCAGGGTACGTACAAACGCCAGGAAACGTCCGGCGAGCAGCGCCAGCAGCCCGTGTTTGTCGAACATATGGGTAGCTCTGTGGTGATACTGGACGGGCAGCTGTCCCAGCCAGTTTCTTACCGTCCTGGTGTTTCCCAGCCAGCGGCCCTGCAAATAGCTCAGCCAGCAGCCGAGGCTTGCAGCCGTGGTGAGAATCATCATTGTCGGGACGAAATCCATTACCCCTTTGGCCACCAGCGCGCCCGCCAGCAGTAGCAGGCTGTCTCCGGGCAGAAACGACGCCGGCAGCAGCCCATTTTCCAGAAACAGCGTCGCAAACATGACGCAATAGACAACATTAATCACATGAGGGTCTGCCAGGGCGGCAAAGTCATGTTGCCAAAGCGCCTGGACGATATTTTGTATTACAGCCATGGAAAATCCTGTGGAACCGCTTAGACAGCGCGTCTGAAGTAAGACGCACCTTATTTTAAATACAGTGTAACGCTAAAAAGCCCGTAGCACCTTGATCGCGGGCTCAACAAATCACAGCGGCAAACGAATTCTTGTCCGTTTTGCTCTCCAGATCCGGCAAATTCAGGCGATGCGCCGGAAACCTGCTTCAAGATCGGCCCGCAGATCCTCTACATTTTCCAGCCCGATATGGACGCGTACTAAGGTTCCTGAAAAATCAATACCGCCCGCCGGGCGAATTTCCGCTAATTCCTCCGGCTGGTTGGCAAGGATAAGCGATTCATAACCGCCCCAGGAATAGGCCATGCTGAAATACTGGAAATGGTTGAGGTAGCGCTGAAGCTGTTCGTCATTTAAGCGCTGTTTCAGCACGAAGGAGAATAATCCGCTGCTGCCTGTAAAGTCGCGTTTCCAGAATTCATGGCCTTTGCTGCCGGGGAGCGCCGGATGATTCACGCGTTCTACCAACGGATGTGCCGCCAGCCATTCGGCGATATTTAAACTGCTTTCCTGATGCTGACGTAAACGCACGCTCAGGGTGCGTAATCCTCGACTGGTCATATAAGCGGTGTCGGCGTCCAGCATCTGGCCCATGAGATAGGAATTCTCACGCAGCCGATCCCAGCAGCGCGCATTGGAAACCGCGGTGCCGACCATCGCGTCGGAATGCCCTATCAGGTATTTGGTGCCCGCCTGAATAGAGATATCGATACCGAAATCCAGCGCTTTAAATAAGATGCCCGCCGCCCAGGTGTTATCTATCATGATGACAGCTTCAGGCGCCACGCCGCGAACCGCCTTCACTATCGCCGGTATGTCGTGAACTTCCATAGTGATGGAACCGGGGGACTCAAGGAAAACGACTTTGGTATCAGGCTGCACCAGATCCGCGATGCCCGCACCAGCTAAAGGGTCGAACCAGGTAGTAGTCACGCCAAGCCTGGCGAGGATTTTAGTGCAGAAATCCTGGCTTGGTTCGTAGGCCGTGCCGGTCATCAGCACGTTATCGCCCTGTTCCACAAAGGCCAGAATAGCGTTCGCCACGGCGGCGGCGCCGCAAGGGTAGAGCGCACAGCCTGCGCCGCCTTCCAGCTCGCACATCGCTTCCTGCAAAGAAAAATGGGTGAGGGTGCCGCGACGCCCGTAAAATAACTCGCCCTTTGCCCGGTTAGCCGTGGCCTGCCTTTTGGCTTCCACCGTTTCAAAGACCAAAGATGAAGCGCGCTGAACGACGCTGTTGACCGAGCCCTGGGTAAATTTTTTATCGCGTCCGGCATTTATCAGCGCCGTTTCAATGTGCTTCGCTGCCATTTCTGCTACTCCGTTTAACCTTCTGGATGTCTAAACATAACTTATCATGGTTTACACGGCATGCCTTATGCCGTTTCCGGAGGTTGGCAAAAAAAGCTGAAAATCCGGCGGTCGCCTGCTTTTACTGCGTAAACGCAAGGAATGAATAGACAATTTCAGGCACTCTGTAAATACTAATGAGAACTACTATCAATTCGATGCCGTTTTGATATTATTATGCTCAGATTTTGTATTATTTTCGCGGTGGAGAGTAAGAGTGACGAATAATTTGATGCAGACGGATCTCTCCGTCTGGGGTATGTATCAGCATGCCGACATCGTGGTAAAAATTGTGATGATCGGCCTGATTCTGGCCTCCGTCGTTACCTGGGCCATCTTCTTTAGCAAAAGCGTTGAGCTGTTGTCGCAAAAGCGCCGCATCAAGCGTGAACAGCAGCAGTTAGCAAACGCTCGCTCGCTGGATGAAGCCTGCGAAACGGCAGCGGCTTTCGGTCCTAAAAGCCTCAGCACGGTGTTAATTAACGAAGCCCGCAATGAACTGGAGCTTTCCGCAGGAAGCGAAGATAACGAAGGTATTAAAGAGCGTACGGGGTTCCGCCTTGAACGCCGCGTCGCCGCCTTTGGCCGTCATATGGGCCGCGGCAACGGTTTCCTCGCCACCATCGGCGCAATCTCCCCGTTCGTCGGCCTGTTTGGTACGGTATGGGGCATCATGAACAGCTTTATCGGCATTGCGCAGACGCAAACGACGAACCTTGCGGTCGTGGCGCCCGGCATTGCAGAAGCCCTGCTGGCGACGGCGATTGGCCTGATTGCGGCTATCCCTGCGGTGGTTATCTATAACATTTTTGCGCGGATGATTGGCGGTCACAAAGCGTCCCTGGGCGACGTCGCGGCACAGGTTCTGCTGCTGCAAAGCCGCGATCTGGATCTTGAAGCCAGCTCGCAGGCGCGTCCTGTTCGTCCGGCTCAGAAACTGCGTGTAGGTTGATCCCCAATGGCGATGCGTCTTAACGAAAATCTCGACGATAACGGTGAAATGCATGAAATCAACGTTACGCCTTTTATCGACGTAATGCTGGTTCTGCTGATCATCTTTATGGTGGCCGCGCCGCTGGCGACCGTGGACGTGAAGGTGAATCTTCCGGCCTCTTCCAGCCAGCCGCAGCCGCGCCCGGAAAAGCCTGTTTATCTCTCCGTTAAAGCCGATAACACCATGTTTGTAGGCAATGAAGAAGTGACGAAAGAAAACATGATCAACGTGCTTACCGCCGCCACCGAGGGTAAGAAAGAGACCACTATCTTCTTCCGCGCGGATAAAACGGTTGATTACGAGACGATGATGAACGTGATGGATACGCTGCATCAGGCAGGATATCTGAAGATTGGGCTGGTAGGACAGGAAGTCACCAAAGCCCGGTAAAACCGTGGTGCACAATAAAATGGCGTGGTAGCAACCACGCCATTTTTTTTAGCCTAAATGTTCCCCGCCGCACACGCCGTGCACCTCCGCAGTAACATAGCTTGATTCCTGGCTTGCCAGATAAACATACACTGGCGCAAGCTCTGCTGGCTGCCCGGCGCGTTTCATCGGCGTCTGCTGGCCGAACTTCGGTATCTTCTCCTGGGTCTGGCCGCCGGAAATCTGCAGGGCGGTCCAGATGGGGCCCGGTGCCACAACGTTTACGCGAATTCCTTTCTCCGCCACCTGTTTGGCCAGCCCACGGCTATAGTTCAGAATTGCAGCCTTGGTTGAAGCGTAGTCCAGCAGATGCGGGCTTGGCTGATAAGCCTGGATTGACGATGTGGTGATAATGCTCGCGCCGGGCTGCAGATGGGGAAGGGCTTCCTGAGTTATCCAGAAGAGCGCAAAAACGTTTACCGCATAGGTCTTCTGGAACTGCTCGCTGGTCAGTTCGGCAATCTCTTCCACCGCCGTTTGCTTACCGGCCACCAGCGCCAGAATATCCAGCCCGCCCAGCTCCTTAATAGCCTGCTGCACCAGAGAGCGGGCAAATTTTTCATCGCTCAGATCGCCCGGGATCAGCACCGCTTTGCGGCCTGCCTCTTCGATCAGAACCTTCACCTGCTCGGCATCTTCCTGCTCAGCGGGAAGATAGTTAATCACAACGTCCGCGCCTTCACGCGCATAAGCAATGGCGGCTGCACGGCCAATGCCTGAATCACCGCCGGTTACCAGCGCTTTGCGCCCCTTCAGTCGCCCGCTGCCGACATAGCTGCTCTCACCGCAGTCGGGAACCGGATTCATCTTCGCCTGCACTCCCGGCGCCGGTTGTTTCTGCTGCGGATACTCGCCGGTGTGATATTGATTGCGCGGATCCTGTATTTCGGACTGGTGATTTGCCATTGGTCATTCTCCGTTTTGTTTCACATCCTTAAAGCCTGGTTGTTTTTGCTGAAATGTCTAACCGTTCCAGTTTATTCCTGGTGCGGGCGGCCAGCGCAGGGAGGGCGGCTTGCTGGCTCTATTCAACTTAGAGGCAGGCTGATAACAAGGCATTAAAACGTTTACCGTCCGGTTGATATTCCCCTATGGTAAAAGCGGCGCGTTCGCCATGCAGAGGAGGATGAATGAAAACCGCACGTCATGAGGAGCTGATTCAGCTTCTTGAGCAATACGAAAACCTGACCACGCAGCAGCTGGCGCGCCTGCTGGAAGTGAGCCTTGAAACGGTACGGCGCGATCTGGATTACCTGCAAAAGCAGGGCAAGCTTATCCGCCAGCACGGGCGAGCCAGGCATATTAGCCGTGGTACCGGCGACAGCGGCGACCCGTTTATCGAGCGTCAGAAAAGTCATCTCCACGGTAAAGCTGCTATTGCCCGCCGCGCGTTAGCCTGGGTAAGCGAAGGCATGGTAATAGCCCTGGACGCCAGTTCAACCTGCTGGTATCTGGCCCGTTTACTCCCGGATATTCCTCTTACCGTGTTTACCAATAGCGAGCGTATCTGCCAGCTTTTGGCGAAGCGCGAGCATATTCAGCTCGTCAGCACCGGCGGCATGTTGCAGCGTAAATACGCCTGTTATATTGATGCGCCGCTGGCCCCGCTGCTTAAAAATATTGATATAGATTTGTTCGTCTTTTCCTGCGAAGGGGTTGATGTGAACGGCACGCTATGGGATACGCGAAGCTGGAATGCGGAATACAAAACGACGCTGCTTCGGCGCGCCGCCCAGTCCCTGCTGTTAATCGACAAAAGCAAACTTGAGCGGGCGGGCGAGGTCAGAATTGGCGACAGGGCCGAGGTGACCGCAATTATCAGCGATGCCGCGCTGCATAGCGGGTAAGCGATAGCTTATCCGCTATAAATTTGGCGTCCGGTAAGTCCCTTCAATCAATCCGCGCGTAATGGATAACGTCTGCGCCTCGTTCTTCCTGAGCTGCTGATAGTTTGCCTCCAGCCGCGCTATTATCATCTGCTTTAAACGCGGTTGGCTGGCGATAATTTCACTTAATACTGCGCCGTAAACTTCTTCCTTAACTCTCATCGGATAGATCTCACGGCGATTTTTCCACTTAAGATCCACCAGCGCGGAAGTGATATCCGTATTTTCCTGAGTATATCGGGCAATATTTTCATTCTTCAAAAGAACCAGCGCGTTGATATTTTCATTTAAGGCAAATTCAAAATCGTTTTCACTGTCCTGAACGTTATTTCCCGGCTGCGGGAATTGCTTTTCTTCTGCCATATCCGTTAATCCTCAAAAGAATAAAATAACGGCCAGTTTTTTTCCTGGGTAAGTTGGTTTAGCCAGATCTGTTCTTCTTTTAGCCTGATAGCTGACGTTTTGTCCTCTATTAACATATGCAGATCGGCCGGACTGAGCTTTTCTTGCTCGCACAGTTCGTTGATCACCGCGGCCAGGGTTGCAATTTTTGCGGCGCACAGCAGGCGCTCTTTAATATGCTTGTCCGTTTCTTCCAGTAGCGAGTTTTTTGCAACTCCGGCATAATGTTTACCGCTTAGTATGGTTTTTTCAAGCGCTGAAAGTCTCTCCTGAACCTGGCCGTTCAACTCGCTATTTCTTGCGCTGTCGCTGTCGTCTTTCATGGTCAGAACCTGAAAGCGCCACGGCATAAAACTGTTGGGCAACATTGGGTAGTGTCCTTTAATATCAAAAGCCTGCTGGACGCATTTTGGGGCGGAATGTCAATATTATGATGCCTTAATTCTACAGTAAAAAACACAGGAGTTTCTGATGCACAGCGTTTTCTATTTCATTGTGACCCTGCTGATGTTGTTATGCATCGTACTGCTGTTAATGAAAGAGATGTCCCCCGCGCAGGAAAGCGCGACTTCAGGGAAATTAAAAGAGCTTTCTGCCAGCAGCGCTGAAGAACGCGAAGACTATTTTTCAATGCTGATGTCTCGTATTACTCCGGATTACTTCTGGCGCGTCAATAGCGAATATATCGACTTTACTTATGCCACCATAAAAAGAATGCGCATTGATGAGCTGACCACCAGCCCGGAATTATTTAATGCCCAGCGGCGGTGCAGCGATTTGAATTCAGCAGTATATAAATATTATGACAATATCAAAAAGCGCTGTGCTGAAGGAGAGCATGTTTCTCTCTGCGATATAGAAGTGCTCAATTTACGGCAGTGCTTCAATGAATTAAGCCACGAGGCGTATCCCGCTCTGGTGGCCCTGGTCTGGCCGCATTACCAGCGTCCTGTCATAGACCTGGCCGACGTATAGCGACACGCTGAGATCGACAGGGCGGGTAAGCAAAGGCGCCACCCGCCGGAAGGTTATTTGTCTGAAGAAGCCTGCCAGAGATTCAGCTCGCCATCCGCCACGTGTTTATCTATGGCGCTGAGCTCTTCGGCGCTGAAACGCAGATTCTCCAGCGCTTTCACATTCTCTTCCAGCTGCTCCGGGCGGCTTGCGCCAATCAAAACGGACGTTACCCTTTCATCTTTCAGCAGCCAGCTAAGCGCCATTTGCGCCATGGTCTGCCCGCGCCGTTGCGCCATCTCATTAAGCAAACGCAGGCTGTTCAGGTTGGCTTCAGAAAGCATATTTTCCGTCAGCCCGCGTGCTTTTTTCCCTTCGGCCTGCATACGCGATCCGTCTGGAATACCGTGCAGGTATTTTCCGGTCAACAGGCCCTGGGCCAGCGGCGTAAAGGCAATACAGCCCGTACCGTTTTGTTCAAGCGTATCCAGCAGGCCGCTCTTATCAACCCAGCGGTTTAGCAGATTGTAGGAGGGCTGATGGATGAGTAACGGAATTTTCCACTCGCGTAGCATCCCGGCGATTTGCTGCGTGCGTTCCGGGGAATAAGAAGAGATGCCGACATATAACGCTTTACCGCTTTGCACGGCCTGGGCTAACGCCGAAGCGGTTTCTTCCATCGGCGTATTTTCATCAACGCGGTGCGAATAGAAGATATCGACATAGTCGAGTCCCATGCGCTGCAGGCTTTGATCAAGGCTTGCCAGCAGGTATTTGCGCGAGCCGCCGGAGCCGTACGGGCCCGGCCACATGTCGTAACCGGCTTTGGTCGAGATAATCAGCTCATCGCGATAAGCCGCAAAATCCTGGCGCAGCAGGCGGCCAAAGTTCTCTTCAGCCGAACCGGGAGGAGGGCCGTAATTATTGGCTAAATCAAAATGGGTGATGCCTGAATCAAACGCTTTATGCAGCAGCGCACGTTGTGATTCCAGATTGCTGATATACCCAAAATTATGCCACAGGCCGAGGGAAAGGGCGGGTAATTTCAGACCGCTGCGGCCGCAACGGCGATACTGCATGGATTCATAACGGGAGGGGGAAGCCTGATAAGACATAATGACTCCTTAGCGAATTGATAGGGTTTTAAAACATTGTTCCATTTTACTCCGTACAGCTGCTTAACCCCAGGCGAAGAGGCTCAATGGTGAAGGTGGATCACACTGTGATAAAAAGAAGCTTAAACCGGGCGGGCCTTATCGCTGGTTGCCCATCTCACCGTGAACTACGCTTAGCGCTACACTGCCCGCCCTCTTACAGGCATAGCGCATCCGCAAGTAACGCATGCTGCATCTTACCTGTCGGCGTGTGGTCAAAATGACATTGCTGAGTCAATCGGACCATTTTGGCATAGTCATTATGACTCGCCCGCTGCATGCAAGTAGATGTATTCACATGTTAAACAACGGCTTATAGTTCTGGCATGCGTATTGCTTTAATAAGAATAGATTTCATTTACACTGTGGAGAACCTCATGGCACATCGCATCCCGGCAGATTACAAACATACCCGTTCCACACCTTTCTGGAATAAAGACTCCGTACCGAAAGCGCTGCTCACTCACCACAACACCAAAAAAGATGTCTATGGCCGCCTTTCCGTGATGGCCGGGGCGGTAAAGTACATCGGCTTTAAAAACGAAAATGACACCACGCCGGAAATTGAGGTAGTCATTAATGAAGGCTGTTTTGGCGTAAGCCCGCCGCAGTACTGGCATCGCATCGAGCTGCTGACCGATGATACCTATTTCAATATCGATTTCTTTGCCGCACCGGAAGCGCAGCTGGACGGCAAAGGATTTGGGCAGGTGGTAAGTACGGCTAAGCGTTGAGCTCCAGCTGTGCGGATAAGAGTAAAAACCAGCCGCATGGCTGGTTTTTTAGCAGAAACGTGGCAGTTTATTACTGCCCTTTTTTACTCAGCGCTTCCCAGAGCCCCAGCAGATAGGTTACGCCCAAAGCGCGATCGTAAAGACCGTATCCCGGGCGGCCCGTTTCGCCCCAAATGAAGCGACCGTGATCCGGACGGATATAGCCATCAAAACCGTTGTCATGCAGCGCCTGCATAACGCGGTACATATCCAGAGAACCGTACTGCGATGGATGCGCTGATTCGTAGAAGTCTTTATCCTTGATCAGCTTAATATTACGGACGTGGGCAAAGTGAATACGCTTACGGCGAGTAAATTTGGCAAGGATCTCATATACATTATTATCCGGATCTTCAGCGATGGATCCTGTGCATAGCGTGATGCCGTTCGCTGGCGAATCTACGGTATCGCAAATCATCGCCAGATCGGCATGATTTTTTACAATGCGTGGCAGACCAAAAATAGAGTATGGCGGATCGTCCGGATGAATCGCCATCTTCACACCGACCTCTTCACAAACCGGAATCACTTCCCGGAGGAAATAAAACAGATTTTCCCGCAGCTTATCGTCATCCACATCGCTATAGCGGGCGAATAATTCCTGTACTTTTGCCAGGCGCTCAGGTTCCCAGCCCGGTAAGGCAAAGCCGTTAGAGTTATCCAGCACTTCCTTTACAACTTCTTCCAGTGACTTATCAATACCATGCTTTTCAAAAGCCATGGTCAAAGAGCCATCTGGCAGAACGTAGTTCATGTCCGTTTTCATCCAGTCAAATACCGGCATGAAATTATAACAGATGACCTTTATGCCGAAGCCGGCCAGATTACGGATGGTCTGTTTATAGTTTTCAATGTAGCGGTCGCGTGCTGGCGCGCCGATTTTGATGTCATCGTGAATATTGACGCTTTCAATGACTTCCATTTTCAGCCCGGCGCCGTGCGCCTGCTCGATTAGCGCTTTAATTTTTTCAACCGGCCAGACTTCTCCTGGCGGAACGTCATACAGCGCTCCCACCACACCTTCCACTCCCGGCACCTGCCGGATATGCTCCAGCGGGATCTTATCTTCCTGTGGCCCAAACCAGCGCATTGTCATCTGCATTTCGCATCCACCTTATTCATCGCGTTATGTCCTGCTGAAAATAGTACCATACTAGTATCTTTTTTCTAGGGTATTCAGCAATCGCGCTTTGATCAACCCTATTGTGAAAAAAATTAACGATGGCAACGGAGAAAAAGGCGCTTCCATCGCGCTGCCCGAGTTTCACAGCCGAATAATTTATTTATGAGTTGTGGAATTGATAAAATATAGTGAACACGCTGTATTAATTCATTGGCCTCTTCCATAACGTTTATGGCAGCAAAATTTATTGATTTTCCCCAGGGTTATTCCCCTTATTTTTACCAACGGCAGGATAGTATGACTTGAGTCACAATTTTCCTACGCATTCTTGTATGGTAGTAGACTCAAAGAAAATGACAGGTGTAACGTGAGCGCCACAAAAACCATTTGCGCAAAAATTTCAGTAGCGGGCGGATATGGTTTACCGAAACATAATCCTTGTGTGGAGCTACGATGACGATGATTAATAGCTGTTTCATGATAAATAACGAACCGGGACGGCGGTTGTATTCTGAAGTGGCAAAAACGTTGCCTGTTATTGATTACCACTGCCATCTTGAAGCTAAAGCCATCTGGGAAAATAAAGCTTTTAATGACATTACCCAACTCTGGCTGGAAGGCGACCACTACAAATGGCGCGCTATGCGCGCAAACGGAATTCCGGAGCGGAAAATTACCGGGGACGCGCCGGCAGAAGAGAAATTTGAGGCGTGGGCGCAAACCGTTGAGGCCAGTTTTGGCAATCCGTTATATCACTGGACTCACCTTGAGCTAAAAAATTACTTTCATATCGATGAAACTTTAAGCAGCAAAAACTGGCGTAGCATTATGGAACGGTGCAATGAACAGCTGCGCCATAAGGATTTTTTACCCCAGGCATTAATTCAACGCTCAAACGTTGAGGCGCTTTGCACAACGGATGGCCCGCTGGACGATCTGGAATATCACCAGCTACTGTCAAAAAAAGCGGATTTTTCCACGCTCGTGTTGCCGACCTTCCGGCCGGATGAACTGTTCGAAACTGACCCGGATCGTTTCCTGGATTTTATTTCCCGTCTGGCACAGAAAACCGGCATCGCGATAACCTCCCATAGCGAATTCCTGGCGGCGCTCGAAGCGCGAGTGGAATTTTTCCACACTACCGGCTGCCGGGTTTCCGATCACGGTCCGCTGGCGCTGCGTTTCCACAGGCTTGACGAGGCCGGGCAAGTTGCGCTGTTTGAGCGTCGTCTGGCGGGCGAAGCGCTGGGTGATGATGAGCTTCAGGCGTGGGACAGCGCTATCTTTGTCGCATTAGCCAAAATGTATAAACAGCGCGACTGGGCGATGCAGATCCACTTTGGCGCCATTCGTAACAATAACGCGTTAATGCTCGAACAGGTCGGCATCAATAGCGGCTTTGATTCCATTGGCGATCAAACGCATCTGGCGGCAAGTCTGAATGCGTTGCTAAGCGCGATGACTGAAAATAAAGGTTTGCCAAAAACTATCCTCTATAACCTCAACGCCAGCTACAACGATGTGGTCGCTTCTGCCATCGCAAACTTCCAGAGCGGCGAAGAGGGAGTGAAATCCCCGCTGCAATTCGGCTCCGGCTGGTGGTTTAACGATACGCGACGCGGCATGGTTAATCAGCTCAACACCCTTGCCGATCAAGGCCTGCTGTCAAACTTTATAGGCATGCTCACCGATTCACGCAGCTTTGTCTCCTACACCCGACACGATTATTTCCGCCGCATCCTTTGCGATCTGATCGGCGGCTGGGTGGAAAGAGGGGAAGTGCCGGAAGATAACGGAATCCTTGATTCCATGATTCGCGGCATATGCGTGGAAAACGCCCGCCGCTATTTTCGTTTTTGACAGGCCAGATTCAGGGATAAACTATGATGCGTAAGAGCAGAAAAGTCACAATTCCCGTCAGCATCGGCTACGGTATGACGGATATAATGGGCGGCGGAGCATTTACCGTTATTGGCGCATGGCTGCTTTTCTTCTACACCACCTTCGTTGGCTTATCGCCGGTTGAAGCGGCATCCATTGTTGCCATCGCCCGTATTGTCGATGCGGTCGTTAGCCTGTTTATGGGCAGCATCACCGACCATTTTTATAAGAACTACCTGGGCAAGAAGTTTGGCCGCCGTCGTTTCTTCCTGTTGATCGGCGCGCCGCTAATGCTGGTTTATATCCTGCTGTGGCTAAACGGCATGAACTACTGGTTCTATCTTTCCGTCTACCTGGCGTTTGAGATTATCGCCGCAGTGGTATTGATTCCCTGGGAAACATTACCTTCTGAGATGACCAAAGACTTCAATGACCGTACCAAGCTTTCGACCTGTCGTATGTTTCTTTCAGCTTCCGGCACTTTCCTTGCGACCTTTATTCCGGGCGTGCTGATTGGCCAGCTCGGTGAAAAGAATGCCGAAGCTTATCTGATCAACGGCGTGGTTTTTGCCGTGATGTTCATGCTCTGTGTCTTTATCTCCTGGAAAGTTACCTGGGAGCGTGAGCTGACGCCGGAAATGTTGACTGAGTTAGAAAAAGATCGTAAAGCCACGAGCGCTGGCGAGAAGCTTGTTGCCCTCGGTAGCCTGTTGAAAGAGTATGCTTCTACGCTAAAAGTTCGCGCATTCCGCAAGCATCTGGCAATCTATCTTTTCTCCTTCACCGCGAAGGATATCTACAACACCGTATTCGTCTTCTTCTGCGTTTACTGTCTGAACGTTTCATCCTCGCTTGCGGGAACGCTGTTGTCGATGAGTATTGTCGGGCTGCCGGTAACGCTGCTGGCGGGTATGGCCATCATTAAGTACGGTCCGTCCCGTCTTTACGTATTCGCTTACAGCTTAATGATGCTGTGCCTGGGCGGCTTCTTCCTGGTTTACCAGTTCCCGACCGAGCATAAAGTCATGCTGCTGGTGCTTCTCGCCGCTGTGTATCAAATTGGGCGCTGCGTGCTGGAATTTACCCCCTGGAACGTCTTCCCGTTTATTCCGGATATCGACGAAATGATCACCCGCCAGCGCCGCGAAGGCCTGTTTGCTGCGGTTATGACCTTCTCACGCAAGACGACGGTAGCTATTGCAACCTTTGCTGTCGGTCTGCTGCTGCAAAGCGGTGGCTTCGTGAAGGGTAGCCAGGTACAGCCGCAGGAAGCGGTCACAACTATTGCGCTGCTGCTGTTTGTTGGTACCGCCGCGCTGCTGCTGATTGCGCTCTGGCAGGCGCTGACCTTCCACCTGAACAAGCGGACGCATATGATTTTTGTGAGCGAGATTGAGCGGCTGAAGGCAAACGGACTTAAACAAGATGTGACGCCTGAAGCGCGCCATATTGTGGAGGACCTCACCGGTTACAGCTATGACGAACTGTGGTGCGGGCCCTCGCCAAAAGGAGATAAATTGGCCACCTCAACCCTGAGTTAACGCTTAACGATAAATGCCGCCAGCAGTGGCGGCAGTTATTTTTTTACTGCGCGGTTACCCTTTAATTTTTTCAAAAATATCGGAAGCATATAGCGCTTAACTTACCTGAAAACGCTCTCGCACACGCGATAATACAGAAGGTTAGTTTAGCTTCCCGGTTCGGTGTGCAAAATGCGCACGTAGTAAACGGTTCACACTGTCTTCGTTCCCGGGAACGTTGAGCATAGTGCTACCAAACTGCGCTACCTTTCAAAGGGCTTTATACCGTTTATCGAAAAAGCCGATCCCTGATTGCAATCAGTTCCGCGTCTCTATTCTTTAGGGTTCACGATTAATTAGTGCATGATCATATGTAACAAATTGATTATGAATGATTATTTTGGTAAGGGCTCTGTTCGGTAAGCAAAATCGTAACGCTAATAAAATATCATTTAAAATAAGTTATCATCAATTATTGGCTTGAAAGAAAATTATCTCTGATAAAAATGTTTTAATTAATGACTGAGGCCGTTTCCAGTAATGTTGATTAAAATAATGACGGACGAGATAAAGAAAAAGCATTTAAGGGAAATCGGGATGGTGCGTTAATGCAGATGCAGATGAAAGTGTTACGGCTAACTATAAAAGGTTGTAGCTAAATCCATTATCTCGCCGGTATTGCTTAACTAAGCGATTAAAGCACGGCAGGGTAATCATAAAGATAATATGGGCTTTCGCTACTAAAATAATAGCTCCGGAAACTCCCACGTTCAAATGATCTGGAGGCCACGGAAGATAGGATAGGGCGGCAGTTACGGCTATTAAAGAGTTGCCAGTATCAGATGCTGATTTTTATTAAGCTAGTTGGTCAGAAATAGCAATAGTTCGGTGTTATTTTTCAGACCAAGCTTTCTTTTAGCTCTGCTCTTCAAGGCACTTACTTTTCGATAGGTTAAATGCGTTTTTTCAGCGATACGCTGATTTCTTCTGCCTTTCTGGATCTCCTTCAATATCAGCCATTCAAGCGCTGTTAAGCTTAATTTCTTGTTAAGGGCTTTTGGCGCCTTTTTCGCAGACTCCAGCAGCTGGCTAAAGTGTTTTTGCCAGCTTTCTACTGATTCATCAAAACAAAAAAATGCGTCTGAATAATCCCTGACTGGCGATAATATTGTTGTATGCGATGAATACATGCACAGGAAGAGATGAGGAAATTTTATTTTCAATTCTGTAATGTATCGGAACCAGTTCATCCCTGCCATAGCCTGATTGCAGTGTATCAGGATGACAATGTCAATCCTTTGCGTACTAAGCAAGCTGGCAAGGTCTGTATAATGATTAACAGATGCGGTGAGCTTAACGCTTTCTGTACACTGATTTATTAAACTTTCTAATCCCATTAGCGCATATAAATTGCAGCTTACTAAGACGATATTTTGGCAGTCCATATCTTTTTTCATTCTTACTCCCTTCTTCTTTTCCAGCACGCGCCAGGCTTCCTTTAACCCATGATCTGGTGGTACGTGTGGGGTCGTCGCCTGCGCCACCCACAATAAGCGATTTCAGAAGTTTTACATCTCATTTAAGCTTATGTTTTATCCAGAAAATAGATTTAGCATCAGAGCAGAATAAATCAGATTTGTATGTGGCAATGCGGAGCAAATGATGATGTTGGCTGACGAGCGCGCTGGTAAGCACGGATAATAAAAATATCTGTATTACTAACTTATAATTTTTCTAAATATAATGTGTGAGATTAATAGATGTTATTGTAAAAGCGTCGATCTTAGCGAAGTCTATTTCATTGCTGTTTTTAATATATAGAAATATGATTTTTTATTTAATTTCGTGAACTTTATTTAATATGCCTTGGCTAGTCGTTCACTCAGGCGTATAAGTGCTTCTTACTATTTTACCTGTCCGTGAGCTATGTAGAGTTTAGAAGATAAAAAATTAAACGCAAATATCTTATCTACGTAAGTAAATGCTTACATCATGTTCCAGAATGACCGGGGTTCGCCAACACAAGTTATGCATAACTATTACATTATTAATGAAGCCGTAGAGTTTCATCCTGCAACGAGTACGCTGCGTGATATTCATAATCCAGACGTAGTGGTAACGCTTAACTCCCCTGCGGGGCGCTGTTTACTGTTATTAATTTCCCGCGTGGGGACTATAGTAACCCAGCATGAGTTTATGGATATCGTCTGGAAACAGAGCGGCATGAGAGTAACATCAAATGCTTACTATCAGAACATTTCTGTATTACGTAAGGGATTGAAACGTATTGGTTTGGGGGAAGATATTATCGTGACAATTCCCCGCATTGGCCTGACGTTAGCGACAGGAACCTCGATCAGAAAGCTTACCGCTGAAACAGCGAAGGATACCAGTCATGAGATGGCGCGCTCCGCTGGCATTGCTGCAGCTGCGTCTGAAGCGCTGGTGGAGGAGTCCTATAATGTGGGAGATGAAAATCGCACGGATAAACTGCACCTTATGGAAATAATTCCTGCACAAAGCGTTTCATCCGGGAGCAATAAGATAAATAAAGTATACCGTAACCGGTATTTATTGGTGATGCTTACGATCATTTCAGCGTTCATTTTTATGGCTTTCTATGGTTTCATTAAGCTGAAGCCTGATTATTTTGCTGATTACATCTCCGCTAAATCCATTAAAGGCTGTGAAATATTATTATCACAGCCGCTTGCGGGCAAGTCCGATCAAGGGCATGCTCAGGGGTTCGGCGAAAGGTTTATTCACGATTGCCAGAGCTATCCCTGGATTTACGTCACAAGGATTCCAAACCTTTCCCGCACGTCGGTCATTCGATGCGATAAGCCTTTTCAAAAATCCACTTCTTGCATTTCTGAGTATTTTATCGAGTAATATCATGAAAGTTAAAATGGGTATGCTTATCTTACTTGTAGTGCTTATTCTTTTTGCTGCAGGGCGACTGTTATACCAACTTAAAGTTAAACAACAGTTTTCATGTCAGGCCGCCTTGATACAGCATAACGAAGATTCTTCCATAAATTTATCGCTAAAATTTATGTTTAAAAACGGTTATGGGATCGTAACGCTGAATGGCCAGTCCTCATCGCCCGAAGGATTGACTAAGAAATTTAACAGGAAAATATACTTTACCTACAGGCATGATGGTGAGTTTTACCCGCTGACCAGTAAGAAAATTTTAAAATACCCGGATGATAATGTCGCGGATGCATGGCTGGAGAGATATTTTCCTGCGTTTTACATCAGCAGCGGACAAGATATTTACCTGAATATTATTCGTCAGCGGAATGGGTACAATATATTTTTTCATGAGGTTATTCCCATTTTTGTATGTAAGGAAATAAATATGTCAGGCCGTTAACTTTAGCCGCCTGACCAGGCGATATTTTTGCGCTGTACCAGTAACTGATTCGTTGTGCCTGCTGCAGAGCAATTCAGCACCATCGTTATTAGCCCGCTACAGTGATAAAAAAGCTGTACGCCAATGTACGCCAGCACAAAGGAATAGAGTCGCCTGTTAAAGCCATCATGAAAGGGGATTCGATGATGTAATCTGGAAGGTAATGGCTGCGTTGGCCACATGGTACTTGCTGAACGCTGGCGGTATCGCTCCACGCTGAAAGCATAATATTTGCAGCCACTACTGAACTCTCATGACCAGCGTCGGTCATCGTTCGGGAAGAAAAAGCGATGCCAGATTTCCAATCCAGAGCGCGAATGCTGCTGCTTTTCCACCCGGCCATGAATGTCCTTTGATTTGCCAGGCCTCAAGGGTAACGCTGTTGTCGTCACGTGAAATCGCCCTTCTTTTTGTCACAGTGTGAAACCAGAGCGGCAAAGGGAAAGGGGCGTTTTTAGCGCCAATCAGAAACATGGCGTTTGCCCCTTCTGGCGAGGATGGATGCCGGCAGTGGCGTGGTGACCTGCTGACAGGCGCTATCCAGTTAAAGACTCTGGCCACTGCGGTGGCATTTAACCCGGCCGCTCATCAACAGAATCTTATTATCTGTATGAACCTTAAATTTTAATGTTCTCGTTTTGGTATGACAAGGTGGTTTTCTGGGCGGCAGAGTCAGCTGGTTAAAAATACCAGCAAATCTGTCTTATTCCTGAGCCCTAATTTTCTTATCGCTGAGTTTTTTACCGCGCTGACGCGGCGATAAGAAAGCTTCTCGCTCTTTGCGATATAACTTATATTCAGTCCTTTCTTTAACCCCTTTAACACCCGCCATTCCGTTGCTGTGAGTGATAACGCCAGCGGTTTCGACTTGGGTAAATAGCGGCTATCTATCATTTTTAATAAACTGGTACGCCAAAAGTAAATGGGATCCTGTAGCGATATATAGGCATCGATATCTCCACGGACCCACAGCAAAGAGTTAGCATGCGCTGAATACATGCAAACAAGTGATTGCGGGTAGGCCATCCGGATTTTACTAATGTAGCGTAAACAGTTTAATCCAGAATATCTTTTTTCAGTTCCTGAAAGGAATAAAATATCTATTTTATCTGCTAATGGTATATCAAGAAGTGTGGGATCGCTAAGGGAGAATTTTATCGTAATTGTCGCATCTATTCCCTGCAATAAAGAAGCGATCCCCTGGCGCGCATAATGATCGGCACCCAGAAGTGCAACATTTAAATAGCTTTTAATTTCATGTCCATTAATCATATTATTCCCTCAGGCGATGAAAGTTATGTGACAGTTTAAAAAATAAACGGTATCGGCATCTATCTTCTAAGCACGAAAACAATCAGCTACGTTAAAACACTATACATGGGGCGTTGCATAGATAATCTGAAGTAATCTTAAGTTATATTAACTTTGAAGGCTTATCTGGCCATCAGGCCGCTGCCATGATGACGCGGAAGCCGATTTTTGGAACGGGGAAAGTTCAGATACCGTCTGGATCCTGCGCCAGTTCTGATTGAAAAAAGATGCTTAGAGATTGGACAGCATGTTTCAGTCACCGCTAGCTGCAATATTTAACTGCTAAAGCAACCACGGCGTAATTATGAGATAAGTTGCTAACGCCAGGATCGGGCTCAAATATATACGCTTTTTATGCGTTTGCTACAGGTTGCCGCTATCTGTTTATGGATGCGAGCATATCAGGAAAAATTAGATAAGTGCAAAGGGCGCTGTTGCAAGGTAAACTCCTCTCGTAAAGAGTCTGATGTTCATTATTACGCAGCGGTTAAGCAGCAAAATGAGGAGATGAAAAATAAGAATTTTCGCCTGTTGCCAATATGTACAGTTTAAGCATTATCAGTCACATTGTTTGTTAGCGCTTAGTTTCTTTTACTTTCTTTTTTCATGTCCTGTTTAGGATATTACGTTCCTTTATAATCTTTTATTATGGGAGTTTGTGATCGATCCTATGCATAAATATTATGTTATTAACGAGGCCGTTGAGTTTCACCCCGCAACCAGCAAATTGCGCGATCTAAACCATCCTGAGAATGTTGTGGTTTTAAACTCTCCGGCGGGCCGATGCTTATTGTTATTAATCGAAAGCGAGGGGAAAATTGTTACCCAACAGGAGTTTATGGATATGGTCTGGCATAAATGTGGGATGATGGTGTCGTCCAATACTTACTATCAGAATATCTGCATTCTAAGAAAGGGATTAAAAAAAATTGGTTTTATAAACGATCCCATTGTCACTATTCCACGCATTGGTTTAACTCTTGCAAGCAATACGAAAATAATCATAAAAGAAGTACCCATCTCCGTACCGTTAATGAAACCGGATGATGAGGCAGCAGAGGATGACGCCTTACTGTTAATACCCGATCCTGCCTCAGAATTGCAGTCGCCGGAAATCTTCAGCCCTTACGAGCGTGAGGAAGAGGAGCCCAGATCGTTTAGCTTAATCGAAGGTGAAACCCATATAACGCCTGCGGCTAACGTGCCCGGACGTATTAAATGGCTGGTCGTCATTATCTTCAGCGTCATCATGCTGATGGGGATGGCTGTCATTAGCTTAGGGGCCAAAAATGAGAGTCATTATTTTGACCGTTATCAATTTGTCATCACCGAGCACGGGTGCCGTTTTTTTCTTAATAAAGATATTTTGGCTAATGCTGACCGGGATAAGGCATTAAGCTATGGGACGCAGTTTACAGCCAGCTGTAGCAACTTCCCCTGGGTTTATATTAACAAATACGCCGCCTTACCAAGAGCCTCGGTCATTCGCTGTAATAAGCCGATGACTGAATCTAATCGCTGTATTTCTGACTATTTTATTGAGGATCGTTAAGATGAAGCGATATCAGCTGGCAATTTTCCCGCTCTTTTTTAGCCTGGCCCTGGCCGCGGTATTAACAACTTATTTTTTGTGGCAACGTTATTACGAACGACAGTTCTCATGTGAAGCACATTTTGTTCAGCATTTTCCTGATGAAACTCTGGTGCTCTGGCTAAGCTATAGATTTGGGGAGACGGGCGGGATGCTCAGTATGCACGGCTATTCTCAGAACGATGCAGAAAAAAAATTTAACCGGAAAATTTTGTTCAGTATACAGAGGAAGGACAACATCTATCATTTGCACTCAGAGAAAAATTTAAAATTTCCTGATGATAAGGTAGATGACAGCTGGCTGGATAAATATGAACCTGCTTTTTTTGTTTATCCCGATAAAAATATTTATACGCAAATTCATAAGCAGCAAAACGGTAATTATCTGTTTATGTTTTCAACGCTGCCAACCTATGTCTGCCTGAGTCGTCAGAAAGGATAGCAGGGTGATGGAAAAGGTTGTTAACTCATTTCGGCTGTTAAGGTAGTTACGAGGATGACGGCCGATAAAACAAAGCGGGAGCTGCAGGAGGTTCTGTCTTTCGTGGGCAGGACGAATAATCCGGATGAAAAGTCCATGCTCCAGAAAGCAAAAAACCAGCCATAGGGCTGGTTTCTTTAAATAGTGGTGCCCGGACTCGGAATCGAACCAAGGACACGGGGATTTTCAATCCCCTGCTCTACCGACTGAGCTATCCGGGCAACGGGCCGCATTAAACCGTAAAGCCTTTTCTTCGTCAATGATTTTATAGGGGAAGGGCATGCGTTTGCATGAATAATGTGCGCTACGTTGTATCCCCGTTACGCCGCGCGTCTTGAACCCTTGTTAAGAAGGTGCCATGATTGCTCGGAATTTTACGCATGCAACGGGGCGCTTATTGATGTTCACAGTCAGTATTCACCGACATCTCTCGATGGCGCTCGTTCCCCTTTCCGCGCTCTCCCGAAGACCCTCGCCCACTATGCGGTGAAGGCAAGGCACGCTCACTGCAGGACAACAGTAAAATCAGGTGACGCGGCCTGGTTTTACTGATGTCTGGCGGCCGGAGTGGTTACCTCCAGAAGTTCCGCAAGACGCATTCGCCGGGGAGACGATCCCTTTGCCGTGCCTTCAGGCACTCACTCATCCTAAGCTCTGGGATTTGTGCATATGAAATCATTGAAAATTGCCGCCAGCCACGACGTGGTTGCCACGCTTTCCACCCATCGTGAAGTGGTCGCGCTCGACGCAACCGATTTTACCGATGTTGCGGCGGTCGTGCTCTCAGTTGCAGACAGCCGCTGCGGCATTCTGGCGTTGCTTAAACGCACGGGCTTTAACCTTCCGGTCTTTTTAGTTTCCGAAACCCAGCCGGATGAACAGGCTGATTTTACCGGCGTTATCACCGGTAAAGCGCAGGATTATCTGGAACTGGAAACCGCGGCCGTTGCGTATGAAGAGAGCCTGCTGCCGCCGTTCTTCGATACGCTGACTAAATACGTGGCGATGGAAAACAGCACCTTTGCATGCCCTGGCCATCAGCACGGCGAGTTTTTCAGGAAGCATCCCGCCGGGCGTCAGTTCTATGATTTCTTCGGCGAGAACGTATTCCGCGCTGATATGTGCAACGCGGACGTGAAGCTGGGTGATTTACTGATCCATGAAGGATCGGCAAAGCATGCGCAGAAATTTGCCGCCAGAGTGTTTCACGCCGACAAAACTTATTTCGTGCTCAACGGCACTTCGGCCGCTAATAAAGTGGTGACCAATGCGCTGCTTACTCGTGGCGACCTCGTGCTGTTCGACCGCAATAACCATAAATCCAACCACCACGGCGCGTTGATTCAGGCGGGCGCGACGCCGGTCTATCTTGAAGCGGCGCGTAACCCGTTTGGCTTTATCGGCGGCATTGATGCGCACTGTTTTGACGATGCATACCTGCGAAATTTAATCAGCGAAGTGGCGCCGGATCGTGCGCAGGATGAACGCCCGTTCCGCCTTGCGGTTATCCAGCTCGGCACCTATGACGGCACCGTTTATAACGCGCGGCAGGTGGTGGACAAAATCGGCTACCTTTGCGATTACATCCTCTTTGACTCCGCCTGGGTCGGCTACGAACAGTTCATACCGATGATGGCGGACTGCTCGCCGTTGCTGCTGGAGCTTAATGAAAAGGATCCGGGGATTTTTGTCACCCAGTCGGTGCACAAGCAGCAGGCCGGCTTCTCGCAGACTTCGCAGATCCACAAAAAAGATAACCATCTCCGCGGCCAGGCGCGATTCTGCCCGCATAAGCGCCTGAACAACGCTTTTATGCTGCACGCCTCCACCAGCCCGTTTTACCCGCTTTTTGCGGCGCTGGACGTGAATGCCAAAATTCATGAAGGGGAGAGCGGCCGCCGCCTGTGGGCAGAATGTGTGGCGCTTGGGATCGAAGCGCGCAAGGCGATCGTCGCCAACTGCAAAATGATCAAACCCTTTATTCCGCCGGTTGTGGCAGGCAGGCCGTGGCAGGATCATCCTACGGATATCATTGCTCAGGAACGTCGCTTCTTCAGTTTTGAGCCCGGTGAAAGCTGGCACGGTTTTGAAGGTTATGAGAAAGACGAATATTTTGTCGATCCCTGTAAGCTGCTGTTGACCACGCCGGGAATAGATCCACAAACTGGCCGTTACGCTGAATTTGGCATTCCGGCTGCGATCCTCGCAAACTACCTGCGTGAAAACGGCGTGGTGCCGGAAAAAGCGGACCTCAACTCGATCCTGTTCCTGCTGACGCCTGCGGAAAGTACGGAAAAAATGGCGCGGCTGGTGGCGATGCTTGCGCAGTTTGAACAGCACATTGAAGATGACACGCCGCTTGCCGAGGTGCTGCCGACTATCTACCAGAAATATTCCGTGCGTTATAAAGATTACACGCTGCGCCAGCTCTGCCAGGAGATGCACGATCTCTACGTCAGCTTTGAAGTAAAAGATCTGCAAAAATCGATGTTCCGCAAAACCAGCCTGCCGCCGGTAGCGATGAACCCGCAGGATGCTCACAGCGAGTTTATCCGCGGCAACGTCGAGCTGGTGCGTTTAAGCCAGGCGGAAGGGCGCATTGCCGCAGAAGGCGCATTGCCGTATCCGCCGGGCGTGCTTTGCGTGGTGCCGGGTGAAATCTGGGGAAGCGCCGCGCTGCGTTATTTCCTGGCGCTGGAGGAGGGCGTAAACATGCTGCCGGGCTTTTCACCGGAGCTGCAGGGCGTTTACAGCGAAACGGATGCGGACGGCATTAAGCGTTTGTACGGCTATATGGTGAAGTAAGGGTACTCAGCCGTCTTAATAAACGGCTCTGGTTGCTGACTTCTGTAAACCTTGCCGGGCATAGCCGCCCGGCCTGGCCGTTACTGAACGCCGCCGCCGAGCGACTGCCAGAGAGTGACGCGGTTTTCGAAATCGGTTTGTTGCAGCGCAATCAGCGATTCCTGCGCCGACCACAGCGACCGCCGTGCGGTCAGCACCGTCAGATAATCTCCCGCGCCAGCCTGATAGCTGCGCTTCGCCACATCCAAAGTTTTTTGCTCCGCCGCCACGTATTCGCGCTGGGCGTCGAGTTGCTCGCTCAGCGTTTCACGGCGCGCCAGCGCGTCGGCTACGTCTTTAAACGCGCTCTGAATAGTTTTCTCGTAGGTGGCGATCAACCCTTTTTTCTCCGCTTCGGCATAGCGCAGCTGCGCCATATTATTGCCGCCGCTAAACAGCGGCAGGGTGACAGACGGCGCGAAAGACCAGACTTTCATGCCGTGGCTGAACAGCGATGAAAGGGAATTGCTGCCGACGCCTGCGCTTGCGGTGAGCGAAATGGTCGGGAAGAAATTGGCCCGTGCCGCGCCAATATTAGCGTTGGCGCTTTGCAGGTTATGCTCGGCTTCCTGAATATCCGGACGGCGCAGCAGCGTACCCGAGCTCACGCCTGCCGGGATCAGCGTAATGGCATTATCGCTCAGGCTTTCCAGCGTGCCGGGCAGCAGAGCATCCGGCACCGTGTCGCCAGCCAGCAGATTCAGCGCATTTTTGTCCTGCATCACTAACGTCTGGTAGCTTGCCACGCTGGCGCGCGCCTGCTGGTAAACCGCCATCGCTTCACTTACGTCTGTTGCCGCAGCGACACCAACTTCCCGCCGGCGTTTAACGATTTTTAACGAATCGGCCGCGCTTTCCATGGTGGATTTCGCCAGCGCCAGATTGCTGTTATCCGCCGCCAGAGTTATCCAGGCGCTGGTCAGTTCGCTAATCATCGTCAGACGGGTGTTCTGCGCGGTGAACTCGCTGGCAAGCCAGGTCTCGCGTGCCGCGCGCGACAGGCTCTGGTTGCGGCCGAACAAATCCAGTTCAAAACTGGAAACCGCGCCGTTGGCCTCATCGCTGGTGGTTACCCCGCTTGCCAGGGTACGGCTGCGGGTATGGCTCAGCTCCGCATCCACCGTCGGGAATAAGGACGAGCGCGTTTCGCCATACTGGGCGCGGGCGGCATCGATATCGGCAATCGCTTTTTGTACGTCGCGGTTGCTATCAAGCGCCATAGCGACCACGCTTTTCAGCCGCGCGTCGTTCACCACCTGCTGCCAGTTGCTGATCACCGTCGTGGCTTCGCCATGATTGCCGGGAAGCGTTGCCGGGATGGGCGCAGCGGGGCGCTGGTACGTTGGGTCCAGCGACACACAACCCGCGCTCAGCAGCGCAAGAACTAATACGGAAAGTCGGAACATCATTGCCTCCAGGCGCGGTGTTTACCGGAGAAAAGACGTTTCACCAGTACAAAGAATAAAGGAACGAAGAAAATGGCCAGCAGCGTCGCCGCCAGCGTCCCGCCGATAATGCCGGTGCCGATCGCCACGCGGCTGTTGGCGCCCGCGCCGGATGCTATAGCCAGCGGCGTGACGCCTGCGATAAACGCCAGTGAGGTCATAATTATCGGACGCAGGCGTGTCTGAGCGGCGCGTAACGCGGCTCGCGACAGGGAATAGCCTTCGTTTACCGCCGCTTCGGCAAACTCGACGATCAGAATGGCGTTTTTCGACGACAGGCCGATTGTGGTCAGCAGCGCCACCTGGAAGTAAACGTCGTTATTCAGGCCGCGCATCCATGCCGCCAGCGCCGCGCCCAGCACGCCAAGCGGGATCACCAGAATGACGGAGATCGGCACCGACCAGCTCTCGTACAGCGCCGCCAG
Source organism: Dryocola sharpae (assembly GCF_051307055.1). Taxonomy (GTDB): domain Bacteria; phylum Pseudomonadota; class Gammaproteobacteria; order Enterobacterales; family Enterobacteriaceae; genus Dryocola. Next base: position 3,610,341 of record NZ_CP149994.1, on the reverse strand, counting down.
GCACAGGAACACCACCAGAATCGAGATGGCATACAGGCTCACCGCCTGGCCGCTCGCCAGTTTTTCCTGCAGGGACAAACCGCTCCACGCCCAGGTCGTGCCGGAGGGGAGACTGTTCGCCAGTTTTTCCATGCTGGTCATTGCCGTCCCGGAGCTGGAGCCGCTGGCATTCTCGCCCTGGATTTCATAGGCCGCCGAGCCGTTGTAGCGCACCAGGCTTTCCGGGCCGTATTCCCAGCGGGTGGTGGCAAAAGCGGAGAACGGCGTCATGCTGTCGTCGCTGCCGCGAACAAACCACTTATTGAGATCTGACGGCGCGGCTCGGTAATCGCTATCGCCCTGCAGGTAGACCTTTTTCACCCGGCCGCGATCGATAAAGTCGTTCACGTAGGTGCCGCCCCAGGCGCTGGAGAGGGTGCTGGTGACGTCGCTCAGGGAGAGCCCCAGCGACACGGCTTTGTTGTTGTCGATATCCACCTGTAGCTGCGGCATCTGCGGCAGATCGTTGGCGCGCACGGCTTGCAGCGAAGCGTCCTGATTCGCGCTGGCAATGAGCTGGTTGCGCATTTTCAGCAGCGTATCGCGATCGGTTCCGCCCGTGGCCAGCAGTTCAAAGGTAAAGCCGTTGCTTTGGCCAAGGCCGTCTACCGACGGCGGCGTCATGGCAAAGATGGTGGCATCGCGGATGGCGCCCAGCTCTTTACTCGCGCGCAGCGCAATCGCCTGGGCGGTGTTCTCTTCGCCTTTGCGCTCTGACCAGTTTTTCAGCGACACAAACGCCATCCCGGCATTCTGGCCGCTACCGCTAAAGCTGAAGCCTTCGACGGTAAAGATAACGTTGGTGTTGTCTTTCTCTTTATTAAGGAACCAGTCGGTCACTTTGCGGCTCAACTCGGCGGTACGCACCGCCGTTGCGCCGGCGGGCAGGGTATACTGCACCATGATTTCGCCCTGGTCCTCGCTGGGCAGGAAGCTGCCCGGCAGTTTCCACATCGCCAGCGCCATCGCGCCGCAGAGCACTATGAACACCGCCATCACGCTGCCGGAGCGGCGTAAAACGCGCAGCACGCGGTGCTGATAGCCGTGCTCGGTTTTGCCGTAAAAGCGGTTAAACGCGCCGAAGAAGCCTTTTTTATGCGGCGGCGTGTGGTTAAGAATACTGCCGCACAGGGCAGGCGTCAGGGTCAGCGCCACCACCACGGAGAGCAGCATCGCCGAGATAATGGTGACCGAAAACTGGCGGTAGATAACGCCCGTCGAGCCGCCGAAGAACGCCATCGGCAGGAATACGGCCGAGAGCACCAGCGCAATCGCCACCAGCGCGCCTGAGATTTCACCCATCGATTTTTCAGTGGCTTCCCGGGCGGGCAGCCCTTCGTCGCGCATAATACGCTCGACGTTTTCCACCACCACGATGGCGTCGTCCACCAGCAGGCCTATCGCCAGCACCATCGCAAACAACGTCAGGGTATTGATGGAGTAGCCAAACAGCGCCAGCACGCCGAACGTACCGAGCAATACTACCGGCACCGCCAGCGCCGGGATCAGCGTGGCGCGGATGTTTTGCAGGAACAGATACATCACCACCACTACCAGAATGATGGCTTCAAACAGCGTCTGAATGACGTCCTCAACGGAGATTTTGATGAATTCAGTGCTGTCCTTCGGATAGGCGACGTCATAGCCTTCCGGCATCGCGCGTTTGAATTCGGCGATTTTCTCTTTTACCGCCGTCGCCGTGCTGAGCGCGTTCGCGCCCGGCGAGAGCATCACCGCCACGCCGGCTGCCGGATGACCGTTCAGCTTCGCGGTCGCGGTATAATCTTCGCTGCCCATCTCCACGCGGGCCACGTCGCCGATGCGCACCACCGCGCCGCTGGTCTGGCTTTTGATGATGATGTTTTTAAACTGCTCGACGTTTTGCAGACGCGACTGGGCACGCACGGTTGCGGTGAGCTGCTGGGCCGAAGAAGAGGGCAGCGCGCCGATTTTACCCGCTGAAACCTGCACGTTTTGCGCTTCAATCGCGCTTTGCACGTCGGACGGCATCAGCGAGTAAGATGCCAGCTTCGCCGGATCGAGCCATATACGCATGGCGTATTCCGCGCCGAACACCTGCAGGCTCCCGACGCCTTCAACGCGCGCCAGCGGGTCCTGCACGTTGCTCACCAGCCAGTCGGCGATATCAGAGCTGCTGGCTTTGTCGGTTTTGTCATACACGCCCATAATCAGCAGGAAGTTGCTCTGGGATTTCACCACCGTGATACCCGCCTGCTGCACTTCGCTCGGCAGGCGTGGCTCGGCCTGCTGCACTTTGTTTTGCACCTGTACCTGAGCGGTATCCGGATCGGTGCCCTGCTCGAAGGTGACGTTGATGCTCACCGTGCCATCGGAGCTGCTGGTGGAGGTGAAATAGAGCAGGTTATCCAGCCCGGTAAGCTGCTGCTCGATAACCTGAGTCACGCTGTTTTCCAGCGTCTGCGCCGAAGCGCCGGTGTAGGTGGCGGAGATTTTCACCGATGGCGGCGCAACGTCCGGATACTGTGCCACGGGCAGCGTGCGGATCGCCAGAATCCCGGCGAGCATAATCAGAATGGCAATCACCCATGCAAAGACCGGGCGACGGACAAAGAAACGGGAAAACATCAGGCGTCTCCTCCGCTCTCTTTTATCTCTTCGGCTTTGACTTTCTGTCCTGCGGCGACTTTGTCTGTACCTTCGACAATCAGCTTATCGCCGGCTTTCAGCCCGCTCAGCACCAGCCATTTATCGCCATAGGTGTCGCCGGTTTGCAAAGTGCGTTGTTCGACTTTATTGCTGGCGTTCACCACCAGCGCGGTGGCGTTTCCTTTGGCGTCGCGGGTTACGCCCTGCTGAGGCGCGAGAATGGCGTCGTTCATAATGCCTTCATCCACTTTGGCACGCACAAACATTCCCGGCAGGAGCTGTTGTTCGGGGTTGGGAAACACGGCGCGCAGCGTGACTGAACCGGTAGATTCATCCACCGCGACTTCCGTCAGCGCAAGGCGGCCTTTTTCGCTGTAGGTGCTGCCATCTTCCAGAATCAGCGATACGCTCAGGGTATCGCTGTCTGAAGAGAGAGCCTGCTTGCGCAAACGCAGCAGATCGGCGCTGGTTCGCGTCAAATCGACGTACATACTGTCCAGCCCGCGAATGGTGGCGAGCGCGGTCTCCTGTTGAGCGGTCACCAGCGCGCCTGGCGTGACCGAAGAGATACCAATACGTCCACTAATGGGAGCGGTAACCGTTGTCCAGTTGAGATTGATGCGTGCGCTCTCCAGCGCCGCTTTTTTCGATTCCACGCTGGCTTTGTCCTGCGCGCAGGTAGCCTTAGCATCTTCCGCATCCTGACGCGACACGCCGTCATCTTTTACCAGTTGCGCGTAGCGCCGGGCTTTCTGGCATTCAGCCTGTACCAGCGACTGCGCCTGCTCTAACGCTGCGGCGGCTTCGTCATACGCAGCGCGATAGCTGGCGGGGTCGATTTGGTACAGCTTTTGTCCGGCTTTAACGGTATCGCCTTCATTAAAAAGCCGTTTCTGAATAATGCCCCCGACCTGCGGACGGACTTCCGCGCTGAGCGTCGCGGCGGTACGGCCGATTAGCTGGCTGGTCACCGCAACCGGCTGGCTGGTTAAAGTAACAACGCCGACTTCAGGGAGCGAGTCGGGCGTTGCGGGTTGTGTATTATCGCAGCCGCTGAGGAGGAATAATGCCGCGATGGACAGGGTTATATATTTCATATTTTTTCCAGAATAAACAACACCCTTCCCACTAATGTATCGCGGGGGCAAAGGTTATTTGAAAGTATCGTAATAGGGTGCACCCACTATTAATGGCAACAAAAAATAGAGGGTTATTTTACCCGGTTAATTTTTTGCCCTTAATTAGCATCCAGAAGCATATTAATTATTTTCCGGTAACGTTTTTCGAGGAGTTCCGCCGAGGCTTTTTGCAATGTCAGGCGGCGATAAAGGGTGCCCTCCACCATTACCGCCATGATCTCCACGCAGCAGTGAATTTGTTCTTCGCTAAGATGCGGGTACTGCTTTTTTAAAGATTCGCAGGCGTTGGCGAACATGCGCGCATCGGCTTCGGCGAGCATCGAAGCGACCAGCGGATTCCTTGTAGCCTCCGCGGACATCTCAAGCATCAGCTTATCGTCGTCTTCGTTCAACGATTGCCGCCAGGCCAGGATCTGCGGCATGCGATCGATCTGTATCTTGCCTTCGATCTCAGCGATGCGGGAGTCAATGATGCGGCGCACCATCTCTTCGATAATGGCGTCTTTGTTGCTGAAATAGCGGTAGATTTGTCCAACGCTTAACTTTGCTTCGCCGGCGATCTGCGACATGCTGGCCGCGTGAAACCCGCTTGCGCAAAAGCAGCGGCGTGCCGCGACGATGATTTCGTCCTGGCGTAATCTCTGACGTTCTTCGAGCTTCATAATCATCTTCTGTCCATCTTCCTTAAAGTGAGAATGATCGTTCTCACTTATGCTTATTATAATTTTTTGCGCCATCATGTGAAGCAATATTGCCGGCAATTTTTTGAACGAATGTTTCTGAAAGGAAATAATGGAGAGATTATGGAGTTATTAAAAAATAAAGTTGTATGCTTTATTTAATTGCACATAAGAATATGACGGTTATTGAAAGGCGCGCGCGAATATCAGGATTTTCGGTTTTTCGCGCAGCTTTGTGTGTGGCGATAAAAATCCCCCGTATAGTTTACGGGGGAGCGTTTTAACTAACGTCTGCGATAGCTCTTCTGCGCCGTATTTACTTTATACAGATAACGGCGCGATTCAGAAGAAGGATGACGCGTGGTTAGCGTCTGGTAAACGTCGTCGGCACCCATGCTATTGATGATGCTGAAGGCTCGCTGTTTATCGCTGTTAAACACCCGCAGCACGCTGCCTGCGCCGCCGTTGTACGCGGTGATGACGGCATAGCGACGGGAGGTGGGGTTATTAATGCCGCCCAGATAGCTCTGTTGTAAAATCGCAAGATACGCGGTGCCGGTATCGATATTGCTTTCCGGATCGAACAGGTAGCTGCGGCTTGGTTTGCCCCATTTTCCCTGCGCTTTAAACACGTCCACGCCCGCGCTGTGCTGCACGACCTGCATCAGGCCGAGCGCATCGGCATGGCTTACCGCATACGGGTTAAAGCTCGATTCGGTTTGCATAATCGCCAGGATCAGCGACTCGTCCACGCCATATTTTTTCGAGGCTTTCCGCACCATACCGATATATTTATGCGCACGCTTATCAAGGTGGTTCGGCACCAGGTTAATCGTGACGCTGTAAACGATTTTTAACCCTGCTTTGCGGCTTTTCAGGTGCGTTTGCAGCAAATAATCGGCGAATTTCGCAGCGCGCCCTTCCCAGCGGATAGGCTGACCGGTGTTATCAACGACCTGCCCGTAAAGGAACGGCATCTTCGAAATCAGCACGTCGTTGGCGTCGGAATAGAGATCGATTGAGCCGGGATCGTCACCCATCAGCAACGTAGAGACGATCGCCTGGCGCAGGTGCGCGGCGGGATCGGTACCGGCGATGGTTTCAACGGTAATGGTACCGTCATCAAAGTTGATGTGGCTGCGAGTCAGATACCGATCGGTGTACTTAACGTAGTCCTTAGGACCGGCGATCAGCACCTCTTTCATACCCCAGATATTTTCGATGTTATGGGCAAATTGCCCCATCAAAATATCAAATCCGTTAGTGTCCTTAACAAAAGCTTCGTTATAGGCATCTTCTTTTTTGCCTGAACACGAGATGAGCAGCGGGGCGACCAAAGCTAGCGCGAGAAATTTTTTCATCATTCCATGTAGGTGTTGGCGTGTTGTGGTTAGCAAAAAATGGCCGATGTCCTTTTCAGATTGATGCCAGACACCCGAAATGTATGGTTTTCAGGTGCCTGGGGTAAATCAGAAAGCATCATCCCTTATTTTTAAAAGTACCGGCAAAGCGACTTTTAACATCCCAGGACTTTGCCAGCAGACTCGAAAGGCCGATGACCCTTTTATTATTTTTCTGGCGGCGTGAAGCCTTCAATGTGGACTTCTTTGCCTTCGAACAGGAAGTTCACCATTTCGGCTTCCAGCGCTTTGCGGTGCTCCGGGTTCATCATGCTCATTTTGCGTTCGTTGATAAGCATGGTTTGTTTGGTCTGCCACTGCGCCCAGGCTTCTTTGGAAATCTCGTTATAGATGCGCTTGCCCAGCTCGCCCGGATAGAGCTGAAAGTCCTGGCCTTCGGCCTCGCGTTGCAGGTAGGTACAAAAAATTGTTCTGCTCATAATCATTCCTCTTCAAGAGCCCGGGCAGCGTTAATCACTACCGGCTCTGCATGTAATTGCTGTAACAGGCGCTCCACTGGGGCGGCCAGTCCAACGGAAGGCGGCTGCGCTAAGTTATACCAGAGAGCGGTTCCTTCATCCATGCATCCCGCGAATGAATGCACGGGAAGCCACATTGGCACAATATCCAGGTGGAAATGGCTAAACGTATGGCGGAAAGCGGTTAACTGCGTGAGATTATCGGCCGGAATATGGCGTTGCGCCAGCCACTCGCGCAGTTCTGCTTCGGTAGAGAACTGGGGGAAACAGTACAGGCCTCCCCATAAACCAACGGCGGGACGCTGCGCGAGAAACACCTCGTCCGCCTGCTGCATCATCAGCATATAGCCGGTGCGTTCCGGCAGCGTGACTTTCGGTTTTTTCCCCGGATAGTTTGCCCAGCTGTGGTTGGCATAAGCCACGCAGCCGTTGTTTAACGGGCAAAGTTCGCATTTGGGCTTCGAACGGGTGCAAACCATGGCGCCCAGATCCATCATCGCCTGGTTAAACTGGCTGACGCCCTCCGCGGGTGTGACCCGTTCGGCTATTTCCCACAGGCGTTTCTCCACATCCTTTTTGCCCGGCCAGCCTTCAATGGCATAGCAACGCGCAAGAACGCGTTTTACGTTGCCGTCCAGAATGGGGAAATGTTTGCCGAGCGACAGCGATAAAATCGCGCCGGCCGTAGAACGCCCAACGCCGGGCAGCGCCGCAACCTCATCAAAGGTTTCCGGGAAAACGCCGCCGTGCTGATTTGCGACCGTCTGCGCAGCCTTATGAAGATTGCGCGCACGTGCGTAGTAACCGAGGCCGGTCCACAAATGCAGAACCTCATCAAGCGGCGCACCGGCGAGATCCGTCACGGTCGGGAAACGCGCCATAAAGCGTTCAAAGTAAGGAATAACGGTGGTGACCTGCGTTTGTTGCAACATCACTTCCGAGAGCCATACTTTGTAAGGCGTCTTCTCTTGCTGCCAGGGCAGCGTTTTACGCCCGTACTTGTGGTACCAGTCAAGAACCTGGCGGGCGAATTGGGGCGCTTGTATCGTCAACGCGGGGCATCCGGCAAAGGGTTAAATCAGGGTGCCGATTCCAGCACAGACCACGGAGGGCTGTAAACCGGAACTTTCCTGTGCTTGTTCTTGCAACTGACCACTAACTTTGGATAATGCCCGTTTCCCGAACACTAACACGTAGCTAAAACCCATGAAGAATGACGTCATTTCACCGGAATTTAATGAAGAAGGCCGCGCGCTGCGCCGGATTCGGAGCTTTGTCCGCCGCCAGGGTCGCCTGACCAAAGGCCAGGAGCACGCGCTGGAAAATTACTGGCCGGTGATGGGCGTTGAATATGCAGCCGCGCCTGCCGATTTCGCCGCTCTGTTTGGCCGTGAAGCGCCGGTTACGCTGGAAATCGGTTTTGGTATGGGCTCGTCGCTTGTAGCTATGGCGCAGGCTTTGCCTGAGCAAAACTTCCTCGGCATCGAAGTGCACTCGCCGGGCGTGGGCGCCTGTCTGAGCACCGCGCATGAAGCGGGCGTCGATAACCTGCGCGTAATGTGCCACGACGCGGTGGAAGTGTTGGAAAACATGATTCCTGACAATTCTTTAAACATGGTTCAGCTCTTTTTCCCTGATCCATGGCACAAAGCGCGTCATAATAAACGCCGTATCGTGCAGGTGCCTTTTGCGGAGCTGGTGAAACGTAAACTGAAGCTGGGCGGCGTGTTTCATATGGCAACCGACTGGGAACCTTATGCTGAACACATGCTCGAAGTGATGTCTTCTATCGACGGTTACCAAAACCAGTCGGAGAGTAACGACTACGTACCGCGTCCGGATTCGCGTCCGGTGACCAAATTTGAACAGCGTGGCCATCGTCTTGGTCACGGCGTATGGGACTTAATGTTCGAGAGGGTAAAATAATGGCAAAAAATCGTAGCCGTCGTCTGCGTAAGAAAATGCATATCGACGAATTCCAGGAGCTGGGGTTCTCGGTTGCATGGCGTTTCCCGGAAGGCACCTCGGAAGAGCATATTAATAAAACGGTTGATGCATTTATTAATGATGCCATCGATAAAAACGGCCTCGCCTTTGACGGCGGCGGCCACCTGACATGGGATGGCCTCATCTGCATGCAGGAGACAGGCAAGTGTACCGAAGAGCATCAGGCTCTGGTGCGTAAATGGCTTGAAGAGCACAAGCTTGAAGACGTTCGTACCAGCGATCTCTTCGACGTCTGGTGGGATTGATAGTCAGTCTCTACGGGCCGGTTTAGCCGGCCCGTTTTTTATCTGGAGTAGCTATGATTCGTAAGGCTTTAATGGGCGTTCTGCTCCTCACCGCTTTGCAGGCGCAGGCCGATTATAAATGCAGCGTGAACCCGCGCGACGACGTGGTCATTAACCCGCAGTCCGTGCAGGTCGTTGGCGAGAACGGCAATTTAGTTATCGCCCCGGACGGCAGCCTGCAGTTTAACGGCAAGCCGCACACCTTAAATGCAACGCAGCGCCAGCTGGCGGTTAACTATCAGCGGGCATTGCGTACCGATCTGCCGTGGATTGACGCAGGCGCGCGTAGCCGCGTAGAAAAAGGCCGCGTAGCGCTGGATAAAATTATCGCGCAGGAAGTAGGCGAGAGCAGCAATATGCGTAGCCGCCTGACCAAACTGGATGCGCAGCTTAAAGAGCAGATGAACCGCATCATTGAACCTCGCCAGGACGGTTTAACCTTCCACTATAAAGCGATCGATCAGGTACGCGCCGACGGCCAGAACCTGGTAAACCAGGCGATGGGCGGCATCCTGCAGGACAGCATCAATGAGATGGGCGCCAAAGCGGTGCTTAAAGGCGGCGGCAACCCGTTACAGGGCGTATTGGGCAGCCTGGGCGGCCTGCAAACCTCGATTCAGAACGAGTGGAAAAATCAGGAAAAAGATTTTGAACAGTTTGGCCGCGACGTATGCAGCAAAGTGGTGACGCTGGAAGGCCAGCGTAAAGGGCTGGTTGAGACCCTGAAGTAATTTTAAGCGGCGGATGGCGCTACGCTTATCCGCCCTACAATTGCTAATCGTTACCGTGGGACGGATGGCGCTACGTTTATCCGTCCCGCAACTGCTAATCGTTACCGTGGAACGGATGGCGCTACGCTTAATCGTCATGCATTGCTAATTGTTACCGTGGAACGAATGGCGCTACGCTTATTCGCGCTGCAACTGCTAATCGTTCCCGTGGGACGGATGGCGCTACGTTTATCTGCCCTACAATTGCTAATCGTTACCGTGGAACGGATGGCGCTACGCTTATCCGCCCTGCAATTGCTAATCGTTACCGTGGAACGGATGGCGCTACGCTTATCCGCGCTGCAATTGCTAATCGTTCCCGTGGGACGGATGGCGCTACGCTTAATCGTCATGCATTGCTAATTGTTACCGTGGAACGAATGGCGCTACGCTTATTCGCGCTGCAATTGCTAATCGTTACCGTGAAACGGATGGCGCTACGCTTATCCGCCCTGCAATTGCTAATTGTTATCGCGGTATGGATGGGGCTACGCTTATCCGCCCTGCAACTGCTAACCGTTACCGTGGGACGGATGGGGCTACGCTTATCCGCGCTGCAACTGCTAATCGTTACCGTGGGATGGATGGGGCTACGCTTATCCGCCCTGCAACTGCTAATCGTTACCGTGAAACGGATGGCGCTACGCTTATTCGCGCTGCAATTGCTAATCGTTACCGTGGGACGGATGGCGCTACGCTTATCCGCCCTGCAATTGCTAATCGTTTCCGTGGGACGGATGGCGCTACGTTTATCTGCCCTACAATTGCTAATCGTTATCGTGAAACGGATGGCGCTACGCTTATCCGCTCTGCAATTACAGTCATTACCGTAGGACGGATTATCCGTCCTACAATTACTAAACTTTCCGTAGGGCGGATAAGCAACGCGCCATCCGCCATCTCTTTCAGTCACTCCGCCAGAAACAGCTCCAGCAGCGAGTTCAGAAACAGCTTGCCGTGTTCGGTTATCTGCCAGTGCTCCGCCGTCTCCATCAGGTAATCCTTCGCAATGGCTTCATCTAACTGCGGACGGATAACTGACTCATCAAGCCCGGTATATAGCCTGAATTCATTGCGCGGCGCGGCTTCCAGCAGGCGAAAGCGGTTCATAAAGAACTCGAATGGTTTATCGGCCTGTTCCACATCATGCTGGCGGTCGAGGTACTTGCCTTCCATATAGCCGCGCGGGTGACGTGTTTTGGCGGTTCGCAGAATACGCCCGTCTGCAAAGGTGATTTTACCGTGTGCGCCGCAGCCGATTCCCAGATAGTCTCCGAAGCGCCAGTAGTTCAGGTTGTGCTGGCACTGGTAGCCCGGTTTGGCGTAGGCGGAGGTTTCATACTGCCGATAGCCCGCGGCGGTCAGCAGCCTGTCGCCCTGTTCAAAAATATCCCACAGCGCGTCATCGTCCGGCAGTTTTGGCGGACGAGAACCGAACAGCGTATTCGGTTCGATGGTCAGCTGATACCAGGACAGGTGCGGGGGATTCAGCGCTATCGCCTGGCGCAGGTCGTCCAGCGCTTCTTCAAGCGACTGATCCGGCAGGCCGTGCATCAGATCAAGGTTAAAGCTGCGCAGGCCAAGGCCGCTTGCCAGATTCGCCGCTCGCTTTGCCTCACCTGAATCATGAATTCGTCCCAGACGCTTGAGCTTCGGCTCGCTGAAGCTTTGCACGCCGATTGAGATACGGTTCACGCCGGCGCGCTGATAGCCGTTGAAACGATCGGCCTCGACCGTGCCAGGGTTCGCTTCCATAGTAATTTCTGCATCTGCTGCCAGCGGCAGGCGCGTACGCACGCCGTCGAGCAGGGTTTGCATCGCCTCGCTTGAAAGCAAGCTTGGCGTACCGCCACCGATAAAGATGGTCTTTACTTCACGTCCTTGCGACATTGGCGCGTCGTTATCCAGATCGCGCAGCAGGTGGCTGACGTACTCATCATGCGGCACCTCGCCTTTGAGCGCGTGCGAGTTGAAGTCACAGTAGGGGCACTTCTGCACGCACCAGGGAATGTGAATATAAAGACTCAGGGGTGGCAGGTTAGCCATTTTTCATTGCTTCCAGTAACAGTTTCAACGCTTGTCCCCGGTGGGATATCGCGCGTTTCTCGTCGCGGGTTAGCTCCGCGGCGGTTTTGCCCTCGCCCGGGACAAAGAAGATTGGATCATAGCCAAAGCCGCCTGCGCCCGCGGCCTCGCGAGTGATTTCCCCGGCCCAGCTGCCGTGAAACACCAGCGGCGTTGGGTCTGCGGCATGGCGCATATAGACCAGCACGCAGTGGAACTGCGCCTGGCGCTGGTCGTCCGGCACGTCTTTGAGCGTAGCAAGCAGCTTCTCAAGATTTTGCTGGTCGGTGGCATCCTCGCCGGCGTAACGCGCGGAATAAATTCCCGGCGCGCCGTCAAGCATATCGACAGCCAGACCTGAGTCATCGGCAATAGCCGGCAGGCCTGTGACCTGCGCCGCGTGGCGGGCTTTGAGAATGGCGTTCTCAATAAAAGTCAGGCCGGTTTCTTCGGCGGACTCTACGCCCAGCTCGGTTTGCGCCACGACATCAAGACCAAAGTCGCGCAGTAAATCGGCGAGCTCGCGTACTTTACCGGCGTTACCGGTAGCGAGGACAACTTTTTGCATAGCGGGATCCTGTGAAATTTGGGTAATTATTCGAGCAATGCCGCGACTTCCGTCGGGATTTGTTGCGGGTCGATAATCTTAAGTTGTTTATGGCGGCCCAGCTCGCCTTTCTCAAGCAGCACCTGGCCTCTGGCGACGCGGAACTGTTTAGCCAGATATTTTACCAGATGCGCGTTGGCTTTGCCGTCTACCGGTGGGGCGGTAATGGCGACTTTCAGCTCGTCGCCGTGCAGTCCGATAATAGAATCCCGGCTGGCTTTAGGCTGAATATAGAGCCGTAAAACCAGCCCGTCGGCGGTTTGATTCACTGCGCTCAAAGCGCCATCCACAGGCCCGGCAGCAGCATATTGCCGGAAAGCGCCAGCAGCTCGGCAATGCCGATATTCAGCGCGTAAAGCGCCAGAATCACGATCATACCGGAGAAATCGATGCCGCCCATCGCCGGCAGAATGCGGCGCACCGGTGCCATAAAGGGTTCGGTTAGCTGCATCAGAACGAATTCAACCGGGCTACGACCCTGGCTTACCCAGCTCATCAGCGCCCGGATAATCATCACCCAGAAGAACAGCAGGCCTGCGGTTTTCAGCAGCACCAGCAGGGCGGCAATCCAGATGATCGGCGCGAAGCTGACAGCCTGGAAAAGCACCATCGCTTTCACCAGGCACAGCAGAAAGGCGATAAGCAGCGAAGCGCTGTCGACAGGCCCCATCGACGGAATAAAGCGTCGTAACGGGCTGATTACCGGCTGGGTTGCTTTCACCACGAACTGTGAAAACGGATTGTAGAAATCCGTACGCGCCCACTGCATCCAGATGCGCAGCAGCAGCACCATGACATACAGCTCAATGACGGTGGAAAGCAGGAAGGTCAACATCTGCATGGCGTTCCTCAACGTTTAGTGTTTAGCGAGCAGGATAATCCCGCGCGCCGAATATAGCGGTTCCAATGCGCACCATGGTGCTGCCTGCGGCAATCGCGGCGTCCATGTCATCGGTCATGCCCAGAGATAATGTATCGACCGTCGAATAACGGTTTTTAAGCGTTTCGAATGCCGCGGCCATCCGGCTGCAAACGGCGAACTGGCGCTCGTAATCGGGTTCAGGCGCGGGAATCGCCATTAAACCCCGTAACAGCAGACCCGGCAGCGCGGCAACTTCAGATGCGAGCTGTTCAAGCTCGCTAAGCGCGATCCCGGATTTGCTATGTTCATCGCTAATATTTATTTGAATCAGTACGTTAAGCGGCGGCATATCCGCCGGACGCTGCTCGCTCAGACGAGTGGCGATGCGCAGTCTGTCTACCGTATGGCACCAGTCAAAATGCTCGGCAACCAGACGACTTTTGTTTGACTGCAAAGGCCCGATAAAGTGCCATTCAAGCGGCTGGTCGCCGTTTTCAGCAAAGTGGCGAATTTTATCCACGCCTTCCTGGACATAGTTCTCGCCGAAAGCGCGCTGCCCGGCGGCAACCGCTTCTTCGATGGCGCTCGCAGGTTTGGTTTTGCTGACCGCAAGCAAAGTAACTTCTTCGGAAGCACGCCCGCAGCGCGATGCCGCCGCTGAGATTTTGTGGTGAACCTGTGCCAGATTGTGCGCTATCTCGTTCATACGTTGGAAAGTGATATGGATATCGAAGAAATTGTGGCCCTTAGTGTAAAGCATAACGCTTCCGATCTACACCTGTGCTCGGGGCAATCTGCACGCTGGCGCAGGCAAGGGCGGCTTGAACCTTTTCCGGAAACGGCGCCTGAACCCGAAATCCTGCTTGCGGGCTGGCTTGCGAAGGAGCAGCGAGAAGTGCTGGAAGATACGGGACAAATAGATTTTGCCGTGACGCTTGCTGGCGATATTCGGCTGCGCGTCAACGCTTTTCGCCAGTATCAGGGCTACTCACTCGCGTTACGTTTGCTCGCATCAGGCTGTCCAAAGCTGGAAGAATTAAGCGTACCGCCAATGATTCCGTCGCTACTGCAAATGCCCGACGGCCTGATCCTGGTGACAGGCGCCACCGGCAGCGGTAAAACCACCACGCTTGCGGCAATGGTCGATCGCCTCAATCATCGTCTGGATGGGCATATCCTCACTCTTGAAGACCCCGTGGAGTTTGTGCATCGCTCCGGACGATGCCTGATCCAGCAAAGGGAGCCCGGCGTGCATTGCCAGACATTCGCAGCCGGGCTAAAAGCCGCGCTGCGCGAAGACCCGGATGTGATCCTGCTTGGGGAATTGCGAGACGGCGAAACCATACGGCTGGCTTTAACCGCGGCGGAAACAGGTCATCTGGTGCTGGCTACGCTGCATACGCGCGGCGCGGCGCAGGCGGTGGAAAGGCTGGTGGACGTGTTCCCGGCGGAAGAAAAAGACCACGTCCGCAGCCAGCTTGCAGGCAGCCTTAAAGCCGTACTGGCACAAAAGCTATTGCCGGCAAAGCAGGGTGGAAGGGTCGCGCTGTATGAACTGCTGGTAAATACCCCGGCGGTGGCGAACCTGATTCGCGAAGGCAAAACGCATCAGCTGCCCGGCCTGCTGCAGACGGGGCAGCAGCATGGGATGCAGAGTTTTGCGCAGAGTAAGGCCGAGCGGTGGCGCGAAGGGAAAATCGATGACGACGAGGCTACCGATACGCTCAGGGAGGAGACATTATGAGCAACGTTATTGTATTTGTGTGTATGCGTGTGTATATTAACCTGCCGGTCAGGAGGAGAATATGAGATCCGCTGACTTAATAAAGGAGCTGAAGGCCGCAGGATGCGAACCCGTCAGAAAATCTGGCGGCAGTCACTGGATATGGTGCTCGCCAAACACGGGGAAAACTTTCCCCGTACCGCATCCGAAAAAAGATTTGCCCATAGGTAGAGTCAGATCCATTCGTCAAATAGCGGGAATTTAACCCGCAGTTACCGGAGGTTGAACATGTTTTTTTCTGTTGGCGTGGAAATGCCCGCAAACGAGAATGAAGCCTATGGCCTGATTGTGCCTGCGCTGTGTACCGATGATTTTGGCTGTGTTTCTGCGGCAGATAATCAGGATGAGATAGCAGCTATGGTTCAGGAAGCGATTTTATCGATTGTCGATCTGATGGTCGAGCGTGGAAAGGATATCACCCGGCTTAAAGATGCAGGGCCATTTATTTATGCAGCAAACCCGGAATATAGCTACTGCAATCAGTGGTTAATGGTCGATGTCGATTTGTCTTCCCTTGAGGGGAAGCCACAGCGGATAAATATAAATCTTCCGGATGCATTGCTACAACGCATTGATTCCCGCGTCAAAAAAGCTGATTCAGGTTACCGGGACCGCAGCCATTTCCTGGCCGTAGCGGCGAGGCATGAATTGACTAAAGCCGACAAAAATAGCTGCTGACAAGGGCGGATAAGCGTAAGCGCCATCCGCCGCCAGGGTTTCGCTAAATTCGCTTAACGCACATTAAGCGAATACAACGCTGGGATCCCGCCTGCCGTGCAGACAATTTCGAGTTTGATCTGCTTAGCGGTAAGAGGCTGTGATAAGCGATGCTCGCAAACGGAGTGCCGATTATCCGTAATCTCCACAAGAATTTTATTGTCCGCCCACAGGCGATAGTGAGTGACACAATGTGGAGTAACAGAAAGCGAGTGGCCCATTTGCACTGATTCCATTGCATTATCGAAATCGTTATCAAAGACCAACGTGAGGGTATTGAATGTTTGCGGTATCGCCCATCGCCATATCACCCAGGGGGTACGATCGCCAAAATCTGGCACCCATGCGTTGGTATGCTGCTCGGGACGCAGGCGGCCATTAAGTAAATTCTCTGGCGCATAGCATCGTAACGCAGGCTCAAAGCGAAGCGCGGGTAGAATCTGATTTGGATGGCGACGCGGCAGCCAGAAATCAAATTCGTCAACGCCGTAGTCCCCGTCGGCTACCTGACGCGTATGCTTCGCCACGCGGGCATTTAAGCTGTTAAATAAGGTCATAATGCCCGGCAGATGCTGCCCGGTGAGCGCGATTTCAATCTGTTCATTGCTTTCAAAAGCGATAAAAAGATATTCATCCCGTTTACTTTGATAATCGAAACGCACCCCGTATTCGCCCTGTTGAACAATGGAGAGGGTCTGTTCGCCCAGCGGTGTATCGGGCGTGAAGTTGCCTGCTCTTGCACTGCCCAACAGATTGATTTTCAATGATTGTGGCGAAGCTGTCCGCAAGGTGAAGCGCATCTCTGGTAACTTTTCGTTAGCTTTTAAAGGCAAAAGAATTGCCATGCGCTCCTTAAGCGCTGCCCAGTCACCGTTGGCTGATAGCGCTTTCGGACGTAGTTCGCTACTGGTATCGATCCGTGCTCCGCTTGCCGGGTCAGCAAGCCACTGGCGTGGTATGTAGCAGCCCGTTTGTTGCAGATGCTGCTGTAGAGCGCAGACTCGATCTTTTTCCGCCAGCTGGGACGCGGTCAGCTTTTGCTGATGGCACAGGGCAGCGGCACGCCCAACGACCTCGCCCAGTAAGCCACAGGTGCACATAACGCGGGCGCTGCCAAAGGCCACGTGTGATGCGGAAATCAACCGTCCGGTAAGAAACAGATTTTCCAGCGAGCGGCTGTACAGGCTGCGGTAGGGGATAGTGTAAGTCCCTTTGCTGTGGAACTGGCGGCAGCCGTCATGCTTACTGTAGACGCCGTCTGCCGGGTGAAGGTCGATAGACCAGCCGCCGTAGGCTACGGCGTCATAGTGGTCGCGTTGTTCAATGATGTCCTGCTGGGAAAGTATATGGTCACCGATGAAGCGACGGCTTTCACGTTTGCCAGGTATTGCACCCACCCACTCGATGGTCATATTAGCGGCATCTTCAAACTGGCCGGAATTTTTAATGTAATCCCATACGCCCCAGACTATTTTCCACAGCTCCCACTTAATCTCTTCGCTGTCGTGAATGGTATCCAGGCGTCCGCCCCATTCCAGCCACCACAAATCGCAGCCATTCAGGGTGGAAGTCAGCCGGGTATAGCGGGGGATGTCCTGAATATCTTTTAAGGCAAAAGAAGGGGGAACAAAATTAACCGGTGAGCTGCCCTTTTTGGTATAGAAATAGATGGAGTGGCCCAGCTTATGACCAAAATTATCCCCCGGCGCCATTTTTTCATCGAATTCTTGCGGGTCTTCCGCGCCTACCCGGTATTCGGCACCGGCAAAGTGGCCCAGCACGCCGTCGCCGGTTGCATCGCAAAACTGTGCGGCAGCAATGTCGTAAAAGGTTTCGTTAATGGCATTAAAGCCTTTGACGCGAGTAATTCTTTTCTCTTCTGTGAAGACTTCGAATAGCGCGGTATTCAGCAGCAAAGTGAGATTCGGTTCGCTTCTGGCCATATCAAGCAGCACCAGATCGAACATCACGGGGTTCCCCTCTTTGTTGCGATAGAGATTTTCTTCCATGATTTCGCCCATAATCCCGCCTTCACGAGCCCAGCGGTTATTGTTCCCCATATGGGATGTCGCGCCGTTGGCCCACAGACGGACTTCGCTGGAAGCATTTCCTCCCAGCACGGGACGATCCTGAACCAACACGACCTGTAACCCGTCACGTGCGGCAGCAAGCGCGGCGCAAAGACCGGCAAGGCCGCCACCGGCTACCAGCAGGTCGGTCTGTAGCCGCTGCTGCGGAAATTCTCTGGCGTCGGTTTGCTGAAAGATTTGCATAAAGTTTGTTTCCTCTAAAACTGGCGATAAAATCGGGTTTCCTGCATTCATTTGAAGCGCGCTATGTCATCACAACCGAATCAAAGCCTTATCGACGGTATCCGTTGCCTGCAGTATCTGGTTTCCAGCGATCGGGCCATTGGTTGCCGTGAACTGGCTCGCCTGATGGGTATTAACGCCACCCGTGTCAATCGTCTGTTGATGACGATGGCCGCGATTGGCCTCACCCAGCAGGATGAGCAGCGTCGCTACCTTCCCGGCCCCGGCATTCATGCTTTAGCGGCCCAGGCGATTCGCGGTTCCGCCCTTTTCTCACAGGCTCTGCCTTTGCTCGAGCGCCACGCGCCGAAGGACATCGTGGTGGCTATGGGCGTGCTCTGGGAGGATCAGGTTATCTATATCTATCACTCCGAGCCGGGTATTCAGATGAGCCAGGCGCTGGCTGGTTTTCATATGCTTCCTGCCTGGCAATCGGTTATTGGTATGGCGCTGCTGGCAGGTGAAACTGATGAAGCCCTGCAGCAGCGTTTCACTCCTGAACAGTGGCAGGCAATGTCGCCTTACCTGGCTCAGCAGCGTGCACAGGGCCATGTGGTATGGCGTCATGACGATGGCGAGCTTTCTATGGCGCAGCCGTTGGGTGCCCACAATGCCGCGCTGGCGCTCGCCGGGATATGGGATGCGGGTGAAGAGCAGATCGCCCCGCGCCTTAGCCAGCTGCAAAAACTTGCCGCTCAGCTTGTCACGCATGCGGCTTAGTTTGCTTTGTTGTATCAAGGTCGATACGTCCGACAACAAACAGATACGAACAGATCCCAAGCCCCGCCAGCACCGCGATGAATGCCAGCGCCGGCGCAAAGTTATGCCCGTCGATCAGCGCTCCGATAGCAATAGGCACTACGATAGACGACAGCGCGCCGGTAAAGTTAAACACGCCTCCCGCCAGGCCGATTAAATGGCGCGGAGCCAGCGCGGTAACGAATACCCAGGTGATAGTGGCAAGGCCGTTACCAAAGAAGGCAATCGACATGAACAGGATAATGAGCGTCGGATCGTTGGTGTAGTTGGCACCCAGGATAAACAGCGTTAGCGCCATACCCAGGATGACCGGCGCTTTTCGTGCGAAGCTTGCGCTGACGCCGCGCTTAACCAGGCGGTCAGAAACAAAGCCTGCCAGCAACACGCCGAAAAACGCCGCCAGATACGGCACAGAGGCGATGTATCCGGACTTGATGAAATCCATATGGCGATACTGCACGAGGTAGGTCGGAAACCAGGTCAGGAAAAACCAAAAGGTCGCGGAGATGGTGAACTGGCCGAAATAAATGCCGATAAGCTTGCGGCTGCGAAACATCAGCGCAAGATCGCTCCATGAGAAAGCTCGTTTTGCCGCTTCCTGGCGGCTTTCCAGAATCGCTCCTCCTTCACGGATATGATCCAGCTCCGCCTTCGAAATACTTTTGTGTTCCAGCGGTTCACGATACAAGCAGTACCACACCACGGCCCAGAGCATACCCACGACGCCGGTGATGAGAAACAGCCCGCGCCAGCCAAAAAGATCCTGCACATGGAAAAGAAGCGGAGTCATGCAGGCCAGGCCTACAAATTGCGCGGAGGAGTAAATACCGATGGCGCTTGCTCGTTCCTCTTCCGGGAACCAGCTGGAAATAACCCGGTTATTCGATGGCATTACGGGAGCTTCAAATGCCCCGACGCCCAGACGTAAACCGACCAGCGCGCCGAAGCTGTTGGCTATCGCGTGCAGCGCGGTTATTAATGACCAGATAAACAACCCGACGCCATACACAATGCGCGAACCGAAGCGATCGATAACAAAGCCTCCGGGGATCTGCAGGGCAGCATAGATCCAGCCGAAGGCTGAAAAGATCAGCCCCATTTGTAGCGGGGTGAACTGCATTTCTCCTGCCATTTCAGTGGCGGCTACCGAGAGATTGGTACGATCCATGTAGTTGATAATAATGTTAATAAAAACCAGGCCGAGCACCAGAAAACGTACACGGCCGGAACTTTTAGCCTTTGCTGTAGTAAGTGGTTGTTCTGACATAAGAATATTCTCTTAGCGTTTATTATCACCGCCTGCGGCTTACCGACAGGAATGCGTTCACTTAACCTCAATGTTTCTTTTATAGAAACACAAAAGCGATCGCAAAGAGATACCTACGGATTTGTGATCATGTTGGAATTACTAAGAGACTAGTTGCAGAAATTGCAGAGGAAAATTTTTCTCACCTCTGAAAAAGAGGTGAGTGAGGGGCGGGCGGGCAATCACGGATGATATTCAAACCAGCTTTCAAGAATAATCACGGCGGAAGCGGAATCAATGCTGCCTTTGTTAAGCGCGCGGAAGCCGCCGTGCTCAAACAGGCCCGCACGCGCTTCAACGGTGCTGAGGCGCTCGTCCTGTAAGGATACCTTCACGCCAAAGCGGCCGTGCAGACGGTTAGCGAATTTACGGGCGCGGGCGGTCAGCGGCTGTTCCGTGCCGTCCATATTCAGCGGCAGGCCAACGATTACTTCGTCTGGCTGCCACTCTTTCAGGATTTTTTCTACGGCGTTCCAGTCCGGCGAGCCTTCCTGCGCTTTTAGCGCGGTGAGCGGGCGGGCGGTGCCGGTAATACGCTGGCCGATCGCCACGCCGATGCTTTTAGTGCCGAAATCAAAGGCTAAAAGTGTTCCGCTGCTCATTACGCGTGCCCCGCTTCGCCTGGCATAGTATGGATATCAACACCAATCAGCTTCGCCGCTTCGCGCCAGCGTTCGGCAATCGGCGTAGTAAACAGAATGGCGGCATCTGCCGGAGCGGTAAGCCAGGCGTTTTCAAGGATCTCCTGCTCAAGCTGTCCTTTTTCCCATGAGGAATAGCCCAGCGCCACCATCACCTCTTTCGGCTGGTTCGGCGTGCCGATGGTTTCCAGCACGTCTCTTGAGGTGGTGATTACCGTATCGTCAGAAATACGAATGCTTGAAGCGAACATATCTGGCGGGCTGTGCAGGATAAAGCCACGATCTTCGGCCAGCGGGCCGCCGATAAACACGGGCTTATCAAGACGAATAGCGGGGTCGCGAGGATCGGGTTCGATCTTTAACTTTTGCAGTACGCCATCAACCTGAAGGTTTTCGAGGGGTTTATTAATAATGATCCCCATCGCGCCATCTTCGTTGTATTCGCAGATATAGACTACGGCACGCTTAAAAAGGGGGTCCTGAAGAGCCGGCATGGCAATAAGAAAGTGATGCTGTAAATTCATTGTCAGAGGTTCTGATCCCGGTTGAAAAAGCGACAGCGTCCAGTATGCGGGGAAAGCGGCTAGCTGTCACTACTGGCGGTGTCCCTACCGCCGTTTAAAAATCACTCAGCGATGCGCTTTTCGATGGCGTCAAACAGCATACCGGTAATGGAAACCGGAAACGCGGCTTCGATTTCACGGATGCAGGTAGGGCTGGTGACGTTAATCTCGGTCAGGCGATCGCCGATAATATCGAGGCCTACGAAAATCAGCCCTTTGGCTTTCAGGGTTGGGCCCACGCGGCGTGCAATTTCCCAGTCGCTTTCGGTCAACGGGCGCGGTTCGCCACGGCCGCCGGCCGCCAGGTTACCACGCGTTTCGCCGCCCTGGGGAATACGCGCCAGGCAGTACGGAACCGGTTCGCCGTCAACGACCAGCACACGCTTGTCGCCATCGACGATAGCGGGCAGATAGTTTTGCGCCATGCAGTAGCGGTTGCCAAGCTCGGTCAGGGTTTCTGCAATCACGCCGAGGTTAGGATCGCCTTCCTTCACGCGGAAAATGGATGTACCGCCCATGCCGTCCAGCGGCTTCATGATGATATCGCCATGCTTTTGCCAGAACGCTTTAAGCTGCGCCTTGTTGCGCGTCACCAGCGTTTCCGGAGTCAAATCCGCAAACCAGGCGGTGAACAGCTTCTCGTTACAGTCGCGCAGGCTCTGCGGTTTGTTGACGATTAGCGTACCCTGTTCTTCGACGCGCTCAAGGATGTAGGTGGCGTAGATGAATTCGGTATCAAATGGCGGATCTTTACGCATCAGCACGACGTTAAGGTCGGCCAGCGCGATATCCTGCTCGCTGTTAAATTCATACCATTTGTCGTAGTTCTGTTCGACGGACAGCAGGCGGGTACGCGCGCGCGCTTCGCCGTTAATCAGGTAGAGATCCGCCATTTCCATGTAATGGATCTCATAACCGCGGCGTTGCGCTTCGAGCAGCATGGCAAAGCTTGAGTCTTTCTTGATATTGATGTGTGCGATGGGGTCCATCACGATGCCGAGCTTGATCATTTTTTCTCCTTTAGCCCAAATCGCCAAAACGCACCTGAAGCGCGGTGATGGCGGTGAGCGCGGTAGTCTCAGTGCGCAGAACGCGTGGTCCTAACAAGATATCAGTAAACTGGTGGCGTGCGGTCATGGCAATTTCATCCGCCGTTAAACCACCTTCCGGGCCAATCAATAAACGCACGCGTTCGACCGGCTGCGGCAGGGTATTTATGCTGGCGCTGGCGCGAGGATGAAGGTTGAGCTTCAGGCTGTCGTCCTGCTCGGCGCACCACGCTTCGAGCTCCATCGCCGGGCGTATTTCCGGCACCAGGTTACGTCCGCACTGTTCGCAGGCGCCAACGGCGATTTTGCGCCACTGGGTGAGCTTTTTATTCAGACGTTCGGCATCAAGCTTTACGCCACAGCGCTCGGAGAACAAAGGCGTAATTACGTTCACGCCAAGCTCCACGGCTTTTTGAATAGTGAACTCCATTTTTTCGCCGCGTGACATCACCTGGCCGAGGTGCAGGTGCAGCGGGGATTCACGGTCATCGGCGTTTGCAGCAAGCACTTTGACACGCACATTTTTTTTATCGGCCTGCACGATTTCAGCTGCAAAAACCTGGTTGCTACCGTCAAAAAGCTGCAGGGCGTGGCCGGCTCCCATGCGTAACACGCGGCCCACATGGTTTGCGGCATCTTCGCTGAGGAAAACATCCTGGCCGGGGGCGAGTAATTCAGGGTGATGAATGCGGGGTATGCGCATGACGTCAGTTATCCGGTTAGTTGCGCTGCGTTTTTTCGTCCTCACCCTGACCCTCTCCCCAAAGGGGCGAGGGGACAAAACGAAGCCGCTTGTTTTCCTCCTCGGCCTTCCAAGAAGAAGGCCGGGGTGAGGGTTAACTGTCGCAGCAAAGAAACAATTGCCGCTAGTGTAGGTTAGCTGTTTTGTGCCTGGCAAGCCCGCAGCACATAAGGGTTATGATTGCCCTGAACTTTAGCGATACGTTCGTCGCGTTTGCACTCCCAGGCGCTCACCGGATACAGCTTGTTCCAGGCTTCAAAAAGCTGGGTCTGCTGGCGGGAGAGCTTCAGCTGATACTGGTCGCGCATATAGAAGTAGGTGCGTGCAATAGCGCCGCGTGCGCGGGCTGGCGGCTCGGCAATCTTATCCTTAAAATCGACCTTCATTGCGCACTGGCCGTACTGGCCTTCACCGCCGTTCCACTGGCTGTACATAAAGTTATTGCGATCGGCATTCACTTCGCCGACAGCGGGCTGCAGGTTATGCATATCGCTTTCTATTTTGCGATAAACAGGATCTTTGCTGCACTTCTTCCTCCCGCCATTCTGCCAGCACTGGCGCTGGTGGCCGAACTGCCAGGCCGGCATCACATGTTCCCATTCGATGCGTGTGGCGCGGTTTTCGTTTTTACGTACCTTATAGCCGCACGATTTGAGATCGGGGACGCCCTTTTTTCCGTGCCAGTTGATTTTGCATCCGCAGTAAAAGTCGCCCGGCGCGTCGGCATTTACTTTGACGCCAGCGGTTTTGGCCTGCGAGAAACTGTTGATACCGGCGCTGAGCGCGGAAAAAGAGCAAAGGGCTGCAACACCTGCAACAGCCCAAAAATATTTGCGAGACATTTCCAGAATCCTTACTAAAACCTGCCCGCACCCTACCTGAGGATTTATCCAGTTTCAATCAGCAGGATCGGGAAAGCTGGCGCGTGATTTTTAATGGCAGGAAGGCGTAAGTTCCGGTTTTAACAGGTCGCCGCACTGCACGCAGCGGTATTCAAATTCACCGCGCAGCACTTTATTGTGGCGGCGCACGGTAAGCTGATGCAGCTGGCAGCGGCAGCGATAGGGGAAGGTGTTTTTGCGAACGGACTGGACTTCAAACTGGTGCGTCCGACGAGCGGGAACGCCAAGCACGGCCTCCATCATCCATTTCCATTCTTTGCCGTGGGGCGCTACGCGGCCAAAGTGTTTCCAGACCAGAAGATGAGCCAGCTCGTGCGGCACCACCTCATCGATAAAAGCCTGCTGATTTTCCATCAGCAATACGGGATTTAAACGGATTTCGTAGCTTTCCATCCATGCGGTGCCCGCGGCGGTGCCTCGTTGCTGATACACCAGTTTCGGTTCCGGATAGTTACGGCCTAACTGCAGGTTTGCCTGCTGCAGTTTTTCCCGCAGGCAACGCATAACGGCCTGCTGGACGGCAATGGGGAGTCGTGGGGATTTCATAACGGCAGAGAATAGAATGGGGCGGGACGAGGCGCAAGCCCCTCTCCTTATGGAGAAGGGCCATTTTTTGCTTAGTCGTGAGCGCCAATCTCACGTAACGGACGGCCTTTCATCAGGTTGCGTTCGATATGTTCCAGCGATACGTGTTTGGTTTCCGGCACCAGCCACAGCGTCAGAACGATAAAGAAGACGTTCAGAGCGGCGTAGACCCAGAAGGTATTCGCGTTGCCCAGCGTGTTGAGCATGGTCAGGAAGGTTGCGCCGACGATCATGTTGGCGATCCAGTTAGTGGCGGTAGAGCAGGTAATGCCAAAATCACGGCCTTTCAGCGGCTGGATTTCAGAGCACAGCACCCAGATCAGCGGCCCGGCGCTCATCGCAAAGCCCACGATAAACATCAGCAGCATAGCCACGGCGAAGTACTGCGCGCCCTGAGAATGGATGCCGACATGCAGCATGGTGCCCAGCACGCCCATACCCGTTGCCATCACCAGGAAGCCCAGCACCAGCGTCGGTTTACGGCCCCAGCGATCCACGAGGCCGATGGCGATGAAGGTCGCCAGCACGTTAATCAGGCCAACGATAACCGTACCCCACATCTGCTGCGTGGTATTGGTAAAGCCGGCGATTTCAAAGATTTTTGGCGCGTAATACATGATGACGTTCATGCCGGTGAACTGCTGCATGACCTGCAGCAGAACGCCAAGGAATACCGCACGACGGAAGTTGCTGTTGTCTTTAAACAGCGACCAGCCGCTCTGTTTCACCTGCAGGCTCTCACGAATCTCTTCGAGTTCACGTTTTGCTTCGGCGCTGGTATCACGCAGGCGTAACAGCACGCGTTCCGCGTCGTGGAAGCGGCGTTTGGCGGCGAACCAGCGCGGGCTGTCCGGCAGGAAGAACACGCCAATCAGCAGCAGCAGGGCCGGAAGGGTGATAATGCCGAGCATCCAGCGCCAGGAGCCTGAATAGCTAAAGGCGGTGTCGGACAGGTACGCGCCCAGAATGCCGATGGTGATCATCAGCTGATACATCGAAATCATACTGCCGCGAATTTTTTCCGGGGCGATCTCAGACAGGTAAAGCGGAGCGGTATAAGACGCCACGCCTACGGCCAGGCCAAGCAGCACGCGGGAGATAATTAACACCTCAACGTTCGGCGCAAAGGCGGAACACAGCGAACCGGCCACAAACAGCACGGCGCCAATCATCAGGCTGTATTTACGCCCGAGACGGAAGGAGAGCCAGCCGCTGCCGACGGCGCCTACGGCGGCACCAAACATCATGGAGCTGACGACCCATTCCTGCGTGTGCGAGCTTATCTGGAAATCGTTAGCAATAAACGGCAGGGCGCCTGCGATAACGCCGATATCCAGGCCAAACAGCAAACCTGCCAGCGCCGCAAGGAAGCAGACGAAGAAGGTCATGCTCTTATTAGATCGCCCATGTTTTTTAATGTCAGGCATATAGCCCTCCGGTTGAATTATCAATTTTATCGTGGTTAAGGTTAGGCGTGTGCCGCGCAAAATAGTGTGATGCTAATCACGTTAGTGTAATCGGTTACACAAATGTCAAGAACCGTATAGGTTATTTATGCAGATAAAACATAGCATTAAGAACCGACGCAGCAAGCAATCTGTTGCTTTTTCAGACTAAGCCGAAGCAGATTGTAACAAATGCGCAGAAGAAGGGAGGCAGGAGGATTAATCCGATTGTAAAAGGGTAAAATATAGGTGTAACCGCTTTCATAAAACCCGTGGCGGTTGCTAAAAAGAAAGTATAGACGAGGGAAATAAAAACGAGAGTTTCAGCAGGTGTAAAAACAAAAGGCCAGCAGAGCCGGCCTTGAAAGGGAAAAACCGTGGCGGATTATTTCAGGCCAGCAGCTTCGCGCAGCAGGGCAGCTTTGTCGGTTTTTTCCCATGGGAAATGTTCACGACCAAAGTGACCGTAGGCAGCGGTTTCTTTGTAGATTGGGTGCAGCAGATCCAGCATCTGGATCAGACCGTATGGACGCAGGTCGAAGAACTCGCGTACCAGCAGGGTCAGCTGCTCGGTTGAGATTTTCTCGGTGCCGAAGGTTTCAACCATGATGGAAGTAGGTTCAGCAACGCCGATAGCGTAAGAGACCTGAATCTCACAGCGGTCTGCAAGTCCTGCAGCCACGATGTTTTTTGCAACGTAACGCGCAGCGTACGCGGCGGAACGGTCCACTTTAGAAGGATCTTTACCGGAGAACGCGCCGCCGCCGTGACGAGCCATGCCGCCGTAGGTATCCACGATGATTTTACGGCCGGTCAGGCCGCAGTCGCCCATTGGCCCGCCGATAACAAAACGGCCGGTTGGGTTGATGTGGTATTTGGTTGAAGCGTTAAGCCATTCCGCAGGCAGTACCGGCTTGATAATCTCTTCCATCACCGCTTCCTGCAGCGTTTTCAGCTCGATGTCTTCGGAATGCTGGGTGGAGAGCACTACCGCATCGATACCGACAATTTTGCCGTCGTCATACTGGAAGGTGATCTGGCTTTTCGCGTCCGGGCGCAGCCATGGCAGCATGCCGTTTTTACGTACTTCAGCCTGGCGCTGAACCAGACGGTGTGCGTAAGTGATAGGCGCAGGCATCAGCACGTCGGTTTCGTTGGTCGCATAACCAAACATCAGGCCCTGGTCGCCCGCGCCCTGTTCCAGCGGATCGGTACGGTCAACGCCCTGGTTGATATCCGGCGACTGTTTGCCGATGGCGCTCAGCACGGCACAGGAGTTGGCATCAAAGCCCATATCAGAATGCACGTAGCCGATCTCACGAACCGTGTTACGGGTGATCTCTTCGATATCAACCCATGCACTGGTAGTGATTTCGCCGCCAACCAGCACCATGCCGGTCTTCACGTACGTCTCACAGGCTACGCGCGCTTTCGGATCCTGCTCCAGGATCGCATCAAGTACCGCATCGGAGATTTGGTCAGCGATTTTGTCGGGATGCCCTTCTGATACAGACTCGGACGTAAAAAGGTGTTTAGCCATGTTTTCTTCACCCTAAAATAATTCGTATAGTACAGACTGCTGTTGAATGACCACCGCATCAGTGCGATATGCTGATATTATGGCTATTTGCCACAGGTTGAACGACAGGCAGTCTAACAGTTAATCAGTATAGATGGATTAACATCTGGACGGCCATTTTAGGTTAACCCTTAATCATATTGCCAGCGATTTTTCTCGCTCAGCACATTTATGGATAAAAGGGAGCGGCAATTTTTCCTGACGGCGCTGGCAAAGCCCGTATTTATCTTTTGCTTTTTCCGTCCGTTATGGGTATAAAGCGGCGCGCGCGGCTCATTCAATAAGCACACAAGTTTTGTGCCCACTTCCAGCCGGGTTGAGCAATTTTCTTAGCTAAGATTGCTGATAAAGAAGGAAAAAACGTGTTTTTTCCTTCTTTATGGCTATCAGGCGAAAATCAATAAACTGATTTTTCTGTTAATTTTTGGGGTGACATCTTTCAGGGCTTCACCTGGATGAGAGCTGTCATCAGTCTGAGCAATTTTCTTAGCTTTGGCTTGTCGCATACCCAAACCGTATGCGTGGAGGTGATACGATTGATGAACCGCTGTAATTCGCAGAATCTGGCGCACAGTCCTTGTGTGCGACTGCCCCTCGCAAACTGCCTTTCTTTACTCCATCCCAGCCGATGTTATACCTGGCCCGGCGCTTCTCACGACGCCAGAGCCGGTCGCGCACGCCTGTAATTTCAGTACCTGGGCGCTCTTGTCTTTGATAAGAGTTTTCTCGTGGTTTCGCCGACCCGTCCCACGGAGTTCGGTCACGTGTTTTACAATGATATGAAAAAGAAACCGATCGCACAGTTTTTCTGTCAGCGTCTTATGCTGCCGTTACGCGCTGTTAATGGGTTGTTATTGCAGGATACCCCTGCGATAGTAGTTAACTGTTTTGCACATTCGTTTAAATTTGAGGTTCGCCATGTCTGACAAAATCTCTTCCGTTTCGGGTTCGTCAGTGGGCGAGCAGAATGTACACCGCTCCATGCAGGAGGTTGCCATGAGTTCCCAGGAAGCCAGCAAGATGCTGCGTACTTACAATATTGCCTGGTGGGGCAATAACTATTACGACGTCAACGAACTGGGTCATATTACCGTATGCCCGGATCCGGATGTCCCTGAGGCACGAGTCGATCTGGCTGAGCTGGTCAAAGCCCGTGAAGCGCAAGGGCAGCGCCTGCCTGCGCTGTTCTGTTTTCCGCAGATCCTGCAGCACCGCCTGCGCTCTATTAATGCGGCCTTCAAACGCGCGCGCGAATCCTACGGCTATAACGGCAACTATTTTCTCGTTTACCCAATCAAGGTAAACCAGCACCGTCGCGTCATTGAATCGCTGATTCATTCCGGCGAGCCGCTGGGGCTGGAAGCGGGTTCTAAAGCCGAGCTGATGGCTGTTCTGGCGCACGCCGGCATGACGCGTTCGGTAATTGTCTGCAACGGCTATAAAGACCGCGAATATATTCGCCTGGCGCTGATCGGCGAGAAAATGGGCCACAAGGTCTATCTGGTTATCGAGAAGATGTCAGAGATCCGTATCGTGCTGGAAGAGGCCGAGCGTCTGAACGTGGTGCCGCGCCTTGGCGTGCGTGCGCGTCTGGCATCGCAGGGCTCCGGGAAATGGCAGTCTTCCGGCGGTGAAAAATCCAAATTTGGCCTGGCGGCGACGCAGGTTCTGCAGCTGGTTGAAATGTTGCGTGAAGCCGGTCGTATCGACAGCCTGCAACTGCTGCACTTCCATCTCGGCTCGCAAATGGCGAACATTCGCGACATCGCCACCGGCGTTCGTGAATCTGCACGCTTCTACGTTGAGCTGCATAAGATGGGCGTTAACATCGAATGCTTCGACGTGGGCGGCGGCCTGGGCGTGGACTACGAAGGAACGCGCTCGCAGTCGGATTGTTCGGTTAACTACGGCCTGAACGAATACGCCAACAACATTATCTGGGCGATTGGCGACGCGTGCGAAGAGCATGGCCTGCCGCATCCTACGGTCATTACCGAATCCGGCCGTGCGGTTACCGCGCATCATACCGTGCTGGTGTCGAACATTATCGGCGTCGAGCGCAACGAATACACTACGCCAACGGCTCCCGCTGAAGACGCCGCGCGCGCGTTGCAAAGCATGTGGGAAACCTGGGGCGAAATGCACGAGCCGAATAACCGCCGTTCGCTGCGCGAATGGCTGCATGACAGCCAGATGGATCTGCACGATATCCATACCGGCTACGCTGCGGGGAGCTACTCGTTGCAGGAACGCGCCTGGGCGGAGCAGCTTTACCTGGGCATGTGCCATGAAATTCAGCGCCTGCTGGACCCGAGCAACCGCGCCCACCGTCCAATCATTGACGAGCTGCAGGAACGCATGGCGGACAAGATTTACGTCAACTTCTCGCTGTTCCAGTCCATGCCGGATGCCTGGGGTATCGACCAGCTGTTCCCGGTGCTGCCGCTTGAAGGACTGAATCAGGTTCCCGAGCGCCGCGCGGTGCTGCTGGATATTACCTGCGATTCCGATGGCGCTATCGATCACTACATCGACGGCGACGGTATCGCCACCACCATGCCGATGCCGGAATACGACCCGGAGAACCCGCCGCCGCTGGGCTTCTTTATGGTCGGGGCGTATCAGGAGATTTTGGGCAACATGCATAACCTCTTCGGCGATACTGAGGCGGTGGATGTATTCGTCTTCCCTGACGGCAATGTGGAAGTTGAGCTTTCTGACGAAGGCGACACCGTGGCGGATATGCTGCAATACGTGCAGCTTGATCCGAACACGCTGCTGACCCACTTCCGCGATCAGGTAAAACAGACCGATCTGGATGCCGCTTTGCAGCAGCAGTTCCTGGAGGAGTTCGAAGCAGGCCTTTACGGCTACACTTACCTGGAAGACGAGTAATCCCGAAGTCTGTTCTATACTGTGCGTATGAATTACGCACTATTGAACCCGGATGAAATTACGGCGATAATCCGCGCCAACAGGCAGTATCGAAACTAATCCAGTCCCTTCCTCGTCGGGTTTAACGACGCGGAGGGGACTTTTTTTTGACATAAATTCACTCACCGAGAGGTCAGACAATGAACACCCTGGGCCATCAGTACGATAATTCCCTGGTCTCCAACGCCTTTGGTTTTTTACGTTTCCCGTTAAACTTCCAGCCGTACGACAGCGATGCCGACTGGGTGATCACCGGCGTTCCGTTTGATGCGGCTACCTCCGGGCGCGCGGGCGGCCGTCATGGTCCTGCGGCTATTCGCCAGGTTTCCACCAACCTTGCCTGGGAAGGCAACCGCTTCCCGTGGAATTTCGATATGCGCGAACGTCTGAACGTCGTGGACTGCGGCGATCTGGTGTACGCCTTTGGCGATTCGCGCGACATGAGCGAGCGCCTGCAGGCTCATGCTGAGAAGCTGCTGGCCGCGGGCAAGCGCATGCTCTCTTTCGGCGGCGATCACTTCGTGACTCTGCCGCTGCTGCGCGCGCACGCTAAGCACTTCGGCAAAATGGCGCTGGTGCATTTCGATGCGCATACCGACACCTACTCTAACGGCTGCGAGTTCGATCACGGCACCATGTTCTACACTGCGCCGAAA
The DNA here is from genome assembly GCF_051307055.1 of Dryocola sharpae. Taxonomy (GTDB): domain Bacteria; phylum Pseudomonadota; class Gammaproteobacteria; order Enterobacterales; family Enterobacteriaceae; genus Dryocola. The sequence goes on along the minus strand of NZ_CP149994.1, from coordinate 3,579,409 downwards.
GAAGGCCTGATCGACCCTGACCATTCGGTACAGATTGGTATCCGCACCGAGTTTGATAAAGATAACGGTTTTACCGTGCTGGATGCGGGGCAGGTTAACGACCGCACCGTTGACGACGTGCTGGCGCAGGTTAAGCAGATTGTCGGCGATATGCCGGTTTACCTGACCTTCGATATCGACTGTCTGGATCCTGCTTTCGCGCCGGGTACCGGCACGCCGGTTATCGGCGGCCTGACCTCAGACCGCGCCCTGAAGCTGGTACGCGGCCTGAAGGATCTGAACATCGTTGGCATGGATCTCGTTGAGGTCGCCCCGGCCTACGACCAGTCTGAAATCACCGCGCTTGCCGGCGCTACGCTTGCGCTGGAAATGCTCTATATCCAGGCTGCGAAAAAAGGCGAATAAGCGCGGGCTCAACCGCCAAAAAACTCTGTTTTTTGGCGGTTGAGCCAGGCCAGAAGAGATAACGCTTTGTTTCTGCTTAAGCCGTATTTGCGGGCTTTTAAGAGCAGAATAAGGTTTAAGCCAGCGCTGCTGCGCGACGCATGCGCAGCAGCAGCATACTGCCCGCCAGCAGCGTTACCACCTGCGAAATCACCAGCACCGAGAACCCCGATGACACCGTTCCCACGTTGCGCATCACCAGCCCCATCAGCAGCGGAATAAAGGCTGCGCACAGATTCCCTATGCCGTTAACGATCCCATAAGCGCTACCGACCGCCTCACGGCTTGCATGATGCTGAACCACGGTGGGTATCGCCGCGCCCTGTAACCCCCAGCAGGCGTTTGCCATCAGCAGCCAGAACGCCAGCCACGCGGGCTGCGTGCTCATCATCAGGCCTGTTACCGCGCAGGCCGTCGAAGCCCCGCCGATGACAAACAGCAGCGGAGCCTGGGCAGGGCGAAGCTTATCGAGCAGCACGCCGCCAAGGTATTTTGATCCCAGGCTGATAATAAACGGGACGGCTGCAAGCCAGCCTGTTGCCTGCAGCGAGAACTGATGCTCATCGCGCAGCCAGGCGGGAAGCCAGGCGCTGCTTCCCCACAGATAGCTCAGCGTGGCTATCTCTACCAGCAAAATCCAGCCGAGCAGCGGAGTCTGCCAGGCAAGGCGCAACGTGGTGGTAAACCTGCGTCGGGGAACGGCGTTTTTGTGCGGAGGGGGCGGGATAAAGCCTAAAACCAGGCCGCCGCCGAGCAGCAGATTAATCAACGCCAGCGCCTGAAAAGAACCCGCCCAGCCAAAATGCCCGACAAGCCATGTCACCAGCGGGAAGCCAACGGCCAGGCCGAGCGAGACGCCCAGCGCGCTTACCGCGTTGGGTTTACCCAGTTCGTGAGCGGCGAAACGGTCGCTGATAAAGCGGGTTTTCAGCGAGAAAAGCGGCCCTTCGGCTATGCCCAAAATCAGACGGGCAATCAGTAATCCCATCAGCGATCCGGCCAGCGGCGATACCGCGCAAACGACGGCCCAGATCAGCGTGCTTAACAGCAGGGCGTGACGGTAATGCATCCGACTTTCCATTACCGGCGTGAGGAATAACGCTGAAAATCCATAGCCCAGCAGAAACAGGGTCATCAACATTCCCTGTAACATTCTGTTATCATTTAACCGAAAATGGCTGGCAAATTCGGGGTTAAGAATCATCACTGAAATATTTACGCGGTCTATATAAGCAATTACCACTAATAACAAAAGTGCGGTCACTCCCAGCCAGCGGTTGGATAGCATCTTGTTTCTTCTCCGGTTTATAGGCTCGATGAGTCTTCTTTGTTTCTGCGGAAAAATAATCACCTATCTAAAATGGTTGATATTTGAAACTTGCTGTATTTTAAGGATAAATTAATGGTTTGTTTCATATATGAAACGCCACACTTCCGCTTCTTATTTTTGTTTATCCGCAATGGCCCTCTAAAGTCAATTAAAATATCTGGCACTCATTCGATACGCGATAAATATAAAAATTATGTATGTGCGCCCGCATTTTTAATCACCTGTTTCATCTGGGTGCACGTTTTCGTGAGCGATTCCACAGTTGAGAGAATTACTCCCGCATCATTAACAAACTTGTCACATATCCCCTTGACGAAAAGTCCAGCGCTTTTATATTGAGCGTATTAAATAAGAAACAGAGTTTCATATATGAAACAACCGCCGGAGGATCTGATGAGCTGGATGGGCGTATGTAATGTAGAGCAGGTGCAGGAAGACTTTCCTTATAGCGGCAACGTCGAAGGTAAAGAGATTGGTGTCTATCTGGTGGATGGCGAGTATTACGCGCTCGAAGACGTCTGCCCCCATGCCTACGCGCTGCTGAGTCAGGGTTTTGTCGACGACGGCAAAGTTGAATGTCCGCTGCACGAGGCGGTATTTGATATCCGTACCGGGGCCTGCCTGCGCGAGCCGGGCGAACGCAACCTGAAACGCTACCCGGTGCGCGTATTCGACAACCAGATCCAAATCACCTTTATCCCGGAGACAGTGGAATGAGCGAGAACGCTGAATTTAACCCGTCATTGCCGATTAGCTTTCAGTTTACGCCGCCAAAAGAGGGGGGCAACGGCACGATCCACAAGCCCGGGCATTACCAGAATCTGGTATGGCAAACCCGCAGCCGTGAACCAGAAGCCTTTGAGCTGACGCTTATCGCTGCCCTTGAGCAACTTTTTGAGCAGGGCGTGGAAACGCTGCCGGAGCTGGTGAACGCCTTAAACAGCCGCCAGGTTTACGACCGACACGGCGAAGCCTGGCAGGAGAGCAGTTTTCGGGAGTTTATGCAGGTTAACGGTTACTAACGGCGGAGAGCAGCATGACGACTACAGTGCAAGATTATCTCGATACAGGATTACGCAATTTATGGTATCCGGTGCTGGCAAGCTGGGAAGTGCAGTCGGCGCCGGTCGGCATTACGCGCCTCGGTGAACAGATCGTCGTATGGCGCAATAAAGATGGCCAGGTGCAGGCGCTGGAAGACCGTTGTCCGCATCGCGGCGCGCGCCTGTCGATGGGCTGGAACCTGGGCGATCGTATCGCCTGCTGGTATCACGGCGTAGAAGTAGCCGGCAACGGCGAGGTAAAAGATGTCCCTGCGGTGGACCGCTGTCCGCTGGTCGGGCAACAGTGCGTGCGCAGTTACGCAGTGCAGGAAGTTCACGGCGCCATCTTCTTATGGTTTGGCGTGACGGCGGAACAGCCGCCCGCAGAACTTACCTTCCCGGCAGAACTGGCAGACGTGGAGCAGTACAGCAATTTCCTGTGTACCGCGGCCTGGGAGTGCAATTATCAGTACGCGCTGGAAAACGTCATGGACCCGATGCACGGCACCTATCTCCACTCGTCTTCGCACTCCATGGCGGAAGGCGATCGTAAAGCGGACATGGTGCTTGAGGGGACGCAGAACGGCTTCGTGTTCAAGAAGAGCGGCCAGAGCGGCGTGAATTTTGACTGGGTGGAATTCGGCGCCAGCGGAGCCTACTGGATGCGCCTCTCTATTCCTTATCAGAAACGCTTCGGGCCGGGCGGCCATTTCTGGATAGTCGGCATGGTGGTGCCGGAAGATAAAGATCGTTGCCGCGTCTTCTTCTGGCGCATCCGTAAAGTGCAGGACTGGCAGCGCGACGTGTGGCGCTTCATGTACCGCAACCGCCTGGAAAAACTGCACTGGGAGGTGCTGGAGCAGGATCGCGTGGTGCTGGAGTGCATGGCGCCTGACGCCCGGAACCACGAATATTTGTATCAGCATGACGTGGGGCTGTCCCGCCTTCGCCGCATGATGCTAAAAGCCGCGCAGCAGCAGCTGGCCCAGCGCGAACAGCAGCAGGGAGCGGCCTGATGGAAGGCATGCTGAAAGGGAAGCGCATAGTTATTACCGGTGCCGCCCGCGGTCTGGGCTACCATTTTGCCGAAGCGATAGCCAAAGCCGGCGCCTGCGCGGTGATGTGCGACATCCTTGAAACCGAGCTGGCCGTCGGTGCCAGTACCCTGCGCGAACAGGGGCTAAACGTTGAGGTTCAGGTTATCGATCTTGCCGATCCTCACTCCGTCGAAGCGGCGTTTAACGCCATCGGCGCGCTGGGCTCCATTGACGGGCTGGTGAACAATGCCGCCATGGCAACCGGCGTGGGCGGCAAAACGATGATGGAGTACGACATCGATCTGTGGGATCGCGTGATGCAGGTGAACGTGCGCGGCACCTGGTTGGTCAGCAAAGCCGCGGTGCCGCTGCTAGCCAACGGCGGCAGCATCGTGAACGTGGCGTCAGATACCGCGTTGTGGGGAGCGCCCCGCCTGATGGCCTACGTCGCCAGCAAAGGCGCGGTGATTTCCATGACCCGCTCAATGGCGCGTGAACTGGGCGAGCGGCGCATTCGCGTCAACGCCATCGCCCCGGGCTTAACCCGTGTGGAAGCCACCGAATATGTGCCGGCGGAACGTCATCAGCTTTATGAGCAAGGGCGCGCCTTACCCGGCGCCCAGCATCCCGACGATGTAACGGGCAGTGTGCTGTGGCTTCTGTCCTCGCTGTCGGGCTTTGTCACCGGGCAACTGCTGCCGGTCAACGGCGGTTTCGTCTTTAACTGAACAGGTGAGTGAGATGGCGGATGAACAGGCGTGTCGATATGTAATCCCCGGTCTGGAACGTGGGCTGCAGCTGCTTCTGGCCTTTGGCGAGCAGCATCGCGAGCTGACGTTTGCCGAACTGCATCGACTGGTAAAAATGCCGAAAGCCACCGCATATCGCGTGGTGCAAACCCTGGAATATATGGGATTCCTTGAACGTAATCCGCGCACCAACACCTTCTCGCTGGGAATGAACGTGCTGCGGCTGGGCTTTGAGTACATCGCTTCGCTGGACGTGGCGCAGGCCGGGCAGCCGGTGATTGAACAGCTGCGTGATATCAGCCAGTGCAGCAGCCATCTGGCGATCCGCGACGGACGCGATCTGATCTACGTCGCCCGCGTGAGCGCCGCCGGATCGCAGATCAATCAGGTCAGCATCGGCACGCGTCTGCCGCTGCACTGCACTTCTCTGGGCCGCATGCTGCTTACCGGCGTTTCACCAGGCGAGTTTGAACAGCTGTTTCCCAACCCGGTTCTGCCGGGAAACGTGCCGGGGCAACTACACGATCGCGAAGCGCTCTGGCAGATGGTGCAGCAGGACAAAGCGCGTGGCTACGTGATCGGCGAGTCCTTCTACCGCCACGGCATTTCGTCCATCGTATATCCGATTTTCGATCGTACTGGCCGGGTGGCGGCGGTGGTCAGCATCCTGGTGCCCTATGAAGAGATCCCCAAATCGGACCGTGAACGTTTACAGAATGAAGTCCGCCTGGCCGCCGACAAAATATCAGGCTTTTTAGGCCACCTGGCGCAAGCAAGCTAGCTAATCCTGACCTGCGGAACACAGACGCTTAATCGCGTCGGGGCGCCCCTACGCCCGAATCCGGCTAAAACCATCATGAGGCAACGAGTTATGAGCGTAACTGGCATTGAAAAATTAGAGTTTGGCGTGGAAGACCCGGCGCTGTGCGAAAAGTTTATGCGTGATTTTGGTCTGCGCTCTCAGGATAAAGATGCGGGCAGTTTCACCACCCTGAGCGGAGCAGAAGTTGTCTTACGGGCGGTTAACAGCGCGGATTTACCGCCAGCGATTGAAGCTGGGTCCACGTTACGCCGTATGACATGGGGCGTGGCGGATGAGCAGGAGCTTGCCACGCTGCGCGCTCGCATGGCGGGCCAGCCGGGCTTCCGTGAAGTGGACGGCGCGCTGGAGTGCCTCGATCCAAACGGCATGACGCTGCGCGTGCAGGTAACCCGGCAGCAGCCCGTTGAACTGGAGGCTGCGCCGATAAACCAATGGGGCGATATGCGGCGCATCGATACGCCAAGCCCGGTTTATGACCGTGCGCAGCCGATCAACATTGGTCACGTTGTGTTCTTTGTCGAAGAGCTGGCCGCCGTGGAACGCTTCTATCGCGAGGTGCTGGGCTTTCAGGTTTCCGACCGCTATATCAATCGCGCCGTTTTCCTGCGCACCCAGGCGCGCGGCGGACATCACAACCTCTTTTTGCTGCAGCTGCCAAACCGCAAGCGCGGGCTGAACCACGTGGCGTTTACCGTGCGGGACATTCACGAGGTGATTGGCGGCGGCATCGCCATGAACAAACAGCAGTGGAGCACCTTTATCGGGCCGGGCCGTCATCCCGTTTCCTCAGCCTACTTCTGGTATGTGAACAGCCCGACGGGGGGCGCATTTGAGTACTACACCAACGACGATTATCTGACGGAAAACTGGCAGCCGCGCGAGCTGGAACACTCGCTGGTCTCCTTTACCGAATGGGCGGTTGAAGGCGGCATCGATCATGACACGCGCCGCCAGCAGAAAAAGCAGGAGGCGATATGACCGCGGGGATCGTCATTATCGGCGGCGGTCAGGCCGCGGGCTGGGCCGCCAAAACCCTGCGCGACCAGGGCTGGCAGGGCGAACTGAGCGTGGTTGCGGATGAGCCGTGGGATTTTTATGAACGCCCGCCGCTCTCCAAGGCCGCTTTGCTGGAAACATCGCCTGCTATGCCGCACCTGTTCAGCGGCGACGTGCTCAGCGCGTTGAATATTACCTGGTATCGTCCGCAGCGTGCCGAGGCCATTCTGCGCGATGAAAAAGTGGTGGTGCTAAACAGCGGTGAGCGCCTGCCTTACCAGCAGCTGCTGATCGCCACCGGCGGCAGGGCGCGGCTGCCCGGCGCCGCATGGCAGGAGCATCCGCAGGTTTATACGCTGCGCCACTGGGAAGACGCCCGGCGCTTAAAGCAGCGGCTTGCCGAATGCCGCAGCCTGGCGGTGGTGGGCGGCGGCTGGATCGGCCTTGAGATCGCCGCTTCCGCGCGCAGATTAGGTATAGCAGTGACGGTCTTTGAGCAGCAGGCCGCGCTTTGCCAGCGCTCCGTCAGCGCGCCGGTTTCCGCCGCGCTGCTGCAAATGCACCAGCAGCAGGGCGTGACGCTGCACTGCGCCTGCGGCCCCATTTCGCTTGCAGACGACGGCGGTTTGCCCGTCATTGCCTGCGGCGGACAAGCGCAGCGGTTCGACGCGGTTGTCGTGGGGATCGGCGTCGATCTCAATCTGGAGCTGGCCCGCCAGGCGGATTTAGCGATCGAGCAGGGCATCGTGGTGGATGCGCAGGGGCGAACCAGCGATCCGGCGATCTTCGCGGCGGGCGACGTGGCCCAGCATCCTGATTACCGCCTTTGCCTGCAATCCTGGGCTTTTGCGCAGAACCAGGCCATTTCAACCGCACGGGCGATGCTGGACGCCAGCGCGGCGGGCTACAGCGATGCGCCCTGGCTGTGGTCGGATCAATATCAACATAACATCCAGATCCTCGGCATTCCTCAGCCGGACGGTGAAACGGTGGTACGCCGTAGCCAAAACAGCGAGCTGTTTTTCACCCTGAAGACGGACGGCACGCTGAGCCAGCTGGTGGCGTTTAACGACGCCAGAACCATCAAACTGGCGAAGCGCTGGATGGCGGCCGGGCGGGTGTTGCAAGACATTCCGCTGGCCGACCCCGACTTTTCCTTAATGTCCCTGCGCTAAGGAAAGCGCCACCCGAAGGGGGAGAGCATGACAACTTTTGATACCAACACCGCGCCGGCTATGGCGAACGGTGAGGATACCCTCACGCCTGAAAAACCGGTGCGCTGGTCGGTGCCGCTGGCGCTGCTGGCCTGCGTGCTGCTGGCGTTCTTCGACAAAATCAGCATCGCGGCGCTGTTTTCCGATACCCATTTTCAGCAGGCGATGGGCATCGATTTTGACACCACCCGTCTTGGGCTGCTGATGAGCGCTTTCCTGCTCAGCTACGGTTTTTCATCCGTACTGCTGAGCGGCCTTGGGGATCGCATTGCGCCGCTGCGGCTGCTAACCGCGATGATGGGGATCTGGTGTGTGCTGATGGTGCTGATGGGCCTGACGCACTCTTACTCGCTGATGATGGTGCTGCGCGTGCTGCTGGGCATTGCCGAAGGGCCGCTGTTTCCCCTTGCCTTTGCGGTGATTCGCCATACGTTTCCCGCGCGACTTCAGGCCCGTGCCACCATGCTGTGGCTGCTGGGCACGCCGGTGGGCGCGGCGATTGGTTTCCCGGTATCGCTTTTTATTCTTAATGCGTTCGGCTGGCAGTGCACCTTCTTCTTTATGGCTTTCCTTACGCTGCCGGTGCTGCTGCTGGTGCGTATTGGGCTGCGCAACATCACGCTGGAACCAAAGAAGGTCACGGCGGAGCCCACGCCGGATCGCCGCGAGGCGCGCCAGGTGCTGCTGCGTAACCCGCATTTCTGGGTGATCTGCGTCTTTAATATCGCCTTTTTGACCTACCTGTGGGGCATGAACGGCTGGCTGCCGGGCTACCTCATCGAAGGAAAAGGCATTCATCTGGCACACGCGGGCTGGCTCTCTTCGCTGCCGTTTATCGCCATGCTGCTGGGTGAAGTGCTGGGGGCCTGGCTGTCGGACAAACTCGATCGCCGCGCGCTGGCCTGCTTTATTTCGCTGGGCGGCGCGGCCCTCGGGCTTGCCGTAGTGCTGCATCTGCACAGTACCGCAGCGGTAATCGCCGCCATGAGTTTCAGCACCTTTATGTGGGGAACCGGCGCGCCGAATATTTTTGCGCTGCTGGCGAAGGCCACGCCGCCGCGCGTGGCGGCGACAGCCGGGGGCATTTTTAACGGTCTGGGAAACTTCGCGGGCGCGCTGTCGCCCGTAGTGATGGGCGCGCTGATTGCGTTCACCCATGACATGGATACCGGACTACTTTTCCTGGTGGTAATGGCCGCGCTGGGGTGCGTGCTGCTGCTGCCACTGCTTAAACGCTACTGAGGATAAACATCATGTCAGAGACTTCAACAATCAATACCAAAGCGGCAATCAAGCCGGACGATATCGCGCTGGATACATGGGTTGAGTCGCGCATCGCCCGCTTCGAAGGTCGTAAATATGACTGGAACGCGCTGAAGTTCCAGGCGGACTTCGACCCGAAATACCGCCGCGCGCAGATGCGTTACATCGGCACGGGCGCCACGGGCGTCGCCAACGATACCAATACCGTGGCGGCAGAACACTTCACCTTTTCCACCATGGTGCTGCCTTCGAAATGCGAAGGGCCGCTGCATCTGCATGACGACGTGGAGGAAGTGTTCTTCATGCTCAAAGGCAGCATCACGCTGATGATTCGCGACGGCGAGCATTACTGTGAAACCGTGCTGCGCGAGCGCGATTTGATCTCCGTTCCGGCGGGCGTGTACCGCGGGCTGTTTAACCACGGCGAAGAAGAAGCGCTGATGTGCGTGATGCTCGGCACGTCTAAACCGGAAATCCCGACTTACCCGGCGGATCATCCCCTGTCGAAAGTAAAACGTAGCTAAGGAGCGGCTTATGACCTGCTGGCGAGAATCGGGAAAGGGCGACGCGTTGACGCTGCTGCATGGCATCAGTTCAGGGGCGGCCTCCTGGCATAAGCAGATGAGCATTCCCGGCTGTCGGGTGGTGGCCTGGGACATGCCCGGCTATGGGGAAAGCCCGGCGTTAGCGAAAGAGAAAGCTGGCGCGGCGGACTACGCGGATGCGCTGGCCGCCATGCTGGATAAAGCTGGCGTCACGCAGACCGTGCTGGTGGGTCATTCGATTGGTGCGCTGGTGGCAAGCGCGTTCTCTGCTCGTTATCCGCAGCGGGTGCGCCGCCTAATCCTGGCCGATCCTGCGCAAGGCTACGGCCAGGCGGCGCCGGAACAGCGTCAGCAGGTCTGGCAGCAGCGCGAGCGGCAGATCTCGCTCGGAGGAGAAATCCTTGCTCAGACCAGAGCGGCGAAACTACTGCATCCGCGGGCCCGCGCTGAAGATATCGAAACCGTGGCTCAGGGAATGCGCAGGCTGCGGCCGGAAGGCTATCTGGCGGCGGCGTGGATGCTGGCGCATGACGATATCCACGGCTGGCTTAAACAGCTAAACGGCGAGTTTGAAGTGTGGTGCGGCGAGCAGGACAGCATTACGTCCCCGGAAAACTCCCAGGGCGTGGCGCTGCGCTGGAATATGCCCTACCACGGCATTCCGCTGGCGGGTCATGCCAGCTATCTGGATAACGAACGCGAGTTTAATCAACGGCTTTTACGGGTGATGGAAGAGAGCAGGTATGAATACACAGATTGAAGGCCGCGTGGCCGTGGTCACCGGTGGCTCCTCCGGCATCGGGTTTGAAACGCTGCGTTTGCTGCTTGAGGATGGCGCTCGCGTGGCGTTTTGCGGACGTGATGAAGATCGCCTGGCGACAGCGCTCACCGCGCTTAAAGGCGACTATCCCAACGCTGAGATTCTGGCGCAGCGCTGCGACGTGCTCAATGAACAGGACGTGGCGGCCTTTGCCGCGGCAGTGGAGCAACGCTTCGGCGGCGCTGACATGCTGATCAACAACGCAGGCCAGGGCTTCGTGGCGCATTTTGCCGACACGCCCCGTCAGGCCTGGCTGCACGAAGCCGGGCTGAAATTGTTCGGCGTGATAAACCCGGTGCAGGCTTTTTTGCCGATGCTTGAACGTTCAGAGATGGCTTCCGTTACCTGCGTAAATTCGCTGCTCGCCCTGCAGCCGGAAGAGCATATGATTGCCACTTCGGCGGCTCGCGCGGCGCTTCTTAATATGACCTTGACGCTATCAAAGGAGCTGATGCCAAAAGGCATCCGCGTGAACTCCATTCTGCTGGGCATGGTGGAGTCCGGCCAGTGGCGTCGGCGCTATGAAGCCCGGAGCGACAAAAATCAAAGCTGGGAACAATGGACCGCGGAGATGGCCCGCAGGCGCGGTATTCCCATGCAGCGTCTTGGCAAGCCGCACGAACCCGCGCAGGCGCTGGTTTTCCTGGCCTCTCCGCTTGCCTCTTTTACTACCGGTGCGGCGCTGGATGTTTCCGGCGGCTTTAACCGTCACTTATAACGCGGGGAGCAGATGAAAAAGATCATGTTGATTGGCTACGGCGCAATGGCTCAGGCGGTGCTCGAACGGCTGCCGGAAGGCGTGGCGCCAGGCTGGATAGTGGCGCGCGAATCGCATCACGCGGCAATTCAGGCGCGTTTTGGCGACGGCGTAGCGGCTCTGCTTTCACCGCAGGAGTGCAAGGAGAAGCCGGATCTGGTGCTGGAGTGCGCAAGCCAGCAGGCCGTTGAACAGTACGGCGTGGAAATCCTTAAGCGCGGCTGGTCGCTGGCGGTTGTCTCCGTTGGCGCGCTGGCGAACGCCGGGCTGGAACTTGCCCTGAAGCAGGCCAAAAAACAGGGCGGCGGCAAGCTTGTGCTGTTGTCCGGCGCGGTGGCCGGGCTGGATGGCCTGGCGGCGGCGCGCGAAGGTGGCCTGGAAAAGGTGACGTATCAGGCGCGTAAAAGCCCGGCCAGCTGGCGCGGAAGCTACGCGGAGCGGCTGGTTGATTTAGACAACGTGGTGCAGGAGCAGATTTTCTTCGAAGGCAGCGCCCGCGAGGCGGCCCGGCTGTTTCCGGCGAACGCCAACGTGGCGGCGACGATCGCCCTGGGCGGCGTGGGGATGGACGATACCAGAGTGCAGTTAATGGTCGATCCTGCCACGCGGCGCAATACGCACCGGCTTCACGTCTGCGGGCTGTTTGGCGAATTTAAGCTTGAGCTAAACGGCCTGCCGCTGAGCACAAATCCAAAGACTTCCACGCTCGCGGCGTTAAGCGCGGTGCGTGCCTGCCGCCTGCTGGCGGAAGAATAAGGAGTGATTATGGAACTGCTGAATATTTTCATCGGCGGCGAATGGCGGCAGGGCGGCGGCGAGCTGATGCACAGCCACTTTCCGGCGGACGGCTCGCTGAATGCGACATTACATGCCGCGAGCCTGGAAGACGTGGCGTTCGCGGTAGAACGTGCCGAGCAGGCCTGGCGCGATCCGAACTGGCGCGATCTTTTACCTCATCAGCGCGCAACGATTTTGCGTCGCGTGGGCGATTTAATTCAGCTACGGCTTGAGCGACTGGCCGAACAGCAAACGCTGGACAACGGCAAACCGCTGGCGGAAGCGAGAGGGCTGGTGGCGAGCGCGGCGGCAACGGCGCATTACTACGCTTCAGCCTGCGAGCTTCAGGAGGGCGAGCTGCCTACCGCCCGTCACAGCGACATTATGACGTTAAGCCGTTATCAGCCGCTGGGCGTGGTCGCCGCGATTACGCCGTGGAACTCCCCGATAGCCAGCGAAATGCAAAAAATCGCGCCTGCGCTGGCCGCCGGTAACGCCGTCATTCTTAAACCGGCGGAAGCCACGCCGCTGATGGCGCTGGAGCTGGCAAGTTTGTTTGAGGAAGCCGGGCTGCCCGCCGGTTTGCTGAGCGTGCTGCCGGGCAAAGGCTCGGTCATCGGCGATGCGCTGGCCCGTCACCCTTTGGTGCGCAAGATTTCGTTTACCGGAGGCACCCGCACGGGCCGCCATCTGGCGCATGTCGCGGCTGAAAAGCTAATCCCCGCGTCGCTGGAGCTGGGCGGGAAATCGCCGACTATCGTGCTGGAAGATGCCGACATCGAACAGGCTGCGCGCGGGATTTGCTACGGCATATTTAGTTCGGGCGGGCAGGCGTGCATCGCCGGATCGCGATTGTTTATTCACCGCAGCGTTTATCAGCCGTTGCTGACCCGCCTGCTGGAGCTGACTCGCGGCCTGCGTCTGGGGCATCCGTTACAGCACGGCACCCATATCGGCCCGCTTATCTCAGCCGCCCACCGCGAGCAGGTAATGCGCTATGTCGAACTGGCGCAGGAAGAAGGCGGCCAGGTGCTTTGCGGCGGCGAAATTCCTGCCGATCCCGTTTTTGCCGCAGGCTACTGGTTCCAGCCCACCATTATTGAAGGCTTAAGCAATCAGGCTCGCGTCTGCCAGGAGGAGATCTTCGGCCCGGTGCTGGTGGCGATGGCTTTTGACGATGAGCAGCAGCTTATTGCTGAGGCGAACGACTCTGTTTACGGGCTGGCGGCGGGGCTGTGGACGCGGGACGCCGCCCGTGCGCTACGCCTGGCCGACAGGCTGGAAGTCGGCACGGTATGGATAAACACCTACAAAGTATTCTCAGTTTCAACGCCGTTCGGCGGATTTAAAGAAAGCGGCCTGGGTCGCGAAAAGGGGATTCAGGGCCTGAAAGCCTGGATGCAGCAAAAAAGCATATATCTGGCAACCGGGACATCCGTAAACCACTGGTGCGACTAATAACATTTAAGGGCTGATGATGAGCGAAATGATTACCGTGGGTGACGCGATTGCCCGCACGCTGGAAAGCTACGGCGTGGAAACTTTGTTTGGCGTGATTTCTATTCATAATTTACCGATTGCGGACGCCGTAGGGCAGCGGGGCAGGATGCGCTTCGTGCCGTCGCGCGGCGAGGCCGGAGCCGTAACCATGGCGGATGCGCACGGGCGTTTTTCCGGGCTGGGCGTGGCGTTAACCAGCACCGGCGCCGGGGCGGGCAATGCCGTAGGCGCGCTGGTTGAAGCGATGAACGCCGGCACGCCTTTGCTGCATTTAACCGGTCAGGTTGAGAAAGCCTGGCTGGATGCGGATACCGGCTTTATCCACGAAACGCGCGATCAGTTAGGCTTCCTGCGCGCCAGCTCGCGCCGTGCATACCGCGTGAACAGCCCGAATCAGGCTGTCGCCATTGTGCACCGTGCGATTCAGGAAGCGCAGACGCCGCCGTGCGGGCCGGTTTCCGTCGAAATCCCCATTGATATCCAGAGCGCGAAGATCCCGCTTGCGCTGGTGACCGCGCCCGTTGCGCCAGCGGAAAGTAAAATGCCGGATATTGAAACGCTCTGGCAGCAGCTACAGCAGGCCCGGCGTCCGCTTTTGTGGCTCGGCGGCGGGGCGTTGCGCTGCCAGGATGCGGTCAGACGTCTTGCGGATGCCGGAGTTACGGTGATTTCCAGCACGCACGGCCGCGGTATTCTGCCGGACAGCCACCCGCGCAGCCTGCGCGCGTTCCACAATTCTCCTTCCATTGAGGCCTTGCTGGAGCAGTGTGATTTAACGCTGGTGGCGGGATCGCGTTTGCGCAGCAATGAAACGCGTTCATGGACGCTGACGCTGCCGCAGCCGCGCATGCAGATCGATATCGACCCGGCAGCGGCAAGCCGTAACTATGTGATGGACGCCATGTATACCGGCGACTGTGACGCCGTTCTGACTGCGCTTGCGGACAGAATCGTGGGCAAACCCTGGGCCGATGCCGCCTGGGATGCGGCGATAGCCAGCGGGACTGAACAGGCTGATGTCGCGCTACGCAAGCAATGCGGCGCTTATGCAGAGCTGAATGACGCTATCGAAAACGCCCTGCCGTCCGACGGCATTCTGGTTCGTGATATCACCGTTTCCGGCAGCCTGTGGGGGAGCCGCCTGTTCCGGGCGAACGGCCCGCTCGCCAATATTCACTCTCTCGCCGGAGCCATAGGCATGGGGCTGCCGATGGCGATTGGCACCGCCCTGGCGAATCCGCAGCGTAAGGTGATTGGCCTGGTCGGCGACGGCGGGCTGTCCCTGAACTTAGGCGAACTGGCGACGCTTGCCCAGGAGCGGGCCAACGTGACGCTGCTGGTGATGAATGACGGCGGTTACGGTGTGATGCGCGGCATCCAGGATAAATACTTTGGCGGCCGCCAGTATTACAACGAACTGCATACGCCGGACTTTACCGCGCTGGCGCAGGCGATGGGGTTACAGGCCTGGACAATCACTTCGGCGGATCGTTTTAATTCGGTAATGGCAGAGGCGATTGCGATGCCGGGGCCGTCGGTGGTGGAGGTACGGATGGCGGGCATTGGGGAGCTGAAGTTTGCCGGGCCGCCGCAGAAGACGCTTTACTGAAGTTTATCCTCTCCTTTTGCCGGAGAGGATAACAACTGGACTATTTCAGGCCGTCTGCCGCCATGCGATCGCGGACATGCTGCGCGCGTTCGGCGGAAGCAGGGTGGTCGTCCAGCATCGAACTCTGGCGGCCTTCTTCCTGTTTGGCCAGTTTCTCAAAGCTGGTCGCCAGACCAATCGGGTTAATGCCGCGTTTTCTCAGCAGGTCGTAGGAGTAATCATCGGCTTCGGATTCCTGGCGCTGGGAGAACTGCGCGTTCACCAGCTTTTCACCCAAATCCCCTAGCTGCGATTGCGACAGGCTGCCGATCATGCCGCCGGCTGATGCCGCCGCAACTCGTGCGGCATTAGTGCCCAGCGCAACCTGCATCCCTTTCTTCACGTGGCCGAGCGCGACGTGGCCCATTTCATGGCCGATAACCGCTTCGACTTCGTTATCGTTCATCATGTCCATCAGGCCGCTGTAAACGCGGATGCAGCCGTTCGCCATGGCGAAGGCGTTGACGTCTTTGGTGACGTAAACCTTGTAGTTCACCGGCATGCCGTTGATGTTGTCGCCCAGCGCGCCGGCGATTTTTGCCAGGCGTTTCGCATAGTCGCTGCTTGCCGGGGCGATAGTGGCTTTGCTGTCCAGCTCCGCACAGGATTTATCGCTCAGCTCTTTAACCTGCGCATCGCTCAGCGTATAGGCCTGAAAGGCTTCGGCGCCGGAGGTTAATAAACCGTTGGAGTCCATGTTTTGACAGCCGCTCAGCGCGGTGGCGAGCGTCAGGCTCAGTAAAATAGGGCGCATCTTCATGGCCAGTCTTCCTTTATTAGTTTCTTGGGCCCAGGGGCAAACCCAACGCCTGTTCCGGCGGTGGGGAAAGCACAGTATAAAGAAGAAAATTAACCGAGCGCAGCCGCTTGCGCAACATGCAAGCATTTCCCGGAGATTTCTTACCGGGACAAAAGGATGCTCCATGTACATGACCTGCGGCTTGCGGTACATTGTTGGCACTTTTCGGGCGTAGCCCATAACGCTTAGTAGTCAAGTCGTAAAACAAGGCGTGACCTTCAACCATCCGATCTGGAGTGAAAATGTCCTCTCGTAAAGAGCTTGCCAACGCTATTCGTGCGCTCAGCATGGACGCAGTACAAAAAGCCAAATCCGGTCACCCGGGTGCCCCTATGGGGATGGCCGATATTGCCGAAGTCCTGTGGCGTGATTTCCTGAACCATAACCCGCAGAACCCGGCCTGGGCCGATCGCGACCGTTTCGTTCTCTCTAACGGCCACGGCTCGATGCTGATTTACAGCCTGCTGCACCTCACCGGTTATGACCTGCCGATTGAAGAGTTAAAGAACTTCCGTCAGCTGCACTCCAAAACGCCAGGCCACCCGGAAGTGGGCTACACCGCCGGTGTAGAAACCACCACCGGCCCGCTGGGGCAGGGTGTTGCGAACGCGGTAGGTATGGCGATTGCTGAACGTACTATGGCGGCGCAGTTCAACCGTCCGGGCCACGATATCGTTGACCATTTCACCTATACGTTTATGGGTGACGGCTGCATGATGGAAGGCATCTCGCACGAAGTCTGCTCGCTGGCGGGTACGCTGGGTCTGGGTAAACTGGTCGCGTTTTATGACGACAACGGCATCTCCATCGACGGCCACGTTGAAGGCTGGTTCACCGACGATACCGCAAAACGCTTTGAAGCCTACGGCTGGCACGTAGTGCGCGGCGTGGACGGCCACGATGCGGACGCCATCAAACGCGCTGTTGAAGAAGCTAAAGCGGTTACCGACAAGCCTTCCCTGCTGATGTGCAAAACCATCATCGGTTTCGGTTCGCCAAACAAAGCCGGCACGCACGATTCCCACGGCGCCCCGCTGGGCGACGCAGAAATCGCGCTGACTCGCGAACAGCTTGGCTGGAAACACGCGCCGTTCGAAATTCCACAGGATATCTACGCTCAGTGGGACGCGCGCGAAGCAGGCCAGACGAAAGAAGCGGCCTGGAACGAGAAGTTCGCCGCTTACGCCAAAGCCTTCCCGCAGGAAGCCGCAGAGTTTACCCGTCGTATGAAAGGCGACATGCCGGCTGATTTCGCGGCTAAAGCGCAGGAGTTCATCGCGAAGCTGCAGGCTAATCCTGCGAAAATCGCCAGCCGTAAAGCGTCCCAGAACGCTATCGAAGCTTTCGGGTATCTGCTGCCGGAATTCCTCGGCGGTTCCGCTGACCTGGCGCCGAGCAACCTGACCATCTGGTCCGGCTCTAAAGCCATCAATGAAGATAAAGCCGGTAACTACATCCATTACGGCGTACGTGAATTCGGCATGACCGCGATTGCCAACGGTATCGCGCTGCACGGCGGTTTCCTGCCGTACACCTCCACCTTCCTGATGTTCGTGGAATACGCCCGCAACGCGGTGCGTATGGCGGCGCTGATGAAGCAACGCCAGGTGATGGTCTACACCCACGACTCCATCGGTCTGGGCGAAGATGGCCCGACTCACCAGCCGGTAGAGCAGCTTGCTGCCCTGCGCGTGACGCCAAATATGAGCACATGGCGTCCTTGTGATCAGGTCGAATCTGCGGTTGCGTGGAAATACGCGGTTGAACGTCACGACGGCCCGACCGCGCTGATCTTCTCCCGCCAGAACCTGGCGCAGCAGGATCGTACCGAAGAGCAGCTGGCAAACGTTGCCCGCGGCGCCTACGTTCTGAAAGATTGCGCAGGCCAGCCTGAGCTTATTCTGATCGCTACCGGTTCTGAAGTTGAGCTGGCCGTTGCGGCATGGGATCAACTCTCTGCCGAAGGCATCAAAGCGCGCGTGGTTTCCATGCCGTCTACCGATGCGTTCGACAAGCAGGATGCGGCTTACCGTGAGGCAGTCCTGCCTAAAGCGGTTGCGGCACGCGTTGCTATCGAAGCCAGCATCGCTGACTACTGGTACAAATACGTGGGCCTGAACGGCGCGGTTGTGGGCATGACCACCTTCGGTGAGTCTGCGCCAGCAGAACAGCTGTTTGAAGAGTTCGGCTTCACCGTTGAGAACGTGGTGCAACAGGCTAAAGCCGTACTGTAATTCGTTCGCTGTAAACGGGTCGCTTAAGCGGCCCGTCAGACCGTTGGCAAACACCCGAAAAACGTGGTTTTCGGGTGTTTGGGACAGACCAGAAGAGCTAACCCTTGCATGTTAAAGGTATCGGGAAGAAGCCTCTGGCTTCCGAGGTCTTGTCAGCTTTCTCACGGGCCGCTAATGCGGCCCGTTTTTTTGCTTATTATTCGTCATCCTTCCCTTATCTGTTTCATTTATTCCATTAAAAATGTGACCTGCGTCAGAAGAACGGCTGCCTGTTCCGCGTCAGCGTTCCTTTTATTCCGCGTTTCGCTTACCATAGCTGAAGCGTTTCAGTCGATTAATCGTTCGACAAGTAAGCAATCATTCGCAGTTTCATGGGTGCGAGGATTCCCCTCAGGCTGTTGCTGGATTACTCTGTCAGCCACCTAGTTTCAGGGATTCTGGCAGGAGAGATATGACCGTACGCATCGCAATTAATGGCTTCGGTCGCATTGGGCGCAACGTGGTACGTGCTTTGTACGAATCCGGCCGCCGTGCGGAAATCACCGTTGTAGCAATCAACGAACTGGCTGATGCTGCGGGAATGGCGCACCTGTTGAAATATGACACCAGCCACGGGCGCTTTGCCTGGGACGTGCGCCAGGAACGCGACCAGCTATGGATAGGTGACGACACCATTCGTCTGCTTCATGAACCCACCATTGAAGCTCTGCCGTGGCGCGAGCTGGGCGTAGATATCGTGCTGGACTGTACCGGCGTCTTTGGTTCCCGCGCGCACGGCGAAGCCCATCTGGCAGCAGGCGCCAGAAAAGTTCTTTTCTCTCATCCTGGCGGCAACGATCTCGACGCAACCGTGGTTTTCGGCGTCAATCATGAAGAGGTGAAAGCCGAACACCGTATCGTCTCGAACGCTTCCTGCACCACGAACTGTATCATCCCGATTATCAAACTGCTTGATGATGCCTTCGGCATTGAGTGGGGCACCGTGACTACCATCCACTCCGCCATGCACGATCAACAGGTTATCGACGCCTACCATCCTGATCTCAGGCGTACCCGCGCTGCCAGTCAATCGATCATTCCGGTTGATACGCGCCTCGCCGCGGGCATCACGCGTATTTTCCCGCACTTTAACGACCGTTTTGAAGCTATTGCGGTTCGCGTGCCGACGATTAACGTCACCACCATCGATTTAAGCGTGACGGTGAGGAATGCAGTAAACGCCAGTGAAGTCAACCTGTTGCTGCAAAAAGCGGCACAGGATTCATTTCATGGTATAGTTGACTATACGGAATTACCGTTGGTCTCGACTGATTTTAACCACGATCCGCACAGTGCCATCGTTGACGGCACGCAAACCCGGGTCAGTGGGCAACATCTGATTAAAACTTTAGTCTGGTGTGATAACGAATGGGGCTTTGCTAACCGAATGCTCGACACGACGTTAGTCATGGCTGCAAGTGATTTCAGGTAAGGCGCGTAACGCGTCTGCAAAACTTTAAGAATCAACGAGAGGATTCACCATGTCTGTAATTAAAATGACCGATCTGGATCTGGCTGGTAAGCGTGTTCTGATCCGTTCCGATCTGAACGTGCCAGTTAAAGAAGGGAAAGTGACGTCTGACGCCCGTATTCGTGCCTCTTTACCGACCATTGAAGCCGCCCTTAAGCAAGGCGCAAAAGTAATGGTAACTTCTCACCTGGGTCGTCCGACCGAAGGCGAGTACAACGAAGAATTCTCTCTGCTTCCGGTTGTTAACTACCTGAAAGAAAAACTCTCTTCTCCAGTTCGCCTGGCAAAAGATTACCTTGATGGCGTGGAAGTGGCGGCCGGTGAACTGGTTGTGCTGGAAAACGTTCGCTTTAACAAAGGCGAAAAGAAAGACGACGAAACCCTGTCTAAAAAATACGCTGCGCTGTGCGACGTATATGTAATGGACGCGTTCGGTACCGCCCACCGCGCTCAGGCCTCCACTCACGGCGTGGGCAAATTTGCGGAAATCGCCTGTGCAGGCCCGCTGCTGGCTGCTGAACTGGAAGCGCTGGGTAAAGCCCTGGGCAACCCGGCTCGTCCAATGGTTGCTATCGTTGGCGGCTCTAAAGTTTCTACCAAACTGACCGTGCTGGACTCCCTGTCCAAAATCGCTGACCAGCTGATCGTTGGCGGCGGTATTGCAAACACCTTCGTTGCCGCTCAGGGCCATAACGTTGGTAAATCCCTGTACGAAGCGGATCTGGTCGATGAAGCAAAACGTCTGCTGACGACCTGCGATATCCCGGTTCCAACCGACGTGCGCGTAGCGACAGAATTCTCTGAAACCGCCCAGGCGACGCTGAAATCTGTAAACGACATCAAAGATGAAGAGCAGATTCTGGACCTGGGCGACGTTTCCGCGCAGAAACTGGCTGAGATCCTGAAAAACGCCAAAACCATTCTGTGGAACGGCCCGGTTGGCGTATTCGAATTCCCGAACTTCCGTAAAGGCACTGAGATCGTTGCTAACGCTATCGCCGACAGCGAAGCCTTCTCCATCGCAGGCGGCGGCGATACGCTGGCCGCAATCGACCTGTTCGGTATTTCCGACAAAATCTCCTACATCTCTACCGGCGGCGGCGCATTCCTCGAATTCGTGGAAGGCAAGGTTCTGCCAGCGGTAGCCATGCTCGAAGAGCGCGCTAAGAAGTAATGATTACGGGCAGGAGATCCTGCCCGTTGATTTCTTGTCGCCCGTAGATTTCAGGCGGCACAAACGTTTCGACGATACAGGACACACAACCATGTCTAAGATTTTTGACTTCGTAAAACCAGGCGTTATCACTGGCGATGACGTACAGAAAGTTTTCCAGGTAGCAAAAGAGAATAACTTTGCTCTGCCAGCAGTTAACTGCGTAGGCACCGACTCTATCAACGCCGTTCTGGAAACCGCTGCGAAAGTTAAAGCGCCGGTAATCGTGCAGTTCTCTAACGGCGGTGCTGCTTTCATCGCTGGTAAAGGCGTGAAAACCGACGTTCCTCAGGGCGCGGCAATCCTGGGCGCAATCTCTGGCGCGCACCACGTGCACCAGATGGCTGAACATTATGGCGTGCCGGTAATCCTGCACACCGACCACTGCGCCAAAAAACTGCTGCCGTGGATCGACGGCCTGTTAGACGCGGGTGAAAAACACTTCGCTGCTACCGGTAAGCCGCTGTTCTCTTCCCACATGATTGACCTGTCCGAAGAGTCCCTGGAAGAGAACATCGAAATTTGTTCTAAATACCTGGAGCGCATGTCTAAAATCGGCATGACTCTGGAAATCGAACTGGGCTGCACCGGCGGCGAAGAAGATGGCGTGGACAACAGCCATATGGACGCATCCGCGCTGTACACCCAGCCAGAAGACGTTGATTACGCCTACACCAAACTGAACGCAATCAGCCCGCGCTTCACCATCGCTGCTTCCTTCGGTAACGTGCACGGCGTGTACAAACCAGGTAACGTTAAGCTGACCCCGACTATCCTGCGCGACTCTCAGGAATACGTGACCAAAAAACATAACCTGCCGCACAACGCGCTGAACTTCGTGTTCCACGGCGGTTCCGGTTCTACCGCTCAGGAAATCAAAGATTCCGTGAGCTACGGCGTTATCAAAATGAACATCGATACCGACACCCAGTGGGCAACCTGGGAAGGTATTCTGAACTACTACAAAGAAAACGAAGCTTACCTGCAGGGCCAGTTGGGCAACCCTAAAGGCGAAGATCAGCCGAACAAAAAATACTACGATCCACGCGTATGGCTGCGTGCTGCACAGACCTCTATGATCGCTCGTCTGGAGCAGGCGTTCAAAGAGCTGAACGCGGTCGACGTGCTGTAATTTAAAGCGCTTTATGCCTGAATCAAGCCCGCTTCGCGCGGGCTTTTTTGTCGATTTTTTTTGCCCTCAAAGGCCATTTTTGTGACCAGCCTGGCATAACTGTGGGTTTTTACTTACCCTTTAAAAACTTAGCTGTGCCTGTCGGGCGCAATTTTTCGGTAAGAACAAGGAACCGTAAATGGAAGATCTCAACGTAGTAGAGAGCGTGCATAATGCCGGCGGCTGGCTGGTGCGCAACCAGGCGTTACTGCTGAGCTATGCGGTCAATATTGTCGCGGCTATCGCCATCATCATTATGGGGATGATCGTTGCCCGCGCCGTTTCCGGCACGGTAAATCGCCTGATGCTAAAACGCCATATCGACGCCACGGTCGCCGACTTTCTTTCCGCGCTGGTACGCTACGGCATTATCGCCTTCACGCTGATTGCCGCGCTTAGCCGGGTGGGCGTCCAGACCGCATCGGTGATTGCCGTACTGGGTGCGGCCGGTTTGGCTATCGGTCTGGCGCTTCAGGGGTCGCTCTCTAACCTGGCCGCGGGCGTGCTGCTGGTGACCTTCCGTCCTTTCCGCGCCGGTGAATATGTGGATCTGGGCGGCACCGCCGGTACCGTAATGCAGGTACAGATTTTCTCCACCACGCTGCGCTCCGCGGACGGCAAAATCGTTATAGTGCCCAATAAGAAAGTTATCGACGGGAACATCACGAATTTTTCCCGTGAGCCGGTGCGTCGTAACGAATTTATCATTGGCGTCCCCTATGATGCGGATATCGACAGGGTGCGTCAGATCCTGACCGACATCATTAGCAGCGACGACCGTATCCTCAAAGATCGCGAGATGACCGTGCGCATGAACGAGCTGAGCGCTTCTTCGGTTAATTTCGTGATCCGCGTCTGGAGCAACAGCGGCGATCTGCAAAACGTATACTGGGACGTGCTGGAGCGCATCAAGAAAGCGCTGGACGCCGAAGGCATCGGCATTCCGTATCCGCAGATGGATGTAAACTTCAAACGCGTAAAAGAGCCTGCGCAAGACTGAGTGTTTATGGCCAGCTTCGGCTGGCCTTTTCAACATTAGCCATACTGATTAACCATTAAAATTATCCATTTCCGCTAATAATTCTTACCAGATACACTTCTCTTCAGCGACTCCATACTGAAGAGTAAATCATCGTGTTAGCTTATTATTTTCAAGGCCTTGCTTTGGGCGCAGCCATGATCCTTCCGCTTGGCCCGCAAAACGCCTTTGTCATGAATCAGGGCATTCGCCGTCAGTATCATCTGATGATTGCCTCGCTGTGCGCGCTAAGCGATTTGGTGCTGATTTGCGGCGGCATATTCGGCGGCAGCGCCGTGCTGATGAAATCGCCGTGGCTGCTGGCGACGGTTACCTGGGGCGGCGTGGCGTTTCTGCTGTGGTACGGCTGGGGAGCGCTGCGAACGGCGATGAGCGGCAGTCTGGAGCTGGCATCGGCGGAAGTGATGAAGCAGGGGCGCTGGAGAATCATCGCCACCATGCTGGCCGTAACCTGGCTTAATCCACACGTCTACCTCGATACCTTTGTTGTGCTGGGCAGCCTGGGCGGACAGCTGGCTGAGGAGCCGAAGCGCTGGTTTGCGTTAGGGACCATCAGCGCTTCGATTCTCTGGTTCTATGGCCTGGCGATACTTGCCGCATGGCTTGCGCCGCGTTTGCGGACGGTGAAAGCCCAGCGGATCGTTAACGCGGTGGTAGGGCTGGTGATGTGGTTTATCGCCTCGCAGCTGGCGTGGGACGGCGTTGGGCACATCACAGCGCTGGCGGGTTAATTCACCTTTATCCGATAGACAAGTTTTTATTCCAGGCTAAGCTTGCTTCCAGGATGTCGACGTTCCTATCCGGACGTGATGACAGTAGAACGTAGCATGGAGGAATTACAGTGAAGTTTAAAACCCTGGCATTAGCTGCATTAGTAGGGCTTGGTTCGGTCCCGGCGCTGGCGGATGAGTTGCCAAATGGCCCGCACGTCGTCACTTCCGGCACCGCAAGCGTAGACGCCGTTCCGGATATTGCCACGCTCGCCATTGAGGTAAACGTCTCTGCTAAAGATGCGGCATCGGCCAAAAAGCAGGCTGACGATCGCGTAGCGCAATATCTGACGTTCCTGCAGCAAAGCGGCGTTGAGAAGAAAGACATCAACGCTGCAAATTTGCGCACGCAGCCTGAATATGAGTACCTGAAAGACGGCAAAACGCAGCTGAAAGGCTATCGCGCCGTGCGTCAGGTTGAAGTAACCCTGCGCAAGCTCGACAAAATGAATGAGCTGCTGGACGGCGCCCTGAAAGCCGGCCTCAACGAAATTCGTTCTGTTTCGCTGGGCGTGGCGCATCCGGAAGCCTACAAAGATAAAGCGCGTAAGGCGGCCATCGACGATGCCACTCGTCAGGCGAAGCTGTTAGCCGAAGGCTTTGAGAGCAAGCTGGGGCCGGTATACAGCGTGCGTTATCATGTTTCGAACTACCAGCCGGCGCCGATGGTGCGGATGATGAAAGCCGACGCTGCGGCACCGGCTTCTGCGCAGGATACTTACGATCAGCAAACCATCCAGTTTGACGATCAGGTAGACGTGGTGTTTGAGCTGGAGCGGGCTCAAAGTCAGGCTGCGCAATAACAGAAGAGAGCGAGTGGTGGGTGGCGCTTGCGCTTACCCACCCTACAAAACCGTGACCCGTAGCCGGTAATCCGTAGGTCGGATAAGCGTTAGCGCCATCCGACATCCGACATCCGACATCCGACATCCGCCATCCGCCATCCGCCATCCGACATCCGTCATAACTAAAAAGCCCGCTTAACATGAACTGTCCAACCTTATGGGGGCAGTTCAAAAGCGGGCTTTTTGCTATTCGGCGTCCTGGCGTAAGACCCGGTGTCCATATTCCAGCAGGGCATCCGTCACGTTGCGCATCATTCTGCTTTCCGGCGCAAACCTGTGCCAGTACAGCATGCGTCTTTGCATCAGGCCTGGCGTCAGGTCGATCAGCTCGCCGCTGTTTATCTCTCTTTCGATTTGCAGGTGCGGGATCATGCAGCACGTGGTGCCCTGGCGCGCAAGCTGCACGAAAGCTTCTGACGAGTTAACGATATGGCACGGCACGCTGCCGGGAGAGAGATCGAAGTTCTGCTGCAGAAAGGCCTGGTGCATATCATCCAGGTGATCAAACGCCACCGCGGGCGCTTTCAGCAGCGCTGAGCGCGTAACGCCGTTCGGAAAATAGCGTGCGGCGAAATCTTTAGAGCCGACAAACAGATAGTCCAGCGCGCCTAAACGATCGACCAGGCAGCTTGGCAGCGGCTGCGGTTGGATCGATACCGCGCCGACAACTTCGCCGCGACGCAGGCGTTCCTGGGTCCGGGTTTCGTCTTCGACCTGAAGATTCAGGCGAATAGGGGAGTCGGCCAGCACCGGGGCAAGCGCCGGTAATAACCAGGTTGCCAGACTGTCGGCGTTTACAGCAAGCGACAGCAGGAGCGGCGTTGAGCCGGTTTGCTCATCGCCCAGCCACTCCTCTTCCAGCAGCTCTACCTGACGCAGCAGCGCCAGCAGCTTCTGCCCTTGCTCTGTAGGGCGCGGCGGCACGGTGCGCACCAACAACGGCTGGCCGAACATGTTTTCCAGTTGCTTGATACGCTGTGAAACCGCTGACTGAGTAATGCAGAGCTTCTGCGCCGCGCGCTCAAATCCGCGTTCACGAATAACCGCATCCAGCGCCTGTAGCGTTCTGTAGTCCGGACGTTTCATTGTTGTTGCTGGCTCCTGTTTTCGTTGTGCCAGCACTATGACATAAATTTGTGACCGATCCAGACCAAATCCACAAAGATCGGATGAGTTCGGCCATTGGCAAGGACAATCTCCCGGCGCTTGCTCTATAATGCGCGTCAGTTTTCACAGCACAGGCAAATAACCATGACGCAGGATGAACTGAAAAAAGCAGTCGGATGGGCCGCGCTCCAGTACGTGCAGCCGGGCACCATCGTTGGCGTGGGTACAGGCTCCACTGCCGCACACTTTATTGATGCCCTGGGCACCATCAAACACCGGATTGATGGCGCGGTATCCAGCTCCGACGCTTCCACCGCCAAACTGAAAAGTCTCGGCATTACCGTATTCGATCTGAACGAAGTGGACTCCCTTGGGATCTACGTTGACGGCGCAGACGAGATCAACGGACAAATGCAGATGATCAAAGGCGGCGGCGCGGCGCTTACCCGCGAGAAGATCATTGCGTCAGTGGCCGATAAGTTTATCTGCATTGCGGATGCATCCAAGCAGGTGGATATCCTGGGTAATTTTCCTCTGCCGGTAGAGGTGATTCCAATGGCGCGTAGCTGCGTGGCCCGCGAGCTTGTCAAACTGGGCGGGCGCCCGGAGTACCGTCAGGGCGTGGTCACGGACAACGGCAATCTCATTCTGGACGTTTACGGCCTGAGCATTATCGATCCTGTAGCGCTGGAAAATGCGATTAACGGCCTGCCGGGCGTGGTCACCGTTGGGCTGTTTGCCAACCGTGGCGCCGATGTCGCGCTGATTGGTACGGCTGACGGTGTGAAAACCATCATAAAATGATCTGGCCGGGGCGCTTGCGCGCCCCAACAATCAGCGTAAAAAATGACAATTTATTTTAACGGCAAATTTGGTGACATATGTCACATCCTTGTAAAAGACTTATGATTCCTTCCTGTAACGCCTTCACGACCAGCATTTTGTGCTAACTCCTCGCCTCTTATTCCTTTTCGTCGCCGCCTGCGCGCAATCGTTTATATTGCCGAAGGCGTAGATTTTGATATTTTGACGGCAGGGTAACTTACAGGCAGTACCACAACAGCACAGAAAAATAGGGTCGGGAAATGGCAAAAGTATCACTGGAGAAAGACAAAATTAAATTCCTGCTGGTGGAAGGCGTGCACCAGAAAGCGGTCGAGAACCTTCGCGCGGCAGGCTATACCAACATCGAGTATCACAAAGGCGCGCTTGATAGCGATGCGCTCAAAGCCTCCATCCGTGATGCCCATTTCATCGGTTTACGTTCCCGCACTCATTTAACTGAAGACGTTCTGGCTGCGGCAGAGAAACTGGTCGCGATCGGCTGCTTCTGCATCGGTACCAACCAGGTCGATCTGAATGCGGCGGCAAAACGCGGCGTTCCGGTCTTTAACGCCCCATTCTCCAATACTCGCTCCGTTGCCGAACTGGTTATCGGCCAGCTATTGCTTCTGCTGCGCGGGATACCGGAAGCGAATGCGAAGGCGCACCGTGGCGTGTGGAATAAACTGGCCGTGGGCTCTTTTGAAGCCCGTGGCAAAAAGCTCGGCATCATCGGCTACGGCCATATCGGGACCCAGCTCGGTATCCTGGCGGAAGCGCTGGGCATGAACGTCTTTTTTTACGATATTGAAAGCAAACTGCCGCTGGGTAACGCGACTCAGGTGCAGCACCTGTCGGACCTGCTTAATATGAGCGATGTGGTCAGCCTGCACGTGCCGGAGAACGCATCCACTAAGAATATGATTGGCGCCAACGAGCTGGCGCTGATGAAGCCGGGCTCGCTGTTAATTAACGATGCTCGCGGGACCGTGGTCGATATTCCTGCGCTGTGCGATGCGCTGGCCCGCAAGCACCTGGCCGGTGCGGCAATCGACGTATTCCCGACAGAGCCCGCGACCAACAGCGATCCGTTTACTTCCCCGCTGTGCGAATTTGATAACGTGATCCTGACCCCGCATATCGGCGGTTCGACTCAGGAAGCGCAGGAAAATATCGGTCTGGAAGTGGCGGGTAAACTGGCTAAATACTCCGATAACGGCTCAACGCTTTCTGCGGTGAACTTCCCGGAAGTTTCTCTCCCGCTGCACAGTGGCACCACAAGCCGCCTGCTGCACATTCACGAAAACCGTCCCGGCATTCTGACCGCGCTGAACCAGATTTTTGCCGAGCAGGGGATCAACATCGCCGCGCAGTATCTGCAAACAACGCCGCAAATGGGCTATGTGGTGATAGATATCGATGCTGAGGAAGATGTCGCTGAGGCCGCATTAAAATCAATGAAGGCGATTCCGGGCACTATCCGCGCCCGTCTGCTTTACTAATCTGCTAATAGCGGGTGGCGCTATGCTTACCCGCTCCATGCATGCCGGGGATGGGCGTTACCATTCCCAAATCTTTGATGGCGTCACCACCGCAGGCAAAGGAATATCCCACTCTTCGGCAGGCAACGTCGGCACCAGCTGGCAATCATGCGCCAGCCCGACGGGCCACAATCCATGCCGTCGCCAGTTTTGCAACGTACGATCGTAGAACCCGCCGCCCATGCCCAGACGTTGTCCCTGCTCATCAAAGGCGACCAGCGGCGTTATCAGCACGTCCAGACTATCCAGCGGTAAAACGTTGCGCACGTCGAGCTTAGGTTCAAGGATTTTCAGGCGATTCATCACCAGATGGGTGCTTTCGTCGTAGCGTAAAAAGAGCAGGCTGCCTTTACTGAAAGGATGAAGCACCGGCAGAAAGACGGCTTTTCCCGCCTGCCACAGGGCGCGAATCAGCGGGCGCGTATCCAGTTCGCCGTCGAAAGATAAAAACAGCGCGACGCTGGCGGCCTCCATCACCGGCGGGTAAGCCAGCATGCGCAGGGCTGCCTGTTCGGCAAAAGTTTGCTGTTCGGTATCGGTGAGGGCGCGGCGTCGTTGCCGGATGGTCTGGCGGATTTCAGTGCGAAGCGCCGGGATGAAATGGGGTGGTGAACTTAACGGATTGTGCGTCATGCGAAATGACCAGGTAGAAAGAGGGAATCTCCGAGATGCCGCCGCAGGCTGTAACCCTTGAACCCTTGGTTCAAGGTGAATGCAGCGTCACTGTCTTCAGGCTTCTCGGACGGACCGAGCATGCTCACCGACGGTGGAGCGCCACATTCTTGTGGTATGAAATATCGGCTCAGGGGACTGGCCCGCTTGCAAACATCTCAGAGAAATTTTTCCTTCACAGTTACTCTACCATAGACAACTGTGAAGCGTTATTCAAAGTTTGGACCCTGTCTGTCTGTTATGCGACCTTGCTCAAGTAACGCCTGTTCAATGGTCTGCTGTAACATTTTGATCCGCTGCTCCATGTTAGCAGCATAGTCACGGGTTTTCGATTTTTCCTGAGCTAATTCGTAGCAAATGTTCAGCGCCGCGATGAAAACTAACTGCTCAGTATTTGTGACTCTAGTGCGAACTTTTAAATCTTGCAACCGCTGATCCAGCTCAACCGCAGCCTGATTCAGCGCATCCTGTTGTTCAGGCGGACAATTCACGCGCAATGAACGACCGAAAATTTGGATATCGACTGGTTGTGCAGACATGCCACCTTCCTGCTGTTAACTCGCCTGCCTGTCGTAACCCGTTAACAGGCCACGAAAGGGGCGTCACTATAGCTACCCCGTTATGAAGATACAAGCCCTTTTCTGGTGCCCCGGAGTCCCTGGTGGTAGCATAACATGAACTATCCCTGCCAACGATGACGAATGCGCATGTCTATACAGAACGCTATGCCAGGCTACGACGCCGTAAGCCAACTTTTGAACGAACAAGGCGTGGGGCTTACCCCTGCGGAAATGCACGGCTTAATCAGCGGCATGCTGTGCGGTGGTAATAAAGACAGCAGCTGGCAACCGCTGCTGCATGACCTGACAAATGAAGGTCTGGCGTTTAGCCAGAACCTGGCCGATACCCTGCGTGATATGCATGCGGCAACCGGCGATGCGCTGGAAGACGACGGCTTTCTGTTCCAGCTTTATCTGCCAGACGGCGACGACGCCACGGTATTTGACCGCGCGGACGCGCTGGCCGGTTGGGTGAACCACTTCCTGCTGGGCCTCGGCGTCAGCCAGCCTAAGCTTGATAAAGTCACCGGCGAAACCGGCGAAGCCATTGACGATCTGCGCAACATCGCCCAGCTTGGTTATGATGAAGACGAGGATCAGGAAGAGCTGGAGATGTCGCTGGAAGAGATCATTGAGTACGTGCGCGTTGCCGCGTTGCTCTGCCATGACACCTTCACTCGCCCGGCGCCAACCGCGCCGGAAGTGCGTAAGCCTACGCTTCATTAAGGATAATAAGCTTCAGGAGGTGTCATGACTCAGCAGGAATTTCTTCGTCGTCGCCAGGCGCTGCTGGCGAGAATGGCCCCGGCCAGCGCCGCGCTAATTTTTGCGGCTCCCGAGGCGACGCGCAGCGCAGACAGCGAATACCCGTACCGCCAGAACAGCGACTTCTGGTATCTCACCGGTTTCAACGAACCAGAAGCCGTGCTGATCCTTATCAAAAGCGATGAACACCACAACCACAGCGTGCTCTTCAACCGGCTACGCGATAAAACCGCCGAAATCTGGTTTGGCCGTCGTCTGGGGCAGGAAGCCGCGCCGGAAAAACTGGCGGTCGACCGCGCCTTAGCTTTTTCTGAAATTGACGAGCAGTTGTACCAGCTGCTGAACGGCCTGGATGTCGTCTACCACGCTCAGGGCGAATATGCCTATGCGGACAGCATCGTCTTTGCCGCGCTGGATAAACTGCGTCGTGGCTCTCGCCAGAATCTCTGTGCGCCGGCAACGCTCACCGACTGGCGTCCCTGGTTGCATGAGATGCGGCTGTTCAAATCCGAAGAAGAGATTGCCGTGCTGCGCCGCGCAGGTGAAATCACCGCGCTGGCCCACACTCGTGCGATGCAAAAATGCCGCCCTGGCATATTCGAATACCAGCTTGAAGGCGAAATTCTGCATGAGTTTACCCGCCACGGCGCGCGCTACCCGTCCTATAACACTATCGTTGGCAGCGGTGAAAACGGCTGCATCCTGCACTACACCGAAAACGAAAGCGAATTGCGCGACGGCGATCTGGTATTGATTGACGCAGGCTGCGAATACAAAGGCTATGCGGGCGACATCACCCGCACTTTCCCGGTGAGCGGTAAATTTACCGCGCCGCAGCGGGCGATTTACGACATCGTTCTCGAATCTCTGGAAACCGCGCTGAAGCTGTATCGCCCTGGTATCTCAATGCAGGACGTCACCGGCGAGGTGCTCCATATTATGGTTAGCGGGCTGGTGAAACTCGGCATTCTCAATGGCGACGTTGAGCAACTAATCGCCGATAACGCGCATCGCGCTTTCTTCATGCATGGCCTGAGCCACTGGCTGGGGCTGGATGTACACGATGTCGGCGCGTATGGCCCGGATCGTTCCCGGCTGCTTGAGCCGGGCATGGTGATTACCGTTGAACCTGGTTTGTACATCGCACCGGATGCGGATGTCCCGGCGGAGTACCGGGGCATCGGTATTCGTATCGAAGACGATATAGTCATCACCGCCGAAGGCAATGAAAATCTGACGACGAGCGTAGTGAAATCTGCCGATGATATTGAAGCCTTAATGACAGCGGCGCGTCAGCTATGAGCGTGATAATTGTCGGCGGCGGCATGAATGGCGCAACGCTTGCGCTTGCCCTCTCTCAAATGACGGACGGCAGGCTGCCGGTACATCTGGTAGAAGCAACCGAGCCTGACTCAGCGCTTCATCCAGGCTTCGACGCCCGTGCGATTGCGCTGGCGCAGGGCACCTGCCAGCAGTTGACTAACATCGGCGTCTGGCCTGCGATTTCGTCCTGTGCAACCGCAATCACTTCCGTGCACGTGAGCGATCGAGGCCACGCCGGTTTTGTCACTCTCCTGGCGGAAGATTATCAGATTGGCGCGCTGGGGCAGGTGGTTGAGCTGCATGATGTCGGCCAGCGGCTGTTTGCGCTGTTGCGTAAAGCGCCTGGCGTCACGCTGCATTGTCCGCAGCGCGTAGCTTCCTTCACTCGTGAAGCGCATCGCGTTAGCGTTGCACTTGATAACGGCGCCGTGCTGGAAGGCAAGCTGCTAATCGCGGCAGACGGCTCACGCTCCGGGCTTGCGGCGCAGTGCGGTATTACCTGGCAGCAGGAGGACTACCGGCAGATCGCCGCTATTGCGAACGTCACTACCGCGCTGCCGCATAATGGCCGTGCGTTCGAG
The DNA here is from genome assembly GCF_051307055.1 of Dryocola sharpae. Taxonomy (GTDB): domain Bacteria; phylum Pseudomonadota; class Gammaproteobacteria; order Enterobacterales; family Enterobacteriaceae; genus Dryocola. The sequence continues at coordinate 3,547,511 of NZ_CP149994.1, read as the reverse complement.
CGTTTCACGCAGTATGGCCCGCTGGCGATGCTGCCAATGTCCGGCGGGCGCAGCTCGCTGGTCTGGTGTCATCCGCAGGATGCGCTGGAAGAGGTGAAAAGCTGGGATGACGCGCGATTCTGCAACGAATTGCAGCGTGCTTTTGGCTGGCGTCTTGGTCGTATCACGCACGCAGGCGTCCGTAATATCTATCCGCTGGCGCTGACTACCGCTTCACAAACGGTTTCGCACCGCGTGGCGCTCGTTGGCAATGCGTCGCAAACCCTGCATCCGATAGCCGGGCAGGGCTTTAATCTCGGCTTGCGCGACGTCATATCGCTTGCCGAATCGCTGACGGCCGCCTGGCAGGCGCAGCAGGATCCGGGCAGCTATCCGGTTCTGGCAGCATATCAACAGCGCCGGGCACTGGATAGAGCCGCTACCGTTGGCGTAACGGACGGGCTGGTGCATTTATTCGCCAACCGTTGGGCGCCGCTGGTCGCCGGGCGTAATCTTGGTCTGATGGCGATGGAACATTTTACTCCGGCACGCGATGTGCTGGCACAGCGCACCCTTGGCTGGGTTGCGCGTTAAAGGAGAGTCAATTTGCAAAGCGTTGATGTGGCGATTGTTGGTGGCGGCATGGTGGGTCTGGCGGTCGCCTGCGGCCTGCAGGGGAGCGGTCTTCGCGTGGCGGTGCTGGAAAGTCAGCCTCCGCAGCCGCAGGCCCCCGATGCCCCTCCGGCACTGCGGGTTTCGGCCATAAACGCTGCCAGCGAAAAACTGCTGGCTCACCTTGGCGTCTGGCCGGCTATCATCGCCCGGCGTGCCAGCGTTTATCACGGCATGGAAGTCTGGGATCGGGACAGCTTCGGGCGGATTACCTTTGATGACAAAACCTATGGTTTCAGCCATCTGGGGCACATTATCGAAAATTCGGTAATTCATCATGCGCTCTGGCAGCGGGCGGAGCAGTGCCCGGATATCACACTGATAGCGCCGGCTGAACTGCAGCAGGTAGCCTGGGGTGAAAATGAAGCCTTTATCACCCTGAAAGATGGCGCAATGCTGACGGCCCGCCTGGTCGTAGGGGCCGACGGCGCAAACTCCTGGCTGCGAAAGCAGGCCGATATCCCGCTCACGTTCTGGGATTATCACCAGCACGCCCTTGTCGCCACCATTCGTACTGCCCAGCCGCATCAGGCTGTTGCGCGGCAGGTCTTTCACGGCGAAGGCATTCTGGCTTTCCTGCCGCTTGCCGATACGCATCTGTGCTCGATTGTCTGGTCGTTGCCGCAGCTGGAAGCGGAGCGTATGCAGCATGCCGCGCCCGAAGCGTTTAACCAGGCCCTTGGCGTAGCCTTTGATATGCGCCTTGGACTATGCAACCTTGAAAGCGAGCGCCAGGTTTTCCCGCTAACGGGCCGTTACGCGCGTAATTTTGCCGCTCACCGCCTCGCGCTGGTGGGCGATGCGGCGCATACTATCCATCCGCTGGCCGGGCAGGGCGTCAACCTTGGTTTTATGGATGCCGCCGGGCTGATTGATGAAATTCGTCGCGCGCATCGCCAGGGCAAGGATATCGGCCAATATCTGTATCTGCGGCGCTACGAGCGTAGCCGTAAGCATAGCGCGGCAATGATGCTGGCGAGCATGCAGGGCTTTCGCGATTTGTTCGCAGGAAGCAATCCAGCGAAAAAGCTGCTGCGTGATATCGGGCTGAAGCTTGCGGACAACCTGCCCGGTGTGAAACAGAAATTGATCCGCCAGGCGATGGGGCTGCAGGATTTACCTTCCTGGCTGCGTTAAAGCATAACGTTAACCTTGTCACATTTCCCTTGCCGCCAGCCGGGAAGGGAAAGCGTTCCCTCATTTGAAATATTCTAATCTCACCTCTCATTTCGGATTACATTTTTTAATGTGATGTTTTCAGGAGCGCAGTGAAATTGTTTCTGAAATGGTCGTAAATGTTAGCTAACTCTAAGTTCCGCGCTTAACACTTCCGTTTTATGCGTACTTCCTCGCATTTTTGCAGATGAATACGCTACACGCTGCCGCGCCCGTTATGACCATAAGCTAATGGAATGGCCGCTCTTCCCATATGGTTTACCTCTTCTTTCAGTGGTAAGTTCAGAGCAAAGGTAACGTTTGCGTCGCTGGCGGGAACGGTGGCGATGCCGGGCTCTTCTGACGGCAGACAAAGCGTAAAAACGCCTGTAACCAGTTGGTTAAAGAGGAAAAGATGGCTCAACAGACCCCTTTGTTTGAACAACATAATCTCTGCGGCGCCCGCATGGTGGATTTCCATGGCTGGATGATGCCGCTGCACTACGGCTCGCAGATTGATGAACACCACGCGGTACGTACCGATGCGGGCATGTTCGATGTTTCCCACATGACCATCGTTGATTTACACGGCAGCCGTACCCGTGAATTCCTGCGCTACCTGGTAGCCAACGACGTTGCCAGACTGACCCAGCCGGGCAAAGCCCTTTACACCGGGATGCTCAACGCGTCCGGCGGTGTTATCGACGATCTGATTATCTATTTCTTCACCGAAGACTATTTCCGCCTGGTGGTGAACTCCGCCACCCGCGAAAAAGATCTTGCGTGGATCAACCAGCACGCCGAACCCTTCGCGGTTGAAGCGACCGTACGAGACGATCTTTCTTTGATTGCCGTGCAGGGGCCGAATGCCCAGGCCAAAGCCGCAACGTTATTCACCGACGAGCAGCGCAAAGCGGTAGAAGGGATGAAGCCGTTCTTTGGCGTGCAGGCGGGCGATCTGTTTATTGCGACCACCGGCTACACCGGCGAAGCAGGCTATGAGATTGCCATGCCGAACGAGAAAGCCGCAGAGTTCTGGTCGCAGCTTGTTGAAGCGGGCGTTAAACCTTGCGGCCTCGGCGCGCGTGATACGCTGCGTCTGGAGGCGGGCATGAACCTCTACGGCCAGGAAATGGACGAAGGCGTTTCTCCGCTGGCGGCAAACATGGGCTGGACGGTGGCATGGGAGCCTGCCGAGCGCGATTTTATCGGCCGCGAAGCGCTTGAAGCGCAGCGCGCAAAAGGCACCGAGAAGCTGGTCGGCCTGATCATGACCGAAAAAGGCGTATTGCGTAACGAACTGCCCGTTCGTTTCACCGACGAATCCGGCAACGTCTGCGAAGGCGTTATCACCAGCGGCACCTTCTCGCCAACGCTTGGCTACAGCATTGCTCTGGCGCGCGTACCGGCAGGTATCGGCGATACCGCCATCGTCCAGATCCGCAACCGCGAAATGCCGGTAAAAGTCACTAAACCTGTTTTTGTTCGCGCCGGTAAACCCGTCGCACAGTAAATTTTGATAGAGGAAAAGAACAATGAGCAATGTGCCTGATGAACTGAAATACAGCAAAGAACACGAATGGCTGCGTAAAGAAGCGGACGGCTGCTGGACCGTAGGGATCACCGAGCACGCGCAAGAGCTGCTCGGTGACATGGTGTTCGTGGATCTGCCAGAAGTGGGCGCCACCGTTAGCGCCGGCGACGACTGCGCCGTTGCGGAATCCGTGAAAGCCGCATCCGATATCTATGCGCCAGTCAGCGGCGAAATCATCGCCGTGAACAGCGAGCTGGAAGGCACGCCGGAGCTGGTAAACAGCGAGCCGTACGCCGGCGGCTGGATCTTCAAAATCAAAGCCAGCGACGAGTCCGAATTAGACGGTCTGCTGGATGCCGCCGCGTATGAAGCCCTGTTAGAAAACGAGTAATACCGTATCTGGCGGGTGACGCTCTGCTCATCCGCCCTACAATGTTCACCGAGACTTGTTCTGTAGGGTGGATAAGCATCGCGCCATCCACCGCTAAAGTTCTGCATGTTTTCAGGAATCACCGCTCATGACCCAGTCCTTACGTAGCCTTGAGAATCACGAAGCGTTTATCGATCGCCACATTGGCCCCTCCGCCCAGCAGCAGCACGAAATGCTGGAGGCCGTGGGAGCAGGTTCTTTAAATGAACTGATTTCCACTATTGTGCCGGCTGATATTCAGCTCGCACAGCCGCCGCAGGTGGGCGAAGCGGCAACGGAATTCGCCGCGCTGGCTGAACTCAAAGCCATTGCCAGCCGCAATAAGCGTTTCAAAACCTACATCGGGATGGGTTACACCGCGGTGCAAACCCCGCCGGTGATTCTGCGTAATATGCTGGAAAACCCGGGCTGGTACACCGCCTATACGCCTTATCAGCCGGAAGTTTCTCAGGGCCGTCTGGAAGCGCTGCTTAACTTCCAGCAGGTAACGCTGGATTTGACAGGGCTGGATATCGCCTCCGCCTCGCTGCTTGATGAAGCCACCGCCGCCGCAGAAGCCATGGCGATGGCTAAGCGCGTAAGCAAACTGAAGAACGCCAACCGTTTCTTCGTGGCGGCGGACATTCATCCGCAGACGCTGGACGTGGTGCGTACCCGTGCGGAAACCTTCGGTTTTGACGTGATTGTCGATGAGGCAGCAAAAGTGCTGGATCATCAGGACGTGTTCGGCGTGCTGCTGCAACAGGTTGGCACCACCGGCGAAGTGCACGATTACAGCGCGCTCATCGAAGAGTTAAAACAACGTAAAGTAGTGGTAAGCGTGGCCGCTGACTTTATGTCGCTGGTGCTGCTTACCGCGCCGGGTAAACAGGGCGCAGACATCGTCTTCGGCTCCGCGCAGCGCTTTGGCGTGCCGATGGGCTACGGCGGCCCGCATGCGGCATTCTTCGCCGCGCGTGACGAATTCAAACGTTCCATGCCGGGTCGTATCATCGGCGTTTCTCGCGACGCTGCCGGCCGCACCGCGCTGCGTATGGCGATGCAGACTCGCGAGCAGCATATCCGCCGCGAGAAAGCGAACTCCAACATCTGTACCTCTCAGGTGCTGCTGGCCAACATTGCCAGCCTGTACGCAGTATTCCACGGCCCGGCTGGCCTGAAACGTATTGCCGGCCGCATTCATCGCCTGACCGATATTCTTGCCGCTGGCCTGCAAAAGAGCGGCCTGGTGCTGCGCCATAAACACTGGTTCGACACGCTATGCGTGGAAGTGGCCGATAAAGCCGCCGTGCTGGCGCGTGCCGAAGCAAACGAAATCAACCTGCGCAGCGACATTCTGGGCGCGGTAGGCATTACGCTTGACGAAGCGACCACCCGCGAAGACGTGCAGGCGCTGTTCACCGTGCTGCTGGGCGATAACCACGGTCTGGATATCGACAAGCTGGATCGGGACGTTGCCGGCGACAGCCTCTCTATCCCGGCGGCAATGCTGCGCGAAGATGAAATTCTGACTCACCCGGTGTTCAATCGCTATCATAGCGAAACCGAAATGATGCGCTATATGCACTCTCTGGAGCGCAAAGATCTGGCGCTCAACCAGGCGATGATCCCGCTCGGCTCCTGCACCATGAAGCTTAACGCCGCGGCGGAAATGATCCCTGTCACCTGGCCGGAATTTGCCGAGCTGCATCCGTTCTGTCCGGCAAACCAGGCGGAAGGCTACCACCAGATGATTGCCCAGCTGTCCGACTGGCTGGTGAAGCTGACCGGCTACGACGCGCTTTGCATGCAGCCAAACTCTGGCGCGCAGGGTGAATATGCTGGCCTGCTGGCGATTCGCCGCTACCACGAAAGCCGCAACGAAGCCGGGCGTAATATCTGCCTGATCCCAAGTTCCGCGCACGGCACCAACCCGGCCTCCGCACAAATGGCGGGCATGGAAGTGATCGTCGTTGCGTGCGACAAGCAGGGCAACATCGATCTTCAGGATCTGCGTGCGAAGGCAGAGCAGGCGGGCGCCGAGCTTTCCTGCATCATGGTGACCTATCCGTCAACGCACGGCGTATACGAAGAAACCATCCGCGAAGTTTGCCAGGTTGTTTACCAGTACGGCGGCCAGGTCTATCTGGACGGCGCGAACATGAATGCCCAGGTCGGCATCACATCGCCTGGCCATATCGGCGCGGACGTTTCGCACCTCAACCTGCATAAAACCTTCTGCATTCCACACGGCGGCGGCGGTCCGGGTATGGGCCCAATCGGCGTGAAAGCGCATCTGGCGCCTTTTGTACCGGGCCACAGCGTGGTGCAAATTGAAGAGATGCTGACCCAGCAGGGCGCGGTTTCTGCCGCACCGTTCGGCAGCGCCTCGATCCTGCCAATCAGCTGGATGTACATCCGCATGATGGGCGCCGAAGGGCTGAAGAAAGCAAGCCAGGTGGCGATCCTGAATGCGAACTATATCGCCAGCCGCCTGCAGTCCGCCTTCCCGGTGCTCTATACCGGCGCAAACGGCCGCGTGGCGCACGAATGCATCCTCGATATTCGTCCGCTGAAGGAAGAGACCGGCATCAGCGAGCTTGATATCGCTAAACGGCTGATTGACTTCGGGTTCCATGCGCCAACCATGTCCTTCCCGGTTGCGGGTACGCTAATGGTTGAGCCAACGGAATCGGAAAGCAAGCTGGAGCTGGACCGCTTTATCGACGCCATGCTCACCATCCGTACCGAAATCGATCGCGTAGCGCGTGGGGAGTGGCCGCTGGAAGACAACCCGCTGGTGAACGCGCCGCATACGCAGGACGAAATTGTGGCCGAGTGGACGCATCCCTACACCCGCGAACTGGCCGTCTTCCCGACCGGCCACGGCAACAAATACTGGCCGACCGTTAAACGTCTGGACGATGTGTATGGCGACCGTAACCTGTTCTGCTCCTGCGTGCCGATGAGCGACTATCAGTAAAGTCGGCGGCGGATGGCGCGGACTTATCCGCCCGTGTGATACCGTAGAGTAGAACATTATAGGGTGGATAAGCGGCAGCGCCATCCACCTGAAAGGGCGCCCGGGCGCCCTTTTTATCATCTGTCCATTCGGAGGTAAAAATGAGTGTGGCACTCGTCACCGGCGGCAGCCGCGGCATCGGCAGAGCAACCGCCATTCTGCTGGCGCGCTCCGGCTATAAGGTTGTCGTTAACTATCTGCGTAACAAACAGGCCGCCGATGAGGTGGTGAACGCTATTCGTGACGCGGGCGGCGAAGCGATGGCTATCAAAGCAGATATCGCCGATGAGCTACAGGTGCTGGCGATGTTTGCTGAAATCGACCGTGCTTTTGGCCCACTCACCGCGCTGGTCAACAACGCGGGTATTCTCTTCCAGCAATCCACCATCGAAAACCTGACGGCGGATCGTATTAACCGCGTACTGGCAACTAACGTTACCGGTTACTTTCTTTGCTGCCGTGAAGCGGTCAAGCGCATGGCTTATCGCCATGGCGGGGAAGGTGGTGCGATTGTTAACGTCTCTTCCGCTGCGGCACGCCTGGGAGCGCCGGGGGAGTATGTCGATTACGCTGCCTCAAAAGGAGCGATAGACACGCTGACTACCGGGCTGTCGCTGGAGGTTGCGGCGCAGGGTATTCGCATTAACGGCGTGCGCCCCGGCTTTATCTATACCGATATGCACGCGTCGGGCGGCGAGGCCGGGCGGGTCGATCGCGTGAAGTTTTCCCTGCCGATGCAGCGTGGCGGACAGCCGGAAGAAGTGGCCGAGGCCATTGCCTGGCTGCTCAGCCAGAAAGCTTCGTATGTCACCGGCAGCTTTATCGATCTGGCCGGTGGAAAATAAAGCAACGGCCCGGGTAACGCCAGCTGCGCGTTGACCGGGCTGCTGTTATATTAGTTTTTCTTCATAGTATCTTTAGACATGTCGTCCTTCGGCATACTGCCTTTATTCATATCCTGCGCCGGCGCTGAATCCTTCGTCATACAATCTTTTTTCATGCCGTCTTTATTGCAGTCGTGGGTCATGCCCATTTTATCTTTCGACATATTATCTTTATTCATAGCGTCGGCAGCATTTGCACCCGCCATTCCCAATGCCAGCGCGGAGCACATAAAAGCAGCGTAGAGTTTTTTCATGATATTTACCTTTTGATAGGTGAGAAGTTTTAACTACCGCTTAACCGGCCGTTAAACGCAGCCATAGCAAACGGATAGCGGCCGGACGGCTGCATCGCGCTGCTTGCCGGCGATGCCATAACGCCAGTATTGGCCAGATTTATTCCCCAATGCCTCACGCAAAGTTAAATAAAATGTGACAACTTCCCGGCGGCAAGTTGTGTAGACTTTCACTATGCGGCGCATGTGGGGTTAAGAAGTGAGTCAGAACAAAAAGCTGCTTATCGTGGAAGACGATGAGAACATTGCTGAGCTTTTGCAACTGCATCTGCGGGAGGAGGGTTTTGCAATAACCCATGCCGCAGACGGGAATATCGGACTGGAAAAGCTTAAGCAGGGCGGATGGGATGCGTTAATCCTCGACCTGATGCTGCCCGGCGTGGATGGCCTGGAAATTTGCCGCTTTGCCCGCACCATGACGCGCTATACGCCAATCATTATGATCAGCGCCCGCTCCAGCGAAACGCACAGGGTGCTCGGCCTTGAGCTTGGCGCGGATGACTATCTTGCTAAGCCATTCTCTATGCTGGAACTGGTGGCGCGCGTCAAAGCGCTGTTTCGCCGCCAGGAAGCCATGAGCCAGAACCTGCGCCTTGATGCGGGCACGCTCACCTTCGGCGCGCTCACCATAGATCCGCTGGCTCGCGATGTGCAGCTTAACCACCTTACGGTTGAACTCACGCCGCGCGAGTTCGACCTACTCTATTTCTTTGCCAGGAATCCGGATAAAGTTTTTTCCCGCCTCAACTTGCTTAACCAGGTGTGGGGATATGAGCACGAAGGCTACGAACACACGGTCAATACGCATATCAATCGCCTGCGGATCAAGATTGAAGACAATCCGGCGGAGCCGAATTTTATTCGTACCGTCTGGGGAAAAGGCTATAAATTCACCGCACAGCCGCGCGAGTAAACCATGCGAACTTTTACCCTCTCCCAGCGCCTGACGCTGATTTTTGCGCTCTTGCTCCTGACATCATGCGCGCTGCTGGGCTGGCTACAGGTGCGTACCAGCACGCAGTACAGCCAGGCGGTCATTCAGCAGCTTTCCGGCGATCTGGCGCAGCATATCAACCAAAGCTATCCGCTGCTTGGGCAGGATGGGCTCAATAAGGCCTCCGTACGCAGGCTGTTTGACCATCTGATGGCCGTAAACCCCAGCGTTGAAGTTTATCTGCTGGATAATCAGGGTAACATTGTTGGCGACGGCGCGCCGGTTGGGCACCTGAAGCGCGAGCGTGTCGATTTACAGCCGATACTAACGGCGTTAAGCACCCGGCAATATCCGGTTTACGGCGACGATCCGCGCAGCCTCGACGGCAGGAAAGTCTTTAGCGTGGCGCCGATGCGCCAGAACGGGCAGGTCGAAGGTTATCTGTACGTTATTCTGCTGGGCGAGAATTACAGCGCGTTAAACAGCGATGCGCAATTTACCGCCCTGCTGAAAATTGTTCTGCTTTCCATCAGCCTGGTTGCTCTGCTGGGGCTGATTGTGGGCGGGCTGGCATTCCGGTGGATAACTCGTCCGCTGCGCGAGCTTTCTCATCAGGTCCGCGCTCTGGAAACCGGCGGCATGGAAGAGATGCGGGCGATGGCCGCGCTGCCGCTGCAGCAAGACAAGGGCAACGACGAGATTAGTCTTCTGCGCCAGGGCGTTATCACCATGGCGCGACGCATTGCCGAACAGTGGCATCGTTTATCGCAGCAGGATCAGCTGCGCCGTGAGTTTATCGCCAATATCTCTCATGACTTACGTACGCCGTTAACCTCCCTGCATGGCTATCTGGAAAGCTTATCCGTGATGTCGGCGACGCTTTCCGATGCGGATAAAAAACGCTATCTCGAAATCGCGCTCGGGCAGAGCCAGAAAGTCGGGGCGCTTGCGCAGTCGCTTTTTGAACTGGCGCGCCTGGAATATGGCGTGGTGAAACCGCAAAAAGAACACTTTTCTCTGGGCGAGCTTTTACAGGATGTGTTTCAGAAATTTGAGCTGGCGGCGCAAACCCGGCGACAGCAGATGCTGGCCGATATTCAACCTGATTTGCCGCTGATAGATGCCGATCTGGCGATGATCGAACGCGTGCTGACCAACCTCCTGGACAATGCCGTTCGCCACGCGCCGGAAGGCGGCGTCATATCGGTGCGTTTGTGGAAAGAGGGCGGGAAAGTGCTGGTGCAGGTGAGCGATAACGGGCCCGGTATTCCGCAGGAGCTGAAAGAAGGGCTGTTCGTTCGCCCGTCTATCGCCAGCCAGTCACGGCTGCGGGTCGGCGGCCTGGGATTGATGATCGTGCGCCAGATGCTGCAGCTTCACGGCAGCGACATTACGCTTGTGGAAAAACCTGACAACGGCGCCTGTTTCCGCTTTGCCCTGCCGGTTTGAGGCCGTACAAAATACAGGTCGGGTGACGCTTCGCTTACCTGATGTGAGATGTTCAGCCGGGCGAGGAAACGCTTTCCCGTTATTGGGAAAGCGTGCGTAGGATGGATAAGCGTAAGCGCCACCCCCTTTTACCTCGCCTTATCCAGCGTGACGGTACAACCTGCCTACAGGTTCTCGCCGTTGCTGGCGATGACTTCTTTATACCAGTTAAAGCTTTTTTTACGGGAGCGGGACATATCGCCGGTGCCGTCGTCGTGCTTGTTTACATAGATAAAGCCGTAGCGTTTGCTGTACTGGCCAGTGGTGAATGAAACGCAGTCGATGCAGCCCCACGGGGTGTAGCCCAGCAGATCGACGCCATCCCAGGTGACCGCTTTCATCATCTCTGCAACGTGTGCTTTCAGATAATCGATGCGGTAATCATCATTAATGGAGCCGTCTGCCTCGACCTTATCGTAAGCGCCAAAGCCGTTCTCGACGATAAACAGCGGCTTCTGGTAGCGTTCGTACAGTTCACACAGCGCGTAGCGCAGGCCGACAGGGTCAATCTGCCAGCCCCAGTCGGAAGCTTTAACGTGCGGGTTTGGCACGCTGCCCTGGAAACCTGACAGCGCGTCGCCCGTGCCGCCATCCGCTTTCACCGCGTTAGTCATATAGTAGCTGAAGCCGAGGTAATCGCACACGCCTTCACGCAGGATTTGCTCGTCGCCCGCTTCCATTTTGATACTGAACTCGCGGCGTTCCCACTCATTCAGCACGTAAGACGGGTAGTAACCGCGCAGCTGAACGTCCGTAAAGACATAGCGCTCGCGCATAGACTCCTGAGCGTACATGACATCTTCGGGCTTGCAGGAGAATGGGTAGAGCGGCACCATCGCCAGCATGCAGCCGATTTGCATCTCCGGGTTAATGCGATGGCCGATTTTCACCGCCATGGCGCTTGCCACGAACTGGTGATGCAGAACCTGATACATCACCTCTTCCGGGTTGTCGTGTTCGGTGTAAACCACGCCGGAGCAGCAGTAGCCGAACAGAGGCGCGCGCCAGTTACGCTGGTTATTGATCTCGTTAAAGGTCATCCAGTATTTCACTTTGCTCTTGTAGCGCTCGAAGACCACTTCAGCAAAGCGAACAAAGAAATCAACGACTTTACGATTAGTCCAGCCGCCGTATTCCGTAACCAGATGGTGAGGCATTTCAAAGTGGGAGAGGGTGATGACCGGTTCGATATTGTACTTCAACAGCTCGTCGAACATCTCGTCGTAGAATTTCAGACCTTCTTCGTTTGGCTGCTGCTCGTCGCCCTGCGGGAAAATGCGCGTCCAGGCAATGGAGGTGCGAAAACACTTAAAGCCCATTTCGGCAAACAGCCTGATATCTTCTTTGTAACGCCCGTGAAAGTCGATGGCTTCATGGTTCGGGTAATATTTACCGGGAATAACTTCCTGAGTGATTTCGCGAGGAACGCCGTGTGCGCCGCCTGTCAGCACGTCGCAGATGCTCGGGCCTTTGCCTTCTTTATTCCATCCGCCTTCTACCTGGTGCGCGGCAACCGCGCCGCCCCATAAAAAGTCTTCTGGCAAAGTCAGTTTTTTCATATTTTTTATCCCGCTGTTAGCGCCAATGATAATGTGCGATAGATCACAAGCTGGCGTTACGTTAATAAACTCTGCCTCGGAGTCTAACAAAGGAGGGATAATTGTCACGATATAACAAATCAGCCGCTCCGTGATTTGTCACATATAAAAAACAGGCTGTTTTTTTACGCCATTTTTTTCGCCAGCTTACGGCCAATGGTCTCTAAAATATAAATAACGGGGATTTGCGTGGTAATATCGTAGACGCCAGCTACCCGCGTCAGCGGAATATGCCAGGAAATATTAAAATCGGCGAGCTTTGCCAGCGCTGAGTTTTCGTGGCTGGTAATCGACATCACCTTACAGTTGTGAAGGCTAAACTGGCTGGCAAAGCGCAGGATCTCTTCCGTCTCGCCTGAAACAGAAAGCACAATAGCCAGCGCGTTTTTCGCCATATCACTGGTGACCGGGAAATAAGGATCGTCGATATGGTTGCTGAATTTCCCCACGTTCGAAAAGAAGCGTGCGCCATATTTTGCCAAAGCGCCGGAGGTTCCCGCGCCGACGAATATAATTCGTTCTGAAGAACAAATAATATCGACCGCATGGTCGATTAAATTATCAAATTCTTCATTATTGGTACTTCTGAAAAAGCTAATTATTTCGCTGGGGCCAAAATTAACCAACGGCTCATCGTTTTGTTCCAGATATAATTTAAAGCGTACGCGAAACTCGGAGTAGCCGTCGCAGTTCAGCTTGCGGCAAAAGCGCAGCACGGTAGTGGTGGAAACGCCCGCGCCGTCGGCCAGCTCGCGGATAGTCATGTACATTACTTTGTCACGGTTTTTAATGACATAGTTATAGACCATCATTTCCAGGCCGTTGAGATTAGCAATTGCTGCGTGAGTAAACATCGTACATCTTCCTGAAGTTTCAGCCGTGAGCCGGTAAGGGAGTTTAGCGCAGCCAGCCTTTTTCCTGCGCAGCATATAAATGGCTGACGACATGTTGCCATAATTCCGGCCAGCTTTCGCCCACCCGGGCGTTGCGGGTTAACACCTGCGCAAGAGAGATATTATTTTCACGCCAGCTTCGCCCCTCGTTATGCAGATTCTGCAATACAGGCAAAATACGATCCAGCGCGCCGGCAAAGCGGGCATCGGCGCTTATCCCCGCTTCGTATTCCAGCCAGAGCCCGAGAAATTCGCGGTTTTGCGGCTCGGGTAATAAACCAAACAGGCGCGTCGCCGCCGCCGCTTCCTTTTCGGCTATGGCTTCGCGTGCGGCCACATCATAAACCAGCACATCGCCCACATCGATTTCCACAATGTCATGCAGCAGCGCCATTTGCACCACCCGCGAAATAGCGACTTCCGCAGGGGCAAAAGGGGCAAGGCTCATCGCCGCAACGGCAAAATGCCAGCTGTGCTCGGCGGAATTTTCCTGTCGCTCATGGCCGATAATCTTCGTCCGACGCTCAACAAGTTTGAGCTTGTCGATCTCCATCAGAAAGGCAATAACGTCGCTCATCGCGCCAAAGGCATGAAGGGTCATGGCTATTCTCCAGCTATTTTAAACAGACAGGAAAATTGTACAGGTGTGTCTCACGCCGCTGACAGATTTATTTTAGCGTACACGTGTTTACTGGAATCATTCTCAGCTATGCTAGCCGTGCTGCATTTTTCATCTTAAGTCTTACCTGGAGTAGCCTTATGGCTGACAAACCAATCAAAGCACCTGGATATTCACTGGCTGAGGAAATAGCCAACAGTATCAGTCACGGTATCGGGCTGGTGTTCGGGATTGTCGGGCTGGTGCTGTTGCTGGTTCAGGCTGTCGCCGCCAACGCCAGCGCCATGGCGATCGCCAGCTACAGCCTTTACGGCGGCAGCATGATTTTGCTGTTCCTGGCCTCCACGCTTTACCATGCCGTTCCCCATCAGCGCGCGAAGCGCTGGCTTAAGAAATTTGACCACTGCGCCATCTATCTGCTTATCGCCGGTACCTATACTCCTTTCTTGCTCGTCGGGCTGGATTCGCCTTTTGCCCACGGCATGATGGTGGTTATCTGGGGACTGGCGCTGGCCGGCATTCTTTTTAAGCTGACCATTGCGCACCGTTTCAAGGTGCTGTCGCTGTTAACCTATTTATTGATGGGCTGGCTGTCGCTTGCGGTGGTCTATCAGCTGGCGATGAAGCTGGATGCGGGCAGCGTGGCGCTGCTGGCCGCGGGCGGGGTGATTTACTCGCTGGGCGTTATTTTTTACGTCTGCAAGCGCATCCCTTATAACCATGCAATCTGGCATGGCTTTGTACTCGGCGGCAGCTTATGCCACTTTCTCGCTATCTATTTATACATTCACTAATGCTTAATGCCCCTGCGGTAGAGGGGCATGCCAGATTTTTAACGCTCTTCGAGTGAATAAGGCAGCGGCTCGATAGCCAGCTCGCTGCCGCTATCTTCCCGTACGCGGAAGACGGCGTCCGGTTCGAGATCGTTATTCATGACGGCCTGAATAAGCACGCGGCTATCGTCCAGCCGGCTTACGGCAAGCACGGTGCCGGTACGACGCCAGTTATCGCCCATTTTCATCTCAAGATCTTCGCCGGCTTCCGGCAGGCGGGAAGCGCTGCCTGCGAGATACCAGAGCGCGCGTTTGTTAGCCCCGCGAAACTTCGCGCGTGCCACCATTTCCTGCCCGGTATAACAACCTTTTTTAAAGCTAATGCCGCCCAGAGCCTGAAGGTTTGTCGCCTGTGGGATAAATTGAGCGCTGTTGACGCTATCAATCACCGCCAGGCCGCCTTCAATATCCAGCGCCAGCCACTGCTGGCTGTCATTAAGCTGTGCTTCCCCGCGTAGTTTTTCGAGCAGCGTCTGCGCCGTGGCGGCATCAGTGACTAACATGAACCGTTCGGCAGGCAGGTTGAACCACAAAAGGGTAGTGGCGCCGTCCTGGACGACTGGATTTTCTTCATCCGGCAGGGCCGCAAAAAGCGGTGCCAGCGCTGCGCGAGCCTGAAAACCAGCAAGCCCCAGCAGCACGCTTTCGCTGTCAGGCGTCATCGTCACCTTTGAGAACACGGCGTATTTTTTCAGTTCCGTCAGCTGCGCTTCATGGAGATTGCGACGTTCGATAAAAGCAAAGCCTTCGCCGCGATGGAACAGGCGCAGGTTGCTCCACATCTTGCCTTTGGCGTCGCAGTGGGCGCAAAGCAGATGTTGATTGGATCCCAGCTGTGCTACGTCGGCGGTAACCTGCCCTTGCAGGTACTTTTCAGCGTCTGCGCCAGTCACGTTTACTAGCGCCCAGTCATCAAGGGTCATCAGCGTCAGCGGCAGGCGAGCCGCGGCTGTAGGTTGACGGGGAGGAAACGGGTTGAAAGCCATATTTTGTCCTGGGTTATCCAACGGGTGAATGAGGTTAATGGTAAAAGAGCCGCTCGCCAATGCAAGCAGTTTGATGAGGCGAATTGTGCCGTTTCGAGTTACCTCGCAGAGCAAATGCAACGATGTCGCATTGCGACTCTTTCTCCAGAGTTAATGCGCAGATAGCAACATTCAGGTAATACGCACGACGAAAACAAGTTACACTAACACTCGTATCTTACACGTCATTTAAGCAGGAAAGAGCAGATGGATATCAATAACAAAGCCCGAATTCACTGGGCGTGCCGCCGCGGAATGCGCGAGCTCGATATTTCGATTATGCCGTTCTTTGAGTATGAATATGAGACGTTAAGCGACGAGGATAAGCAGCTATTTATCCGCCTTCTGGAATGTGATGATCCCGACCTCTTTAACTGGTTGATGAATCATGGCGAACCGGCAGACTCAGCGTTGCAGCGTATGGTGAAGCTTATCCAAACACGGAATAGAGAACGTGGTCCTGTGGCAATCTGATCTTCGCGTCTCCTGGCGGGCGCAGTGGTTATCCCTGTTCGCCCACGGGCTGCTGGCGCTGGTGGTGCTGCTTCTGCCGTGGCCAATGAGCTATACGCTGCTCTGGATGCTTTTACTTTCTCTGGTCGTTTTTGACAGCGTGCGCAGCCAGCGTCGGATTCATGCGACTCAGGGTGAGATTAAACTGCTGACCAACTATCACCTGAAGTGGCAGGACAAAGAGTGGGAAATAGTCGGCACGCCGTGGATGTTGCGCAGCGGCATGATGCTGCGAATCCGCCAGATGCGCAAAACCCGCAGCCAGCATTTGTGGCTGGCGGCCGACAGCATGGATAGCGGTGAGTGGCGGGATTTACGCCGCCTGATTTTGCAACAGCAGGCGAGCGGTAGCGGCCAGGCTTAGGTACTCGTCAGGCGAACCTGTCAGCCATTTCGCCCAGAATTTGCTCGCACCAGCTCTGAAGGCGTTCATCGCTCAGATCGTACTGGTTGGTTTCATCCAGCGCGAGGCCAACAAACAGTTGCCCATCGGCAATAACAGGTTTAGCGCTCGTGAACTCATAGCCTTCGGTTGGCCAGTAACCGATAAACTGCGCGCCGCGGGGAGCCAGTTTGTCGTGCAGCATACCCAGCGCGTCAAGGAACCATTCGCCGTAGCCTAGCTGATCGCCCATCCCGTACAGAGCGACCAGCTTGCCTGCCAGGTTCAGGTCATCTAACTGCGCCCAGACGGCTTCCCAGTCTTCCTGCAGTTCGCCGAAATCCCACGTCGGGATGCCGAGGATCAGCACATCGTAGCGTTCCATTTGCGCGGGGGAGTCATCTTTTAAGTTATGCAGCGTCACCAGATCCGGGCCGATGATGTCACGAATCTTTTCGGCAGCCATTTCGGTGTAGCAGGTGCTGGAGCCATAAAAAAGGCCAATGTTCATAGCGATAACAACTCATTTAATAACGTGCAGGCTGGCAAGTGTACCAGATCCCATTACGCATCATGCATAATGGACGTAACTCAGGCATAAGTGAGGCACCGGTGGAACAGGATCTGGCCCGTATTGAACAATTTCTTGATGCGCTTTGGCTCGAAAAAAATCTGGCTGAGAACACGCTAAACTCGTATCGCCGCGATTTGAAAATGGTTGCGGAATGGCTGGCGCGTCACAGCTTAACGCTGTTGACGGTGCAGGCGGGCGATCTCCAGTCCCTGTTTGCCGAGCGTCTGGAAGGGGGCTATAAAGCCACGAGCTCCGCACGCATGTTAAGCGCTATCCGTCGTCTGTTTCAGTATCTCTACCGTGAAAAAGCGCGCGATGACGATCCGAGCGCTTTGCTTTCTTCACCCAAATTGCCGCAGCGCTTACCGAAAGATCTTAGCGAAGCACAGGTTGAACGTCTGCTCCAGGCGCCCT
This sequence comes from Dryocola sharpae, assembly GCF_051307055.1. GTDB lineage: Bacteria > Pseudomonadota > Gammaproteobacteria > Enterobacterales > Enterobacteriaceae > Dryocola. The sequence continues at coordinate 3,530,290 of NZ_CP149994.1, read as the reverse complement.
GCCTCGACCAGCCCATCGAGTTACGCGATAAAGCGATGCTGGAATTATTGTATGCTACCGGCCTGCGCGTGTCTGAGCTGGTGGGCTTATCGATGAGCGACATCAGTCTGCGTCAGGGCGTGGTGCGGGTTATTGGCAAGGGGAATAAAGAGCGTCTGGTGCCGCTGGGCGAAGAAGCGGTCTACTGGCTGGAAAGCTATCTTGAGCACGGTCGTCCCTGGCTGTTAAACGGGCAGTCTCTCGACGTGCTGTTTCCCAGCCAGCGGGCGCAGCAGATGACCAGGCAAACGTTCTGGCACCGCATCAAGCATTATGCGGTAACTGCAGGAATCGATAGCGAAAAGCTTTCTCCGCACGTCCTGCGCCACGCTTTTGCCACGCATTTGCTGAACCACGGCGCGGATTTACGTGTCGTACAGATGCTCCTTGGACACAGCGATTTGTCCACAACACAAATTTATACTCATGTAGCGACCGAACGTTTACGTCAGCTACATCAACAGCACCACCCGCGGGCGTGAGTGCCAGAATAAAGGAATCATGATGAAAAAAGGTCTTTTGCTGCTCTCGCTATTGGCGGCATCCGTCTCCGGTTTTGCTCAGGCTGACGATGCGGCAATCAAACAGTCGCTGGCGAAGCTGGGCGTGCAGAGCGCGGAGGTGCAGGCCGCTCCCGTTGCCGGAATGAAAACCGTCCTGACCGACAGCGGCGTGCTGTACGTGACGGAAGACGGCAAGCACATTATTCAGGGCCCGCTGTACGATGTCAGCGGCGCGCAGCCGGTAAACGTCACCAATCAACTGCTGACAGGCAAGCTGAACGCGCTTGAAAAAGAGATGATCGTTTATAAGGCGCCGCAGGAAAAACACGTTATCACCGTGTTTACCGACATCACCTGCGGCTATTGCCATAAGCTGCATGAAGAGATGAAAGACTATAACGCGCTGGGCATTACCGTGCGTTACCTCGCCTTCCCGCGTCAGGGGCTGCAAAGCCAGACAGAAAGCGACATGAAATCCATCTGGTGTGCAAAAGATCGCAATAAAGCGTTTGATGCCGCGATGAAAGGCGATGCGGTGCCCGCTGCGAGCTGTGCAACCAACATCGCTAATCACTACAACCTCGGCGTGCAATACGGCGTGCAGGGTACGCCAGCTATCGTGCTGAGCAACGGAACGGTGATTCCCGGCTATCAGGGGCCAAAAGAGATGAAACAAATGCTGGATGCGCACCAGCAGCTGAGCAAAGTAAGTGGTCAATAACGGGTGAAAAAGCAAACGCAACTTCGCCGCCGGGCCGTGGATGACGCGGCGGTCTTACCGGCGGGTTTACCTCCGCTGTTAAAACGCCTCTACGCCAGCCGCGGGGTGCGTGGCGAACAAGATCTGGAGCGCAGCGTAAAAGGGATGCTGCCCTGGCAGCAGCTTAACGGCATGGAACAAGCCGTTGCCATCCTGCACAACGCTTTTCGTGAAGGGCTGCGCATTATCGTCGTCGGCGATTTTGATGCGGATGGCGCAACCAGCACGGCGTTAAGCGTGCTGGCATTGCGTAGCCTCGGCGGTAGCAACGTGGGTTATCTGGTGCCGAACCGTTTTGACGATGGCTATGGTTTAAGCCCGGAAGTGGTGGATCAGGCCCATGCCCGCGGTGCGCAGCTGATTCTGACGGTTGATAACGGTATTTCATCCCATAGCGGCGTTGAACGTGCGCACGAGCTGGGCATTCCGGTGATCGTAACCGATCACCACCTGCCCGGCACGGCGCTTCCGGCGGCGGAAGCCATCATTAACCCAAACCTGGTTGACTGTGACTTTCCGTCCAAATCACTCGCGGGCGTAGGCGTTGCGTTTTACCTGATGCTCGCGCTGCGCGCGCATTTGCGCGGCTGCGGCTGGTTCGAGCAGCACGGTCTTGCGATCCCCAATCTGGCGGAACTGCTGGATCTGGTGGCTCTGGGCACGGTGGCGGACGTCGTACCGCTGGATACCAATAACCGCATTCTGACCTGGCAGGGCCTGAGCAGGATTCGCGCAAGAAAATGCCGTCCTGGCGTTCTGGCGCTGCTTGAGGTCGCCAACCGTGAACCGCACAAACTGGCGGCCAGCGATCTGGGCTTTGCCCTGGGGCCGCGTCTGAACGCGGCGGGGCGCCTGGACGATATGTCCGTCGGCGTGGCGCTTCTGCTAAGCGACAACATCGGCGAGGCGCGCATGCTGGCTAACGAACTTGATGCGCTTAATCAGACGCGCAAAGAGATAGAGCAGGGCATGCAGATGGAAGCGCTGACCTTGTGCGAAAAGCTGGAGCGCGGCAACGAAGAGCTGCCTTATGGCCTTGCGATGTATCATCCCGAATGGCATCAGGGCGTAGTCGGCATCCTTGCCTCGCGTATTAAAGAACGCTTCAACCGTCCGGTAATAGCTTTTGCGCCAGCCGGCGACGGTACGCTTAAAGGCTCCGGGCGTTCGATTCAGGGGCTGCATATGCGCGATGCCCTGGAGCGGCTGGATACGCTGCATCCCGGCCTGATGTTAAAATTTGGCGGCCATGCCATGGCGGCGGGATTATCGCTGGAAGAAAAGCGTTTCGAGGAGTTCAGCCGGCGCTTCGGCGAGCTGGTGGGCGAATGGCTCGATCCTGCCCTGCTGCAAGGGGAGATTTGGTCCGATGGGCCGCTTGCGCCACAGGAGATGACGCTGGAGGTTGCCGAAATGCTGCGCGATGCCGGGCCATGGGGACAGATGTTCCCGGAGCCGTTATTCGACGGCAGGTTCCGTCTGTTGCAACAGCGCCTGGTGGGGGAGCGTCATCTTAAAGTGATGGTTGAACCGCTGGGCGGCGGCCCGCTGCTGGACGGCATCGCGTTTAACGTCGATACCACCTGCTGGCCAGACAACAGCGTGCGCGAAGTGGAGCTGGCCTATAAGCTCGATGTAAACGAGTTTCGCGGCAACAGAACAGTGCAGCTTTTGATAGACCACCTCTGGCCGATTTAACGCCAACCAGTGCTACAAAGTGCAGCGTAATTCCGGTAAACTTTCCGGTTTACGATCGCATTCCGTCTTCTGACATCAACATAAGAAATTAAGCATGTTTGAAATTAATCCGGTAAAAAACCGCATCCAGGATCTCACCGAGCGCAGCGACGTTCTTAGGGGGTATCTTTGACTACGATGCCAAGAAAGAGCGCCTGGAAGAAGTAAACGCAGAGCTGGAACAGCCTGACGTGTGGAACGAACCTGAACGCGCGCAGGCGCTGGGTAAAGAGCGTTCCGCGCTGGAAGCGATTGTCGAAACCTTAGACCAAATGTCCCAGGGGCTGGACGACGTTTCCGGTTTGCTGGAGCTGGCCATTGAGGCCGACGACGAAGAAACCTTCAACGAAGCCGTTGTTGAGCTGGATCAGCTGGAAGCCAAACTGGCGCAGCTTGAGTTCCGTCGCATGTTCTCAGGCGATTACGACAGCGCCGACTGCTACATCGACATCCAGGCGGGCTCCGGCGGCACCGAAGCGCAGGACTGGGCAAGCATGCTGATGCGTATGTATCTGCGCTGGGCCGAAGCGCGCGGGTTCAAGACTGAAATCATCGAAGAGTCCGAAGGCGAAGTGGCGGGCATCAAGTCCGTGACTATCCGTATTCAGGGCGAATACGCTTTTGGCTGGCTGCGTACCGAAACCGGGGTGCATCGTCTGGTTCGTAAGAGCCCGTTTGACTCCGGCGGCCGTCGCCATACCTCCTTTAGCTCCGCTTTCGTCTATCCGGAAGTGGATGACGACATTGATATCGAAATCAACCCGGCCGATCTGCGCATCGACGTATACCGCGCGTCAGGCGCGGGCGGTCAGCACGTTAACCGTACAGAATCTGCGGTGCGTATTACCCACATTCCGACCAACACCGTGACCCAGTGCCAGAACGACCGTTCGCAGCATAAGAACAAAGATCAGGCCATGAAGCAGATGAAAGCGAAGCTATACGAGCTGGAAATGCAGAAGAAAAATGCTGAGAAGCAGGCGGCGGAAGATAACAAATCGGATATCGGCTGGGGCAGCCAGATTCGTTCTTACGTCCTTGATGATTCCCGTATCAAAGACTTGCGTACCGGGGTTGAAACCCGCAACACGCAGGCGGTACTGGATGGCGATCTGGACAAATTTATCGAAGCAAGTTTGAAAGCAGGGTTATGAGGAACCAACATGTCTGAACAACAAGCACAGGGCACCGAAGCGGCAGTCGATCTTAATAATGAACTCAAAACCCGCCGTGAGAAGCTGGCTGGCCTGCGCGAGCAGGGCATCGCCTTCCCGAACGACTTCCGTCGTCAACATACCTCTGACCTTCTGCACGCAGACTTTGACGGTAAAGAAAACGAAGAGCTCGAAGATCTTAACATCGAAGTGACCGTTGCCGGCCGCATGATGACCCGTCGCATCATGGGTAAAGCGTCTTTCGTGACGCTGCAGGACGTTGGCGGCCGTATTCAGCTGTACGTCGCCCGTGACGACTTGCCAGAAGGCATCTACAACGAGCAGTTCAAAAAATGGGATCTCGGCGATATCCTCGGCGCGCGCGGCAAGCTGTTTAAAACTAAAACCGGCGAGCTGTCCATTCACTGTACCGAGCTGCGGCTGCTGACCAAAGCCCTGCGTCCTCTGCCGGATAAATTCCACGGCCTGCAGGATCAGGAAGCACGCTATCGCCAGCGTTACCTGGATCTGATCTCCAACGACGAATCCCGTAACACCTTTAAAGTGCGTTCGCAGATTATGTCCGGCATTCGTAACTTCATGGTTGGCCGCGGCTTTATGGAAGTCGAAACGCCGATGATGCAGGTGATTCCCGGCGGCGCTGCGGCACGTCCGTTCATCACCCACCACAATGCGCTGGACATCGACATGTACCTGCGTATCGCGCCAGAGCTCTATCTGAAGCGCCTGGTAGTGGGCGGCTTCGAGCGCGTGTTCGAAATTAACCGTAACTTCCGTAACGAAGGTATTTCTCCGCGTCACAACCCAGAGTTCACCATGATGGAACTCTATATGGCATATGCGGATTACAAAGATCTGATTGAGCTGACCGAATCCCTGTTCCGTACGCTTGCGCATGAAGTGCTGGGTACCGCGCAGGTGCAGTACGGCGAAGAGATTTTTGATTTCGACCAGCCGTTCGCAAAACTCACCATGCGCGAAGCTATCAAAAAATACCGTCCGGAAACAGACATTGCGGATCTGGATGATATGGGCAAAGCGCTGGAAATCGCGGCTTCCATCGGCATCAAAGTTGAGAAGAGCTGGGGCCTGGGCCGCGTAGTGACCGAGATCTTCGAAGAGGTGGCGGAAAGCCACCTGATTCAGCCGACCTTTATCACTGAATACCCGGCAGAAGTCTCCCCGCTGGCGCGTCGTAATGACGAAAACCCCGAGATCACCGATCGCTTCGAGTTCTTTATCGGCGGCCGTGAAATCGGTAACGGCTTCTCGGAGCTGAATGATGCGGAAGACCAGGCGCAGCGCTTTGCTGACCAGGTTTCTGCAAAAGATGCAGGCGACGACGAAGCGATGTTCTTCGATGAAGATTACGTTACTGCGCTTGAGCACGGCCTGCCGCCTACGGCCGGTCTGGGCATTGGTATCGACCGTATGGTTATGCTGTTCACCAACAGTCACACCATCCGCGACGTTATCCTGTTCCCTGCGCTGCGTCCGGTTAAGTAAGCCGCTTTTGTTCCTCTCTTCGGGGAGGAACATCTCTTTTAAGTTATTGTCAGAGGCCTGGTTTGCGCAAGGAAAGCACCGTCGGTAAGTGGAAACGTAATGTCATCGTCCTGCTTCTGGGCCTGTTACTTACCGCTTGCTCATCCAACAAAGCCAGCACGTCTAAAGCGGGCAGCTACAGCGGATCGGTCTACACCGTTAAACGGGGCGATACGCTTTATCGCATCTCGCGCATGACCGGCTCAAGCGTCGGCGAACTGGCGCGACTCAACGGTATTTCCGCGCCTTACACGCTTGAAATTGGCCAAAAAATCCGCGTAAAACGCAGCGTTAGCTCCGCCAGGAAAAAAACAGCCGTCGCGAAAACCACAAAATCCCGTTCTTCCGCCTCCGGCAGCAGCGCAAGCCTTGCAAAAGTTGCAGCTCCTCCGGTGGGATCGGGGTGCTGGCGCTGGCCAACCAGCGGCAAAATTATCGTGCCTTTCTCCAGCAGCGAGGGTGGAAACAAAGGGATCGATATTGCCGGCTCGCGCGGGCAGCCGATCTATGCATCTGCGCCAGGCACGGTGGTTTATGTTGGCAATCAGCTAAGGGGCTACGGCAACCTGGTGATGATTAAACACCGCGAAGATTACATCACCGCCTACGCCCATAACGACACCACGCTTGTGAATAACGGACAAAAGGTGCGCGCAGGGCAGAAAATCGCCACTATGGGCAGCAGCGGCGCTGATTCGGTAAATCTGCATTTCCAGATCCGGTACCGCGCAACGGCACTGGATCCGCAGCGTTATTTGCCGCCGCAGGGCAGCAACCCATCCTGTAAGTAAGCGTTTAAAATACCAACACTTAGCATGATTCCCTCTTGTCACCCCTCCCCGGAGCGTTATAATACCGGGGCTTCGCAAAAGCGGGTGTAGTTCAATGGTAGAACGGCAGCTTCCCAAGCTGCATACGAGGGTTCGATTCCCTTCACCCGCTCCAGATGTTTTTTAGTTCCCCGCCATAATAAAATCCGCTTTTCTGCCCAATTTGAAATCTTTAGTATCGCGTCTAATTTTTATGATCTGCTTCACACATAATAGTTAAATAAAGCTAAAAACATATTATATCGTTCAGCCGGGCTAAAGTTATCGCCGGGTGAAAAACCTTTTAGTTGCCTTATTGCGATATATAGCTTCGATCTTCGCGAAGGTATAGCTTTCCTGGGAAAATCGATAATAAATAATATATGCCCAGTGAGAAGTTACAGGTTTTAACAATGTTTAAAAATGCCAGCGTCAGGAGCGTCATCGCTATTTTTCTGCTGTTGTCTTTTGCGGTAGTCGATCTGTTAGCCTTACTTTTATCCGCAGACTTTAAAATCATGCTGATGCTAAACAGCGCCTGGATTGCTGTGCTCGGATTTTTATGGTGCTACATGACGATATATCTTGTCAGGCCCATCAACCAGGTCAAATGCAATATTGATGAGATAAATGCCGGTAACTTATCGGTGCATATCCCCGAGTTTGGCAATAACTGCGCCGGCCGCTTAATTCCGGGGATCAACACGCTTTCTACCGAAATCACCACGCTGGTTATGGATATCAGAAAGTCTTCCCGGTCGGCCAGCAGCATAGCCGAAACGCTTGCGCGGCAGAGCGCCACCCTGTCGGCAAAGACCGAGCAGCAGTCGGCCATGCTGATGCAAACCGCCTCCAGTATGGAGCAGATCTCCGCGGGCACCAGGAATAATGCGGAAAGCACGCGCCAGCTGAGCAGCATCACCAGCGGAGCCCACAGCTCCGCCAATCACGGCAGCGACCTGATGCAAAAGCTGACCACTAATATGACCTCCATCACCGACAGCGCCCATAAAATGACGGAAATCATCAGCATCATTGACAGCATCGCCTTCCAGACCAATATCCTCGCGCTTAACGCCGCCGTTGAAGCGGCGAGAGCAGGAGAGAACGGAAAGGGTTTTGCCGTGGTGGCCGGCGAGGTCAGAAACCTGGCGCATAAAAGTTCGGCGTCGGCGAAAAACATTAAGTCGCTGATCGACTTAACCAATGAAAACGTGATGCAGGGCGTCTCGCTGGTTTCAGAGGCGGAAAAAAATATGCGGGATATCGTCTCCGGCTCGGAATCTATCGATACGCTGATGGGGCATATTTTTGTGGCGACTAACGAGCAGGAAAAGGGCATTGAGCAAATCACGCGGGCCTTATCCGAACTGGAAAAAGCCACCCAGAGCAACGTTGCCGTTGTGGAAGAGCTGGCAGGCTCTTCTGAAGTGCTCAATCAACAGGTATCTGAACTGCAGCAAAGGACCAGCAATTTACGGCTGGGCGAAGAAGATGAATACAGGCTGTCTGCATCGCCGCGCCCCGTCCCCGGCGGGCTGTTAAACCGGGAAGAGGAAGGGCACTGGCAGAATTTATAGCTGCTTCACTTTATGGCCGCTACGAATTTAGCGCTCGGGAGGGCGTTACCCTGAATTAGGGGGCATTACTGACAGTTTCTGAATGCGCCTGCACGATCCTGAAGCGGTGCGGCGCAGCTTATTTATGCTGGCCCGGTATACAATTTTTACCGCATCCTCGCCGGCGTTTCATCGCATCAGGCGTCAGTCAAAGAAAAGGGGGACCAGAGCCCCCCATCGTTTATCCGCGTTCAGACGCTGAACGCCCGGCGCTTCAGGCAGCCGCTTCCTGATGATTAGTATTAAACACCGCAACGACGTGAGTCAGACTCCTCGCCTGGGCTTCAAGCGTGGCGGCGGCAGCGGCGGACTCTTCCACCAGGGTGGCGTTCTGCTGGGTGACCCGGTCCATTTCAGACACCGCCTGGCCCACCTGATCGATCCCACGGCTCTGCTCATCGGACGCCGAGGCGATCTCGCTCATGATATCCGTCACGGAGGTGATGGCGCTGACGATCTCGCCCATGGTTTGACCCGCGCTTTCGACCAGCGCCGATCCGACCTCCACCTTGCTGACCGAGTCGTCAATCAGCATTTTGATTTCTCTGGCGGCCTGGGCGCTGCGCTGGGCAAGGTTACGTACCTCGCTGGCCACCACGGCAAAGCCACGACCCTGTTCACCGGCTCGTGCCGCTTCTACCGCGGCGTTCAGCGCCAGGATGTTGGTCTGGAAGGCGATGCCGTCAATCACGCTGGTGATATCGGCAATTTTCTGCGAGCTGGTGGCGATATCGCTCATGGTATGCACAACGTTGTCCACCACTTTACCGCCACGCTGCGCGGTTTCTGAAGCATTCTGGGCAAGCTGGCTCGCCTGGGAGGCATTATCCGAGTTTTGCTTCACGGTGGCGGTAATTTCTTCCATGCTGGCCGCTGTCTCCTCAAGGGAGGCGGCCTGCTGCTCCGTACGCGATGAGAGATCGTTATTACCGGCCGATATCTCGCTGGCGCCGGTAAAGATCGCATCCGCGCCGGCACGGATATCTTCCACCGTATTGGTTAATTCTACCTGCATGCTGCGTAGTGTTTCAGCCAGCTGCCCCATCTCGTTGGTACCCTGCACATCAATCTTGTGAACTAAATTGCCGCTGGCAATATGGCGGATGCTCTCAAGAACCTTACGTAAAGGCTCAAGGAGAATGGCACGAATACCGAACCAGGAGATGACAACGATCACGATAAGAATAGCCAGCAGGCCGGCGGTCACCCACAGCGCCAAATTATAGGAGCGTGCGCTGTCGGCGACTTTATTTTTGTTATAGTCGGATAGCTTATTGGCAATCTGATGAAAGGTATCATCAAATTTGTCCTGGTGAATCTGAAGATTAACCGTATAGGCGGCTTTATTATCATTTTCGTCAAGATACCTGGCAACCTTCGTTAACTCGTTATAAAAAGCCGTATAGTTAGCTTTAATCATCTCTTCGAGTTCAAGGTCGAGGGGCGGCCACTTTAAATATTCAACCCATGCTTCCTGCGCATGGTTCAAAAAGAGCTTAATTTGCTCCCTTTCTGTTTCTATAGCCTGACGTCCTTCCGGGGTAGAGGGATCTTCCAGATAATTTGCAAGATTCGTTCTGAGCAGGTGAACCCGGGCTTCCTGCAGGTAGGACTTGGCGGTAACCAGATCGTTGCGCTGCCCGGTGATGTCATTTTGCATGGCAAAATCTTTAACATCATGGCTAATAATCGGAAAAAGAAAACTAAGAGAAAAAATTTGTAGGGTAAAAAAGAGCACCAGTACGGCGATTAATCCATTAACAATTTTTATACGATTTATCATTTGTTATTCTCCGTGTAGTTATATAGGTAATAAATCGGTGAATAGATGAAAAACATAATAGGCTGCGTGAATTATTTTCCCTCAATCGATCGTTTTTTCCGATCGATTAGCTAAATTAAAGGCAATATGTCAGGCGTAATGCACGAAAAGGAGGGTTTTTTTCCTGCTTATAAGCGAATGAGGAAGGTTAATTTTTTAAGGAAAAATAAGTCGCAGACGAGTGAAAGACCGGCAGGTTCTAAGATCGCGAGAGGTTATTTCTACAACCAGCGCTATTACGGCTCTTCTGTAGCGTCGCGCCGCTTGGCAGAAAAAGCTAGCCGCCATTAATGTGGTATTTAAATAGGCTTTCCTGCTGTGCACCTGGTAAATACACCTATAATGATGCTGCGATTATGCAATATTAACGTTTAATATTTCAGGAAGGATATTGCTGTGCTTCAGACTTAGCGTCGATAAAAGATAAGGGGCGCTCTGGCCCCTTGGTTAACCGGCGTTCATGCTCTGAACGCCGCAGTTATTTCAGGCTGCCGCTTCCTGGTGATTAGTATTAAACACCGCAACGGCGCGCGTCAGGCTTCTCGACTGCGCTTCCAGCGCGGCGGCAGCGGCGGCGGACTCTTCCACCAGGCTGGCGTTCTGCTGGGTAACCGTGTCCATCTCGGAGACCGCGATACCTATCTGATCGATTCCGCGGCTCTGCTCATCGGACGCCGAGGCGATCTCGCTCATGATATCCGTCACGGAGGTGATGCTCCTGACGATCTCGCCCATGGTTTCACCCGCGCTTTCGACCAGCGCCGATCCGACCTCCACCTTGCTGACCGAGTCGTCAATCAGCATTTTGATTTCTCTGGCGGCCTGGGCGCTGCGCTGGGCAAGGTTGCGCACTTCGCTTGCGACAACGGCGAACCCGCGTCCCTGCTCGCCGGCCCGCGCGGCTTCCACCGCGGCGTTCAGCGCCAGGATATTGGTCTGGAAGGCGATGCCGTCGATAACGCTGGTGATATCGGCAATCTTCTGCGAGCTGGTGGCGATATCATTCATAGTGTGCACGACGTTATCCACTACCTTGCCGCCCCGCTGGGCCGTTTTAGAGGCGCTGGCAGCCAGCTTGCTTGCCTGCAGGGCATTATCCGAGTTTTGCTTCACGGTAGCGGTAATTTCTTCCATGCTGGCCGCTGTCTCCTCAAGGGAGGCGGCCTGCTGCTCCGTACGCGATGAGAGATCGTTATTCCCTGCCGATATCTCGCTGGCGCCGGTAAAGATCGCATCCGCGCCGGCACGGATATCTTCCACGGTATTGATGAGCTCTATTTGCATATTACGTAATGAATCGGCCAGGTGACCCATCTCGTTGGTACCCTGCACTTCAATTTTGTGAACTAAATTGCCGCTGGCGATATGGCGGATAGCGTCCATAATTTTGCGCAATGGCTCAAGCAGAATAGAGCGGATCCCAAACCATATCACGACCATCAACAGTATAAGGGCGGCCACTAAACTGGCGGTTACCCATATAGCAACGTTGTAAGCATGTTTGCTTTGTGCAACTTTGCTTTCATTATAGGCAGAGAGTTTTCCCGAGATCTGACTGAAAACTTTATCAAATTTATCCTGATAAACCTGAAGATTAACTTTATAAGCGGCCTTGTTCTCCTTGTTGGCAAGGAGTGTGGCAACCTCATTTAATCCGTTATAGTAGTCCTCATAAGACTCTTTAATTATTGACTCGAGTTCGTTATCTATCGGCGGCCATTTTAAATACTCAGCCCAGGCCTGCCGGGCATTTCTGAGAGACTCGGTGATAAACGCCTGCTCTTTTGCCAGCGAGTTACCTCCTTCCTCGGTCGTCAGGTCCTCAAGGTATTCGGCAAGGTTAGCTCTTACGAGATGCACGCGTGCTGCCTGTAAGTAGGATTTGGCAAGCACCAGATCGTTACGCTGCAGGGTTGTTTCATGCTGTTTAACCGTATCGTCCACGCCGGTACTGATCATGGGGAACAGAAAGCTTAACGAAGTCACCTGCAAAATACAGAAGAGGATCAGTACGCCAAGCAAACCATTCACAATTTTAATGCGATTCATCATGTTAACTATCTCAGGGGGGTTATATTCAAGTTATAAATCGGTTAATAAAGAAAAGGCATAATAGGGATGAGGATCTTTTTTTGTGGCCGACCGAATACGGGTGTTCTGTTCGGCTGCTTTAATTGCTCTATGTCAGGGTTAAAGCACAAAAAGAGCCCTTTTTAGCGAGCTTTTTAATGAACTGGTTATTTGAATTTCCACACATCACGAGCGGCGGCCTGAATAATCGTATCAAACTGCGGTTTTTCTGCGATTTAATGCGCGTGCTGAAAAAGATAACTTGCAAAATATGACGGCGCTATTGCGCGTCCTTTGTCTGCAACAGGCTCACCGGTTCTTTCAGGTGATGCCGCCCAGCAGAGCAGGCGTATCCGCTTCACCGACTTAATCCCAGCGGTCGTATATTTTTTATCATATTAAAAATATCCATATAAAATTCAAAGGATCTATACTGGTAGACAATTGCTAACTTTTCAATGTGAAACGCAATAAATTATAATTTTGTTATCTTATCGGTCAATTGAAGTACTGCATAAACGGCGTCTGGTTATCGCGAATAAAATATTATTATGGTATGTGAATCTTTCTGGCATTGGTAAGTAATAACCGTGTCCGTTGGCCAGCGATCTGGTAATTTTTCGCATTTGGATAAGGCGTCGGCTAACTCTATTTTCATTTGCTGAATTAGCGTGCATTTTTGCGCGCTAGACATGGGATTGAAATATCAAGAACGGTTGAAAGACTTGTCGATATGACCGGAGTAATAACAATCACCGGGTTGATTAGCACCCTATTAATTAGGATTTTCATGAGGCTTATTCAAGATAAATTTATTATATTTCAATTGGTTATATTACAATGGTTGTCCCATTTTTTATGTCGGACTGACGTTTAATTTGCGGATCGAAATAAATTAATTGAAACAGCCTCTTTTTTTCAAAAGTTTTTCTCTTTTCAGCCGATAGTTTTAGTAATACCCAAAATGGAAGGAATTAAGAGGAACTTCATGCTTAAAAATATTAAAATTATCACGGGACTGTCTGTTGTTTTAGTCTTGCTCTGTATATTACAACTAGTTTCCAGCGGGCTATCTTATACTGCGTTAAAGCAAGATAAAGAGAATCTTGAAATGCTGGAGATTCTTCGTATGCGCCGTGCTGCCGTTAACGATGCATTTATATCCCTGTTGCAGGCTCAAAACGACATATCGACTGCCAGAGCTGTTTTCGAGGCCAGAGTAGGTACTGATGTCATACAGGAAGATACGCGCAAAAGGCTTGATTTAGCTTCTAACAGCCTGAAAGCAGCCGATAAATACTGGAATGAGTTTGACAATTTACCGCATCTGCTCACAGATTTTCCAGCGGAAGATCTCAAACGCGATTATCTGCAGGCCTACCAGGGGATGACAGAGACTATCGCTGCTTTGCAGGCGAACGATTTAGCTGCCGCAAAGAAACACCATATGCAAGCTTATATGGATAACCTCGAAGCGCGGTTTACAGCGTATCGGGAAAGTATCGGCAATAGTTATTCGATAGTGGTAAGCGATACCAATAAAGCCTTTTCGACGTCGACTACAGTATTATTCAGCATCCTGGCGCTTGTTTTATGCGTCAATTTAATCATCTGGCGAGGTATGAAAGCCGCGCTCATCGCGCCAATGCATAAAATCATAGACGGTATTCGTCATATCGCAGATGGTGATTTGTTGCATAACATTGAAGTCCACAGCTCCAATGAGATGGGCCAGCTTGCCGATACGCTGCGCCATATGCAACGTGAACTGACAAATACCGTTGGCAACGTTCGCATCAGTGCCGATGCAATATTCACGGGAGCCAGCGAAATATCCGCAGGGAATAACGATCTCTCATCCCGTACCGAACAGCAGGCCGCTTCTCTTGAAGAGACTGCCGCGAGCATGGAGCAGCTTACCGCCACCGTTAAGCAGAATGCGGAAAACGCTTCTCAGGCGAGCCAGCTTGCCCAGAATGCTTCAGAAACCGCGCAGCGTGGCGGTAAAGTGGTGGACAATGTTGTGCATACCATGAGCGATATCGCCACCAGCTCGCAGAAAATTGCCGATATCACCAGCGTGATTGACGGCATCGCCTTCCAGACCAACATCCTGGCGCTGAACGCCGCGGTGGAAGCGGCACGAGCCGGTGAACAGGGTCGTGGCTTTGCCGTGGTGGCCAGCGAGGTACGTAACCTTGCCCAGCGCAGCGCCCAGGCGGCCAGAGAAATCAAAATGCTGATCGATGATTCCGTCAGCAAAGTTGGTACGGGTTCAGCGCTGGTGGAAAGCGCGGGTGAAACCATGGGCGAGATCGTCAGGAGCATCACCTCCGTAACTGACATCATGAGCGAAATCGCCTCGGCGTCCGATGAGCAGAGCCGCGGAATCGATCAGATTGGTGTGGCGGTGTCTGAGATGGACCGGGTAACCCAGCAGAACGCCACCCTGGTGGAAGAATCCGCTGCCGCTGCCACAGCGCTTGAAGCCCAGGCAAGGGGCCTGACCGAGGCGGTTGCCGTGTTCCGTCTTAATCAAAGCGACGTTGTCGAGAAGCAAGCCAGGGCAGCGACGGTTAAACCTAAGGCGAAGAAACCTGTCGTAACGGCAAGCCGTCCTGCGAAAGCAGATGCCAATGAAAACTGGGAAACCTTCTGATGTAAACGGCAGAAAAAAAGGGCGCAAGCCCTTTTACTGTCATCCCTGGACCACCTCCTGAGGAGGTGGTCTTTTACTTTCAGCCCATGAGCCCATACCAGAGTGAATAGCGCCAGCAAATCCTGGCGTATATCTGTCCGAAGCTGAGAAAAAGAGAAATCCGGAAACGTCCGCGTTTGCGGATTTTTTTGCGCTTTGCCTTATCGGAAGTCCTGCCTTTAGCCAGCCTGCCTTTGTCCCAGAGTAAAGCTTTGCTCCCCGCTGACAGGCGGCACTGCCTTCTGAATGCTGGCATAACGCGCAGCCAGCCAGTCATAAAGATGCCCGCACTGCCCGCGCCCGTCGCTGAGCTGATTTAAACAGATGAGCGGGGCAATCCTTGTGGTATCAGCCCGAGAGGTGAAGCTGCCCGCCACTGTTTTTTATCAGCACTGCACGGGCGCTTAGCGTCGATAAGAATTACGCACCCACTCTGGTTACGGTTACAGGTACCGTGACGTCATTCTCAAAACGGGCGTTGCACTGGGCCGCCCCCGTCAGCCCCTGCGAGCAGATAATCTCCGGCACCGCATAACGGCTGCCGTCAGCACATTTCGCTTTCACTTTCAGCAGGGGCTTAATCACCAGATTGCCGGACTGCATCAGCCCGGAGTGCATCCCGGCCCGGCAGACAAGGCTATCGCCATAGACCAGACGCACCTGGCCGACATTGTCGCTAATGCGGATGCGCATTCCCACGGGCATATCCGTCATCTCGTCGCTGGCACTAAAACTCACGCGCCAGTGACCATCCAGAAACTTCGTGGTGCCGGCTTTTACCGCTTTGGCAGGCAGCACCAGCGCGTTCTTCGGCGGCGGCGCAGCAGGCTTCGGTTCTTCAACGGCCTGAGGCGTTAACGTGGCGTGCTGCAAGGGCAGCGGGCTGTTAAAAACCTGCCGGGTAACGGCTTTTGCCGCAGCCCGGGGCTCAGCCTCCGGCATCTTAACGGTGGGGGGTTCAACAGCTTGCGGATGAACCAGCGGGTAAAGCCAGGGCCAGGCCAGAAGCAGCGCAATAAAGAGGGCGATGCTGAGGACAGGCCACATGATTTTCAGCCAGACGTTTTGCCGTGGCGCAGGCAAAGGCTCTTGAGGCGCAGCGCTGGGCGGCAGCGACGGGGCCGGGGCCGCTGCGGATTTACTCAGGGTGACAATGAGCGGTTCGGGATCCTCAATAACCACGTCGTTTACAGGGAGGGACTCCACAACCGGCGGCGCTTCCTCGGGAAAGGGCAGCAGCTCAGGCTTCAGGCTATCATAGAGGCATGCCAGCGGGGCTTCCCCGGCCGTTGTATTAAGCTCGATAAATCCCCAGAAGGTCAGCACGGGCTTTTCATCAACCAGATAGACGTGCCGGTCGTCGGGAAAACGAAACGCGTGCTGCAGCAGGCTGCCGAAGCGCTGTTCGGCATATTTTGGCGATCTCAGGCTGCGTTCGCTAAGCTGCGAGGCGGTCTGCAGGCAGTTATCCAGATAGCGCAGCGCCTGCAGGCGGAGCTTTTCTTCCGCGCTCGCCCAGGGGATCGCCTTACCCGCCTGCGGCGCGTACCAGTCAACTTTATCGCCGCCGTCGTTAAGCTGGGGGATAGCCAGGCAATCCGCCAGCATCGACTGCTTTCTCAACCGCAACGTTTCCCGGATTTGTCGAGCAGAATCAAATATGCGCTGCCCGTTCTCTCCCAGCGGCAGAAAATTATCTAAATAGCCACTGCGCAATAGTATTTTTGACAATTATTTAACCTTTATCTGTATGAGTTATTTAGCGACTCGTTTTCTGCTGGCTATTTTAACGGCTTTGAGAATTAAAAAGTCTTAAAGCATGGGGTGAGAAGCAAGCGAAAGTGCAGGTTATTAAGGCGTTTGTTCAGCGGGTACTAACAGGGGAGGGGATTTGTGGTAATTATGCATTGGCCTTCGTTCCCCTCAGGCATAACGTTGCGCGAGGTGAAAAAAAAGCTCCCTTAAAAAAGGAAGCTTGAGTGCCTTTATCGAAAAAAGGCAACAGGCACCTGGTTAAATACTAATGTTGTAAATTTTACCTGAGGTGGCCTGACGAGAGATCCCGTCGACGCTGTAGGTAGAGACTCTGCTATCAACCTCATTAACTATATTTTTTACATTGTTAGCTTTTTCCATATGCATCTCAAGCAGCCTGGCGATCTGTTTATTCAGCCCGTTGGAGATCTTTACATGCTCGCTGATGTTTCTCCACTGCGTGGCAAAGGGGACATGATCTTTATAAGGCGCCGCCAGGTTAAGACGATGCTCTTCCTGGGTACGCATTTCGTCATAATAACCAATCGTTGAAAGCAGGCGGCTTTTAGTATCCGAAATAATCTGCAGCGACACCGGATTAATCTGCGCACGGCTTAATTGATTCATCTCTTCCGTAAGGATCGCTTCCAGTTCCATCATGGAATCATGCATTTTTAATAAAATTACTTGTAAGTTTTCCATTGTTGTATTCGAAACATCATTTTAAGAGAAATGAAGCATATCCTGGACTAAGGCATGCGCTATTTTATCGGTATCAATATGCAGTTCGCCGGCTTCCATAGCGGCCCTGATGTTGGCTAAACGCTCCATATTAATGTCGCGGGTCGTGTCGGTCTGCACGGTTTGTGTCAGTTTACTTAAGCTAACCTGAGTACCTGCTATTTCATTGCTGGCTGCGGAGGTCTGACTTACGCTCGGAGGTTTTGAGCGTATCGCTAAGTCATGCTGAGCATTGCCGGTTGTAAGTGGTTGTGCTCGGTCTATGCTCATAATCATCCTCTCCAATAGGTTGTGTTTCGGGGTCAGGCTACAAAAATATAAATCGGTGAATGCAAAAAAAACTAAAGCTATTCTTTAATGAAAATGTGCACTTTACCTGCTGACGTCACTTTTCCGCTGACTATTTGCCCAGAAGCCGTTTTTACACGTAGCGTTTCATCCAGCGCCGCGTTGTCGAGCGCTTTGCCGCGGGTACGAATTTGAAAACCTTCGCCAGCGGCGAACACATCCACCTCTTGCCCGGCGGAGACCTTCCAGCGCTTGCGCAGATGGCTTGCGACTATGGGCTGGCCTGTATTGATTGCGCGGGTGGTAACCTGGCCTACGATCTCATCCTTGCGAAGCAGCACACCCGGCGGCAAGCGCGCCATTGTGCCGCTCTGGGCCGTAATATCCCCGGCCTGAATCAGGCTGCCGGCTTTGATAGCCCGGCTCGCTGTCCACCAGCTCCCCTCAGCCTGAATGTTTACCTGGATGAATTTTTTCTGCTGGCCGCACTGGGCTATCACGCTGCGGTTGCCGGTTATACGTGAGTCATTACCGCTGACAGAAAGCTGCGGGGCCGCACACAACCCGGCAAGCTGCTGGGGCGGCGTCAGTATCCTGACGCTGCGGGTAATGGCCGCATTTTGTCCGTTATTCAGCAGGGCAGCAATCTGGCTTTCTAAAGAGGTTTGCTCTGCCTGCACCTGAAAGGGGGCGATAAAACATAGCAGACCGCAGAGCAACAGCGCAGGGCAGGTCATTAAGAGGCGGTGCAAGAAGGGCATAACAGCTGGCCTTATTATATCGGGCAGGAAAGAAAAACCTGAACTTAAATTTTTGGTGCGAAAAGTATAAGCCAGAACACAGGTAATTTAATGCGCTAAATGCTGTCACTTGTGAGCTTATATTGTGTCTTCGGGTTGATTTTATTGCGCAGGCTTTTTTAGAGAGCTAATTGCGTTTATTTCTGTCACGTTTTTGCGTTATAGAATTGTATTGTTCCACTTTAGTATATGCCCGTTATTATTCATTTGGCAGAGGTCGGCAACATCATGCTTGACAAACTCGATAATTCGCTGCGTTTTCAGCAGCAGGCATTACGTTTGCTTAACCAGCGGCAAGATATTTTAGCATCCAATATTGCTAATGCTGATACGCCCGGATATTTAGCCAGAGATATTGATTTTTCACAGCAGCTCAAAAAAGCGATGGGGAATGAGCAGCAGGCACGCGCGCCGCTGGCTTTAAATTTGACGACGCAAAAACATATTCCAGCCACCGCGCCAGCCATGCATAGCAGCCAATTATTATATCGCGTGCCGGACCAGCCGAGCGCCGATGGCAATACGGTCGATATGGACCGCGAGCGCGTCAGTTTTGTTGATAATAGCGTTAAATATCAATCCAGCCTGACGATGCTTAGTGGACAAATTAAAAGCATGATGAGCGTCATCACTCAGGGTTAATTATCGCTATGTCGTTATTCAATATTTTAGATATTTCAGGCTCGGCGATGGCCGCCCAGTCAAAAAGACTCAACGTCAGCGCCAGCAATATGGCCAATGCCGACAGCGCCGTCGGCCCTGACGGCAATCCTTACCGCGCCCGCCAGGTGGTGTTTCAGGTTAACGCCTCCGCCGGGCAGCAGATTGGCGGCGTTAAAGTGAGCGAGGTGGTGGAAAGCAGCGCGCCGGATCGCATGGTCTACGAACCGGGAAATCCGCTGGCGGATGATAAAGGTTATGTGCGTATGCCTAACGTTGATGTGGTCAGTGAAATGGTGAACACCATCTCAGCCTCCCGCAGCTATCAGGCCAATGTGGAAGTGATGAACAGCGCGAAAGCACTGATGTTAAAAACCCTGACCCTGGGTCAATAGATCGATAAGGAAAGTTGATATGGCCGTTTCAGCTGTAATGCCGCAAAACAGCAGCGCCAGCGCCCCAAAAAGTAACAATAGCCTGGGAGACAACGTTGAGGACCTCATGAATAACTTCATGACCCTCCTCGTGGCGCAAATGCAAAATCAGGATCCCACCAACCCGATGGACAACAACCAGCTCACCTCGCAGCTCACGCAGTTCCAGACCGCCTCAGGCGTGCAGCAGCTCAACGCCAGCCTGAATTCGATGGGGCTGCTGGTGTCAGGCATGCAGCAGATGGATGCCAGCCAGTGGATTGGCCGCAGTGTGTTAACCGAAGGTGAAACGACCATCTCGAACGCCGAGGGCGGCAATCAGGGAGGCGGGTTCTCGATTAATAGTGACGCAGATACCGTCAACGTCATCCTGACCGACGCTCAGGGCAACGCCTATACCGCCGAAATGAAGGATGTGAAAGCGGGCGTGCATCAGTTCACCCTCGACGATCTAACCAACTTCCAGCCGGCCGATCCGCGCACCGTAGAGGGTGGGAGCTTCAAAGTTTCCTACTCCGCCTCGAATGCAGACGGCAGCACGCCAGAGATCGTTTCCCTGAAAAAATCGAAGGTGGAAAGCGTGGCCTTTACTACCAGCGGCGCGCTGCTGCAGCTGGGCTTAGCGGGTACGGCCATGCTGGGCGATGTTTATCTCGTTGAATAAATTTGTTTTTAATTTTTAGCTTGCAGGAATAACAACATGGGTTTTTCACAAGGACTGAGCGGATTAAGCTCCGCATCGCAGGCGCTGGATGTCGTCGGCAACAATATTGCCAACTCCCAGACGGTAGGTTTTAAATCGGGCTCCATTGCCTTTGCCGATGTCTTTGCCGGCTCCCAGATTGGGATGGGCGTGCAGGTTTCCGGCGTGAATCAGAACTTCAGCGATGGCGTGCTCGGCCAGGGCAACAGTAGCCTCGACATGGGGATTGGCGGTAACGGTTTCTTCCGCCTGGTTAACGAAGCCGGCAGCGTTTTTTACAGCCGTAATGGCCAGTTCGAAAGCGATGAAAATGGTTTTATCGTCAATAACCAGGGAATGTATTTAACCGGTTATCAGGCGACGGGCACGCCGCCGGCTATTCAGCCGGGCGCCGCCATCGGGCCAATCCAGATCCCTTCAGGTCAAATGCAGGCGCGCGCATCGGATAGCGGCACGATGAAAGGCAATCTGGATTCCGGTACGCAGGTCATCGATACGGCGGCCACGCCCTTCGATCCTGCTGATTCAAAAAGCTACAGCTCGGTTACCCAGGTTGACGCTTACGATAGCCTCGGCAATAAGCACACCGTTAACGTCTACTTCGTAAAAACGGGCGATAACGAGTGGAAGGCCTATTCCAGCGATACCACTTCACCGAAACTCGATAACGATGGCAAACCTGTTTATCAGGAGCTGAACATCTCGTTCGATGCTTCCGGCCAGCTGACGACCAATCCGGCAAAGCTCAACGTGCAGGGCGCTTCCTATAACGGCGGCAGCGAGCTCAATTTTGACCTTAATATGGCGGGGATGACCCAGCAGGCAGCCGACACCGCAATGGAAAGCCCGAATACGAGCGGTTATCCGCCAGGCTTAATGAACGGCTATGTGGTGGGCGACAGCGGCGAAATTATCGCCTCTTACAGCAACGGCCAGAAACAGATTCTGGGCCAGGTGGTGCTAAGCAACTTTACCAACCCGGGCGGCCTCTCTTCGGAAGGCAACAACTGCTGGTCTGAAACGCCTGCCTCAGGTCAACCGGTATCGGGTATTTCCGGTACGGGCAATTTGGGCACGCTGTACGGTAACCGACTTGAAGCGTCGAACGTGGATCTGAGCAAGGAGATGGTCAATATGATCGTCTACCAGCGCAACTACCAGTCCAACTCGCAGACCATCAAAACGCAGTCTGAGCTTCTTCAGATTCTCTCGAACATGTCGTAAGCGGGCTGATATGGATCGTGCCATTTACACCGCTTTGGGGGCGGCAAACGCTGCCCTTAATCGCCAGGCGGTCACCTCGAACAATCTGGCAAATGCTTCTACGCCGGGATTCCGCGCCCAGCTGATGGCTTATCGTGCGGTGCCGGTTGACGGGCCTTCCGTCCAGACGCGAACCCTGGTGACCGAATCCACCCCTTACCACGACAACACCATGGGGAGCGTGAATCAGACAGGACGCGACCTGGACGTTGCCCTGCCGCAGGATGGCTGGCTTGCGGTACAGCTTGCAGACGGCTCCGAGGCCTATACGCGCGATGGCAACATCGAGGTGGATAGCGAGGGGCAGCTTCGCGTGCGCGGCTTTCCGCTGCTCGGCGACGGCGGCCCGATAACCGTGCCGCCACAATCACAAATCACCCTCGCTCCGGACGGCACCATTACCGCGCTTGGCGCGGGTGACGAGCCTACGGCGCTGGCCCAGGTCGGGCGCATCAAACTGGTCAACGCGCCGATCCAGACGCTGCAAAACGGCGACGACGGCCTGTTCCATTCCGCTGCTAATCCAGGGCAGCCCCTGCCGGCAGATCTGGATATGAAGGTAGTGCCAGGCGCCATTGAAAGCAGCAACGTTAGCCCGGTGAAGGCGATGGTCGACATGATTGCCACGGCGCGCAGTTTCGACATGCAAATGAAGGTCATCAGCACCGTTGATGACAACGCGAAGAACGCCAATCAGCTACTGAGCATAGGCTAATGCTGATAAGGAGATATTTCTGATGATCCGTTCTTTATGGATTGCTAAAACAGGTCTTGAAGCACAACAAACCAATATGGATGTGATTTCAAACAACCTGGCAAACGTGAGCACCAACGGCTTTAAACGCCAGCGTGCCGTATTTGAAGATCTGCTGTATCAGACGCTGCGCCAGCCCGGCGCGCAGTCTTCCGAACAGACAACCATTCCATCGGGCCTGCAATTGGGTACCGGCGTGCGTCCGGTGGCAACCGAGCGCATTCACAGCCAGGGCAGCCTGACGCAGACCAATAACAGTAAAGATGTGGCGATCGACGGCAATGGCTTTTTCCAGGTGCAGCTACCCGATGGCTCCACGGCCTACACGCGCGATGGTTCATTCCAGTTCGATCAGAATGGCCAACTGGTGACGGCCAACGGTTATCCCATCCAGCCGGCTATCACCATCCCCCAGGATGCGAATACCCTGACGGTAGGAAAAGACGGGATCGTTAGCGTGACTATCGTTGGACAAACCGCCCCGCAGCAGGTGGGACAGCTAACCTTAGCCACCTTTATTAACGACTCCGGCCTTGAAAGCGTTGGTGAGAACCTTTATCGCGAAACCCAGTCCTCGGGCGCGCCAAATGAATCCACGCCGGGCCTGAACGGGGCCGGTTCCCTCACCCAGGGCTACGTCGAAACCTCCAACGTGAACGTCGCTGAGGAGCTGGTCAATATGATCCAGACGCAGCGCGCCTATGAAATCAACAGTAAAGCCGTTTCGACATCCGATCAGATGTTGCAGCGCCTGATGCAACTTTAACAGCACCGCTGAACGCCGCCCGGGCTTAAGCCCACGGGCGGCGATCTGCGAGTCCTGACTGCAGTGAATAAAATGAAAAATCATCCCTTTTCCGATATGACCGGGACGCCGTTAAGTTCAGGGCGTGGCCGCTGCAAACGCCTTCTGCTCCCGCTGGCCTGCGCTTTGTCCCTTTCTGGCTGCGCCTATATTCCGCATACACCTTTAGTGGAAGGGCAGACAACGGCCAACCCGGCCCCGGTAGCCCCCGCCGCCGTCAACGGCTCGGTCTTTCAAAGCGGACAGGCGATGAATTACGGCTACCAGCCGCTCTTTGAAGACCGACGGCCAAGAAACATCGGCGATACGCTGACCATCCTGCTGCAGGAAAACGTCAGCGCCAGCAAAAGCTCGTCCGCCAACGCTTCCCGCGACGGCTCGACGGGACTGGCTTTTGACGCGATGCCAGGGGCGCTCAGCGGCCTGTTTGGCGGCAACAGAGCTAATACTGCTATCAGCGGGAGCAACGATTTTACCGGTAAAGGCGGCGCGGCCGCGCGGAATACCTTTAGCGGTACGATTACCGTTACGGTGAAGCAGGTGCTTGAAAACGGCAACCTCAGCGTAGTGGGCGAAAAACAAATCGCGATAAACCAGGGGACGGAATTTATCCGTTTCTCCGGCATCGTCAACCCGCGCACTATCAGCGGCAGCAATACGGTGGTATCGACTCAGGTATCCGACGCCCGCATTGAATACGTTGGTAATGGTTACATTAATGAAGCGCAACAGATGGGCTGGTTACAGCGTCTGTTCCTTAATCTCTCACCCTTTTAGTCAGCCGATATGAAAACTTCCCTCGTCACTTTTTGCCTTAGCCTGTTCTGCGTTGGGCTGCTTATTTCCCCTTTGCCATCGGCGCACGCCGAGCGCATCCGGGATCTCACCTCGATTCAGGGCGTACGCAGCAACTCGCTAATGGGCTATGGCCTGGTGGTGGGGCTGGACGGCACGGGGGATCAGACAATGCAGACCCCTTTTACCACTCAAAGTCTGAATAACATGCTTTCCCAGCTGGGCATCACCGTTCCGCCAGGCACCAATATGCAGCTTAAAAATGTGGCTGCGGTAATGGTCACGGCCGAGCTTCCACCTTTTTCCCGCGCCGGGGAGAAAATTGACGTGGTGGTCTCTTCAATGGGCAATGCGAAAAGCCTGCGCGGCGGAACGCTGCTGATGACGCCGTTGAAAGGGGTGGATAACCAGATTTACGCCCTGGCGCAGGGCAACCTGCTGATGTCCGGAGCCGGCGCGCAAAGCGGCAGCAGCAGCGTGCAGGTTAACCAGCTAAACGGCGCGCGCATCAGCGGCGGCGCAACCGTAGAGCGAGAAGTACCGGTCAATTTCGCCGGTCAGAACGCGCTGTATCTGCAGCTCAACGACGGTGATTTCGGGCTGGCCCAGCAGATAAGCGATGAGATAAACCTCCGCTTAGGCAGCGGCACGGCGATAGCTGAAGATTCACGAGTGATAAGGCTTGTTGCCCCGTCGAACAGCGCGGCGAAAGTACGTTTCCTGGCTGAAGTGCAAAACCTGTCGATTCGACCAGGCGCCATGGAAGCCCGCGTGATAATCAACTCCCGGACGGGCTCGGTGGTAATGAACCGGCATGTCACGCTGGATGCCTGCGCCATTGCGCAGGGAGATTTAACCGTAGAAGTCGCGCGTAATACCCAGGTCAGCCAGCCGGATACGCCGCTTGCAGGCGGGCAAACCGTTGCGACAACCGATACGCAGATTTCATTGCGTGAACAAAACGGCGCCCTGCAGCGTGTGAACACCAGCGCCGATTTGAATCGCGTGGTGCGGGCGCTTAACAGCCTCGGGGCGACGCCGAATGATTTGATGTCCATTTTGCAGTCGATGAAAAGCGCCGGCTGCCTGCGCGCAAAACTGGAGACTAACTGATGAACGGCTCTGCTCTGATCCGGGGAGCGGCTTTTGATATTCGCAACCTGGAAGCGTTGAAACGTACCGCAAAAGAGGATCCCGGGCAGGGGCTGAAGGCCGCGGCTAAGCAGATGGAAGGCCTGTTCGTACAGATGATGCTTAAAAGCATGCGCGATGCCTCTTTTAAGGACGGGTTATTCAATTCGCAGCAGTCAGAGATGTTTACCTCTATGTACGATCAGCAACTATCCCAGAACATTGCTGAACAAGGCAATCTGGGACTGGCTGAAGTGCTGGTAAAACAGATGGGCGGCGAGGTGCAGAGCGCCACAGGCACGACGTCAACGGCGTACACGCCGCTTTCCCTGAATAGCGCCTCGTTTAAACGTATACCACAGCGGCTAAGCGCCGAGGATATCGCCAGACAGGAAAAAGCAAGAACGGTGGGCGAAGCAGGCTCCGGCGGCAAAAGCGGTGATTTTATTGCACGCATGTTAGCCCCGGCGATGGATGCAGCAAAGAAAAGCGGCGTACCTCACCAGCTTATTATTGCCCAGGCCGCGCTGGAATCCGGCTGGGGCAATCAGGAAATACTCACCAAAGAAGGTAAGCCGAGTTACAACTTATTTGGTATTAAAGCGACCGGCGGGTGGAAAGGAGATTCCACGGAAATAACCACTACGGAATATATGCATGGCGTGCCGAAAAAAGTGAAGGCGGCATTTCGCGTATATGGTTCCTATTCTGAAGCGTTATCTGACTATGCGGCGCTTCTGGCAAATAACCCACGTTATCAGAACGTTACGCGCGCCGCCTCGCCTGAGCATGCGGCGAGGGCCCTGCAGAGCGGCGGATATGCAACCGACCCACAATATGCAAACAAATTAATATCAATTATCCAACAGGTTAAGGGAAATGTTAATCAGGCGTTAAATGCATATAAAAGCGATTTTTCTTCGCTATTTTGAAATTATTCTTTCAGTTTCTTGCGAACCGTCCGATATATAAATTAACAGTAGGAATTTTCTTGGTTAGGTTAAGGATTTTCTGCGCAGAAATTTAACGTGGGATACTTATGAATCTTCTCAATTTGGCTCAAACGGGACTCAGTTCTGCCCAGTCGGCATTAAACGTCGTGGGTAACAACCTCAGCAACGCAATGACCAGCGGCTACAGCCGTCAGAGCATTATTTTTGGTGAAGCGGGTGGCAGAACTACCGGTAACGGTTTCTTCGGCTACGGCGTGCAGATTAACGGCGTGGAGCGAGCTTACAACGGCTTTATCAATAACCAGGTTCGCGGCGCCGCTACGGAGTATCAGGCGCTGGTTGGCCGTTACGAACAGTTAAGCCAGATAGATAACATGATGGGGGACGACACCTCTAATATCTCCGTCTCGCTGGGTAACGCCTTTGGCGCAATGGAGAAAATGAGCAGCGATCCGGTAAGCCAGGCCGCTCGTCAGGAGACATTCTCGCAGTTTAAAGCGCTCTCTTACCAGTTTCAGTCCAACAGCAAAACGCTTAACGGCCTGGAAAAAGGGACCAATACCCAGATTAAGCAAACCGTTGATAACATCAACGCCAGCGGGGAGCAGCTTGCAAAACTGAACAGGGAGATCGAAAAAATTCAGGGCCAGACGGGAACCCTGCCGCCCGATCTGCTCGATCAACGCGATACCTTACTGAGTAAGCTTAATGACCAGATCGGCATTCGCGTAACGGAGAATCCGACTACCGGTCGGGTTGATGTGACGATGGCAAACGGGCTGCCGCTGGTTAACGGCGATCGCGCTTATGCTCTGGAAGCCAGCGTCTCGCCAGAAAATCCGTCTAAAACGGTCGTCTCTTATATTGATGCTTCGGGCAACTCACTGCCGCTGGACGAAGCAAAGATTACCACCGGCAAGCTTGCCGGACTGTTTAAGTTCCGTAATGAAGATCTGGCGGACGCACGCAACCAGCTCAACCAGCTTGCCCTGCAAATGGCGAACCGCTTTAACGAAGTGAACCAGCAGGGCTACGACCTGAACGGCGCCAAAGGAGAGGCCATCTTCACCATTACCGATCCGGTGGCGCTGGCTAACCGCAACAACAGCGGTAACGCTACACTGGGCGTGGTCTACAGCAGCGTCTCCGACGTCAAGCCGCAGGATTACACCATCACCTATAAAGGGCCGGGCGCCAGCGACTGGGAAGTGAAAACCAGCAGCGGCGAGGTGGTAGAAACCACGACAGGTCCGGACGGCGAGCTGCAGTTTGATGGTCTTTCCATCAAGCCGCAGGGTACTCCGCAGGCCAACGACAGCTTTATGCTCAATTCGGTATCAGGCGTTGCGGACAACCTGAACG
The DNA here is from genome assembly GCF_051307055.1 of Dryocola sharpae. Classification (GTDB taxonomy): domain Bacteria; phylum Pseudomonadota; class Gammaproteobacteria; order Enterobacterales; family Enterobacteriaceae; genus Dryocola. The sequence goes on along the minus strand of NZ_CP149994.1, from coordinate 3,503,069 downwards.
TGGCCATCGGTGACGGCAGCAAGATCGCCGCTTCAAGCTCGCCGGATGAAAGCGATGAGAGCAACAATGAAAACATCAAAAACCTGATTGCGATTAAAAATGAAACGTTAGTCGGCAAATCGACGCTTACCGAGGCGTATGCCAGCCTGGTCAGTTCGGTCGGCTCCTCCATGACCTCGCTCAAGGCCAATGCGGCCACCAGCGCCAAAACGCTTGATGCCATGCTTTACGAGCAGCAGGCGGTCTCCGGAGTGGATCTTAACGAGGAGTACATCAATTTAACGATGTTCTCTCAGTACTATCAGGCTAATGCGCAGGTCTTACAGACGGCGACTACGCTCTTCGACACGATTTTAAGTATCCGATAAGCACCGTTCCCCTTAGCGGGTGACGTGAGAAAGGTTAAGGAAAACACGATGCGTCTAAGCACTCAGTATATGTATCAAAGCAACATCGACAGCCTGTCTAAAGCGATGAGCGGCGGCAATGACATCTATATGCGTTTATCTGCCGGGCAGGTTTTGCTTAAACCTTCTGACGATCCGGCAGGGGCGTCCCAGGCGGTGATTTATCAGAACGCGCTGTCAAACATTAACCAGTTTGATACCGCACGCCTGTACGCTCAGGATGCGCTCGGCCAGGAAGACACCGTCCTTAACTCCATTGCTAATTTACTGACGAAAAACCTGGCGGAAAAAATCGTTGCCGGCGGTAACGGCACCTATTCGGATGCCGACCGTCAGGCTCTGGCCACGGAGCTGCAGGGGATCCGTGACAATATGCTGGATCTGGCGAACAGCAAAAACCAAAACGGCCGCTACATCTTTTCCGGCTATAAGACTGGCGAAGCCCCGTATCAGAAAGATGGCACCTATGTGGGCGGGGATGTGGCGATGACGCAGAAGGTGGCGGACAGCACTGAGATCGCGGTAGGCCACACCGGCAAAGACGTGTTTATGAGCGGCAGCGCGGACGATGTGTTTGCCGCGCTGGATAAAGCCATCGCCGCGCTCAAAGAGCCCGTTGAGGACGAGGCCGGTCGTGAAGCGCTGCAAAGCACGCTGGACAGCGTCAACGTCTCCCTTAAACGCGGCATCGATAACCTCGGTAAAATTCAGGCTGAGGTCGGCACCAACCTGCAGCAGATAGAGTCCCTTGGCTTTAGCTCGGAGACGCAGAAGATCACTTTGCAGTCTCGTCTGCAACAAACCGTGGGCTCCGATCCGGATTCAATGATTACCCTGGTTTCACAAACCAAGATGAGCGAGTTTGCCCTGAACTCATCGATGATGGTTTTCCAGTCTATGCAGCAGATGTCGATTTTTAATATGTTGCGTTAATGTTGTTTTCTATTTGAGATTTACTGCATAAAACTTGTTATTGATTAACACCTATTATAATAATTAACGAATTTTTTAATAATAAATTTTTGCGGAAGTAAAATTTCCTCAGCGGAAATAATATGGTCATAGGATTTAAAAAAATCCTTCTGTATTTTACAGATGAGGCGGAAGTTCTATTACCCTTTTAGGTAATTAAAAATTTCTTCGCAATTTTTATTGCCTGCTGGTTGTTGACTGTTCTTTACCTACCGAAAAGAAAAACTCTATAATTAAACTTTATTATAGTGAATGTTTAGCTTGTCAGGTTTTTTAGGGGTGTTTGTCAAGCTGCTCGTTAATTGACTGGTGGGATAATGGAAATATGAATGGTATCTATAACCCTAACGGCGTAGTAGATAAAAATGAACTGTGGGTGAAATATGGTTCACTGGTACGCCATGAAGCGCTTCGTCTTCAGGCTCGTTTGCCAGCAAGCGTAGACCTTGACGATCTTATTCAGGCGGGATCGGTCGGCCTGCTGGTGGCAATTGACGATTTCGATCCCGGCAAAGGCATTACGTTGGGAAATTATATTACCCAGCGCGTGCGCTGGGCATTGCTGGATGAGCTGCGCGAAAGGGATTGGGTGCCAAGGCGGGTGCGCCGCAACGCCCGGGAGATTGTCGCCGTTATACAAAGAATTGAGCAAAGCACCGGCATGGCGGCCTCTGAGGCCGAGGTGGCCGCAGCAATGGGCGTCACGATACGCGAATATCAGCAGATGCTGGCAGACACCAACAGCAGCCAGCTTTATTCGCTGGAAGAGTTGCAGGAGGAATCAGCAGATGGCTTTGAACAACCCGGTTCGCAACATGAAAAACTAAATCCATTAAACAATCTGATGATAAAAAAACTCATCAATCAGATATCGCATGAAATCAGTGCGCTGCCAGAACGCGAACAGTTGTTATTAAATCTCTATTATCAGCAAGATCTTAATATGAAAGAGGTCGGCGCATTGTTGGGCATCACGGAAACCCGCGTTAGCCAGTTGCACAGTCATGCAATAAAAAGATTACGAGCGCGTTTATCGTCAGATAAATAATATTTAATTACTTATTTAGATCATTTTCATAACGTCAAGGCATCTCTTTGATTATTATTCTGTTACATTCTGCGATGTAATGGTTGTTTTAATATGCGCCCGGTTTCTTGCCGGCGGATAAAATAGGTAGAAACACAATGCATCTCGATGAACAACTGCAAAGTATTCATGATATCAACTTATCCTATCTGCTATTAGCTCAGCAGTTAATCAGAGAAGATAAATTCGCGGCGGGTTTTCGTCTTGGCCTGACCGAGGCGACGATCGATACCTTAAAAGAGTTATCTCTGCCCCAGCTTATAAAGCTTGCGTCGACGAATCAGTTAATCTGTCGTCTGCGGGTGGATAATGAAATCGTTATCGATCATTTGACTAAAGATTCGCGGATTGAAGCCCTACAGCAAATGCATACCGGCATCATCCTGTCTACCAATCTGCTGAATTCGCTGGCGGAAGAAAGCGTGCCTGCGGCCTGAAGGGGGATTGCGTATGTCTGAAAAAAGTATTTTAGAGGAAATTAAAGAGATCCATATAGCCATGGCTTTAATTTCCTTTGGCGCTCGCATGCAGGTTCTGGAAAGTGAAACTAGCCTGAGCCGCAGAAGATTACTCCGGCTGTATAAGGAATTACGCGGATGTCCGCCGCCCAAGGGAATGCTGCCCTTTTCCGAAGACTGGTTTATGTCATGGGAGCAGAACATTCACTCCTCCATGTTCTATAACATTTTTCTTTATCTGCAAAAAACCGAAGAGTGCCGTCCCATTGAGGCGATGGTAAAAGCCTACCGCCTGTATCTGGAACAGTGTCCGGGCATTTCGGATGAGAAGCCGGTGCTTGGGCTGACAAGGGCCTGGACCCTGCTGCGCTTTATTGATTGCGGAATGATTGAGCATACGGAGTGCTGCGTTTGCCACGGCTGGTTTGTGGCGTCCACGGAACATGCTAAAGGCCCGTTTACCTGTAGCCTGTGCAGTCCGCCATCGCGCGCGATGAAGAAAAGTAAGGTGTTTGACTTAGCCGCGCAAAGTGCGCGAGGCGTCTGATAACTGCAGGTCATCATAAGGACATAACGACCCTCTCGTCACCATGAAGGTATGAGGATTACCGCGCGCGAAGGCCCGGTGACCCGTCATAAAGGGACGATGAAGAGTTTATTTCAGTAAGGAGTTTATGTGTTAGTCATCGTTGGTTATCTGGTCGTCATGCTGACCGTATTTGGTGGATATGCCTTATCTGGCGGACACTTGGGGGTGCTCTATCAACCGATTGAGCTGCTCATTATTGGCGGAGCGGCCGTTGGCGCATTTATCGTCGGTAACAATGGTAAATCCATTAAGGCGACGTTGAAGGCTTTTCCGCATCTAATGAAGGGGTCGTCCTATAACAAAGCCCTGTGCATGGATCTTATCGGGGCGATGTACCTGTTGCTGAATAAAAGCCGCCAGAGCGGGATGATATCTCTGGAAAATGATATCGAAGATCCGCAAAACAGCACCATTTTTTCCGCTTATCCCCGGCTGATGGCCGACCCCGTGCTGATGAACTTTATGCTCGATTACCTGCGCCTGATGATCAGCGGCAACATGAGTGCTTTTGAGATGGAAGCATTGATGGATGAAGAAATTGAAACCTGTGAACACGAACATGAAGGCCCGGCCAGCAGCATTACTCAAGTAGGGGATGCTCTTCCGGCGTTTGGTATCGTTGGTGCGGTGATGGGCGTGGTAAATGCCCTGGCTTCAGCGGACAGGCCTGCGGCTGAAATGGGTGAGCTGATTGCCCACGCGATGGTAGGAACCTTCCTCGGGATATTGCTGGCCTATGGCTTCGTTTCACCGCTGGCCAGCCTCCTGCGCCAGAAAAGCAGCGAGCAGATTAAGGTGCTGCAGTGTATTAAGATCACGCTTCTTTCCAGCCTCCACGGTTACGCGCCACAGATTGCCGTTGAGTTCGGTCGCAAAATTTTATTCACCACTGAACGTCCTACTTTCCTGGAACTTGAGGAGCATGTTCGTCAGGTGAAATCCGCCTCCGCCTCCGCCAGTGGAGCTTCGGATAGCTCCTCATGAGTAAAAATGATAAGCCAGTAATCATCGTTCGCAGGCGAAAAGGCAATAAGCACGGCGGCCATCACGGCGGCTCATGGAAAATTGCCTATGCGGATTTTATGACGGCGATGTTTGCTTTCTTTCTGGTGATGTGGCTGCTGGCAACGGCTACGCCGAAGCAGCGTCAGCAGATCTCGGAATATTTCAATATGCCGCTCAAGGCCGCGCTAAGCCAGGGTAATAAAGACAGCCTGAGCGACAGCGTGATCCCCGGCGGCGGCGATAATCTCATCAAGCAAGAGGGTGAGGTCATTAAGGAGACGCTGAAAAAAATCGATCGTAAAAAGAACGATAAAAGTTTAAAGCGTACGCTTGATAGGCTGGAAAACCTGATCAAGAACGATCCCCGCTTGAGCAATTACGCCGTCAACCTGCGCCTGTCGTTAAGCGATGATGGTCTGCTTATTCAAATTCTCGACACCCAGGACCGGCCGATGTTCCGGGTCGGTAGCGTGCAGCTGGAACCCTACATGCTTGGCATTCTCCAGAGTCTGGCGCCGGTACTTAATGATTTAACCAACCATATCAGCCTCACCGGGCATACAGACTCCTTGCCGTATCCCGGAAGCGGTACCGGGTACAGCAACTGGGAGCTTTCTGCAGATCGCGCTAACGCTTCGCGCCGCACGCTGGTTAGCGCGGGCCTTGCGTCCAATAAGTTCATGCGTGTGGCGGGTACGGCAGACATTATGGCGCTGGAAAATACCCAGCCCAACGATCCGTCTAACCGACGTATCAGCATCCTGGTACTCAGCCAGGAAAAAGAGGCAAACATCAGACAGGAATATACTTCACAAAGCACAATTTCGGCTGAGCAAGAGACAGAACAGCTTGAAGAGCAGCTAAAGGCGATGGCCTCCCCAGAAGGAAAAGAGATTGTGCAAACGGGACCCGCAACACTAAACCAGGAGAAGGTTGAGCAAGATGGACGTAAGTGATTTTTATCAGACTTTCTTTGCCGAAGCAGATGAATTACTGGCTGATATGGAGCGGCATCTTTTAGAGCTGGATTGTGCCAGCCCGGACAAGGAGATGATGAATGCAATTTTCCGCGCGGCACACTCTATTAAAGGCGGAGCCGGAACGTTCGGTTTTAGCGTGTTACAGGAGACCACGCACTTAATGGAGAATTTGCTGGATGATGCCCGCTGCGGCGAGCTTCCGCTCAACAGCGATATCATTAACCTGTTTCTGGAGAGTAAAGACATCATGCAAGAGCAGCTTGACGCGTATAAATCATCCCAGGAGCCTGACCAGGAAAGCTTCAGGTATATCTGTGATGCTTTGCGGCAGATTGCGCTTGAGGCCAAAGCCCACAAGGAAGGCGGTACGGTCGCCGCTCCGGCGCCGGCTGTGGCGGCTCCGGCTGAACCAGCCGCCGCAGAGAATGCGCAGCCCTTACTGAAGATTACGCTTAGCGGTCTTAAAGAGGCGGAAAGTCCGCTTCTGCTTGCAGAGCTGGAAAACCTTGGTGAGCTGGAAGGCCACGAGCTTTCTGACGATAAAGTTGTGGCCCGGCTGCGCACCACAACCTCCCCGGACGATATTTTCGCCGTGCTCTGTTTTGTGATTGAACCTGAACAAATTGAGATTACGGCAGAGGAGTCGCAGGCAAGCCCGCCGGCCGTGGTCAAAAGCGCTGAAAAAGGCGCGCCTGCCGTGGTGGAAAAACCGACTGAAGTCAGCGTGCAGCAGCCGGCGAAACCCGCGGTGTCCAGGCCTAAACCTGCCGCCAGAACGCAGAGCGCGGAGTCAAGCAGCATTCGCGTGGCGGTGGAGAAGGTCGATCAGATTATCAACCAGGTCGGCGAGCTGATCATCACCCAGGCGATGCTGTCGCAGCTTTCAGGCACCCTCGACCCGGCCATCCACGACACGCTGATCAGCAGCATAGCCCAAATGGATCGCAACGCGCGTGACCTGCAGGAGTCGGTCATGTCGATTCGCATGATGCCGATGGAGTACGTCTTCAGCCGCTTCCCGCGTCTGGTGCACGATCTTGCCGGCAAGCTCGATAAAGAAGTAGAGCTGACCTTAAAGGGCGGATCGGCCGAGCTGGATAAGAGCCTGATCGAAAGGATCATCGATCCGCTGACCCACCTGGTGCGTAACAGCCTCGATCACGGTATTGAATCGGCAGAGGTTCGCCGGGAAAAAGGCAAGCCGGAGAAAGGCAACCTGATTCTGTCAGCCGAGCACCACGGCGGCAACATCGTTATTGAAGTGATTGACGATGGGGCAGGGCTTAACCGTGAAAAGATCCTTGCGCGCGCCAAATCACAGGGCCTGCAGCTTAGCGATAACATGAGCGACGACGACGTCTGGATGCTGATCTTTGCCGCCGGATTCTCAACGGCCGAGAAAGTGACCGACGTTTCCGGACGGGGCGTTGGCATGGACGTGGTGCGGCGTAATATCCAGGAAATGGGTGGGCATGTAGAGATTAAATCCGAACAGGACAAAGGCTCCACTATTCGCATTATTCTGCCGTTGACCCTCGCCATTCTTGACGGCATGTCGGTGAAGGTCGGCGACGAAATTTACGTGCTGCCGCTCGGTACCGTAATGGAGTCCCTGAAACCGACCAAAAGCGAACTGTATCGTATGGCGGGCGACGAGCTGATGTTAAAGGTCCGCGGCGAATATATGCCGCTTATCGAACTGCACCAGATTTTTGATATCAACAGCGACGCCCTGCAGGCCAGCGAAGGGGTTGCGGTGATCCTGCAAAGTGCGGGTAACCGCTATGCGCTGCTGGTCGATCAGCTGATTGGCCAGCATCAGGTGGTAGTAAAAAACCTTGAGCTTAACTACCGCAAAGTTCCGGGTATTTCCGCGGCAACTATCCTGGGCGACGGCAGCGTGGCGCTTATTCTGGACGTTGCCGCCCTGGTCTCGCTTTGCAAAAACAAGCGAATGATGAATAACGACAACTTAGTGTTGAGTGAGTGAAGGTGAGCGAATGAGTTTAACAGCATCAGAAAAACAGTTTGACGAAAAGAATATTGGCCAGGAGTATCTGGTATTTACCCTCGGTGAAGAAGAGTATGGCCTTGAAATCCTCAAAGTTCAGGAGATCCGCGGCTATGACCGGGTGACGCGTATTGCCAATACGCCGGACTTTATTCTGGGCGTGACCAACCTGCGCGGTGTAATAGTGCCGATTGTGGATTTACGCGTGAAGTTTGATTTGCCGGTTGCCGAATTCAATGCGAACACCGTCATTATTATTCTGAACTTTGCCGATCGCGTAGTGGGGATTATCGTTGATGGCGTCTCAGATGTTATTTCATTGAACAGCAGCCAGATTAGGCCGGCGCCGGACTTTTCCGTTACGCTTTCCACCGAATATTTGCTGGGCCTGGGCACCATTGATGAGCGTATGCTGATTTTAGTTGATATCGAAAAGCTGCTGAACAGCGAAGAGATGGAGCTGGTCGAAAAAATTGTGGAAACCATCCACGAGTAAAGTCTGCTGCATGCCCTACAAAGGCCTGTCGTTAGTGAATTAACGGCAGGCTTTATTTATTCAGCACGCTGTCGCTTCAGCCGGCTTAGGTAACATAATTTACGATAAAGGTTTCTACAGTAAGCGGCCGGGAATAATAATTGCCCTGCAGCAGATTAACGCCCCGTTCAACCAGGCGCCGCGCCTGCTCGCCAGTTTGCACGCCTTCGGCACCCAGTCTGATATCTAACATAATGGCGAGGCCCGACAGCGCCGACAGCGTCTTCTTATAGAGCAGTTCGCCCTGATGAGTAAGGGTAAGGTCGCGGTTGAGCTTCAGCAGGCAAAAATCCATCTTCTCAAGGTATTTCAGGCTCGCACAGCCCGCGCCAAAATCATCTATGGCAAACTGAATGCCTGCGTTCCGCATCTCCTGTATGCTGTCGAGCATCGGGGCTTCTGTCGCGTCAATCGAGCGCTCGTTGACCTCCAGCATCAGATTAAAATCGTCGGAGAAATTGCAGGCTGTTTTTTTCAGCTCGGGTTGGCTAAGCTGGCTGGCGCAAATATTGAAGGAGAAAAAAAATCCCTGCGGCAGTTTATTGCGCAGCGGATAAAAGCGGGTATGCACTTCGTCAATTAATTTAACCGTAAACTTATCCAGCGCCTGCTTATTAATAGTTGTGTCGGCGGCCAAATCATGACTCTGTGAGTCCCTGAAACGCAGCAGGACCTCTGCGCCGATTAAACGCTGAGTGGCAGCGCAGATAACGGGCTGAATATATGGGAAGGCTTCCATTTGCCGCCAGGCGTTCAGATTAACTTTATTTGTCGCTGCATTAAATTTATTTACGGCCCAAAGGTAGGGATGCAACATATTGATGGCCCTGGCCATAATTCATGGCGTGATTAACAGAATTAGCCAGCCAGTAAAATAAAGAGGAGTGATATAATCCTGGCCCGACCAGCTGCTGATTGTTTTTATTATAAAAGCTGCGCTGCTTTTTGTACAAGACGTTAATAACAGGATAAACGTGCGTAAATACGGCTATTTAAATAATCGCCGGCAGGATAATAAAAAACCCGGCTCGGACGAGCCAGGTTTGCGGGGAGAGCTACAAATTAACGCAGCAGGGAGAGCACGTTCTGCGGAACCTGGTTCGCCTGAGCCAGCACGGAGATACCGGCAGACTGCAGGATGTTCGCGCGGCTCATCTCGGAGACTTCAGAGGCGAAGTCCGCATCCAGGATACGCGAGCGGGATTCAGACAGGTTGTTGACGGTGCTGTTCAGGTTGCTGATAACGGAAGCAAAACGGTTCTGGGTGGCACCCAGGTCGGAACGCATTCCATCAACTTTAGCCATCGCTTCATCAATCACACTCAGAGGATTTACCTGCGCAAGGACGACTGCATCGGCAGGATTAGTTGCGTCCAGATCGGCGCCCTTGGCAAAGACGGCGGGATCCCCATCATTTGCTACAGTGGTGGTCATCTTGGTGGCGACTTTCTCACCGGCAGCATCAGTACCTACGGCGACCAAAGTGCCATCCTCCAGCTGAAAGATGTCGCCCTTTCCGCCTGCACCAAAGGCGGTGTCTTTAGCCGCTTTCAATTTTGTATCATCCAGTGCAGAACTTGTTTTAGCGCCATCGCTAAAGGTTGCACCCACGTCAATTTTGGTGGCCCCTTTACTGATGCTGAAACCTTCCATTCCCAGCGTGGTGGCGTTAGTTTCGCTCAGGTTGATATTAATCGTCTGGCCATCGTTGGCCCCCACCTGAATCCCCAGCGTCTGGTCCTTGCTCAGCACCTTCACGCCGTTGAACTCGGTCTGCTCGGAGATACGGTTGATCTCAGCCAGACGCGCGTCGATTTCATCCTGGATGGACTTGCGGTCAGAGTCGGAGTTGGTCCCGTTCTGCGCCTGAACGGTCAGGCGACGAATATTCTGCAGGTTATCATTCACCTCGTTCAGCGCGCCTTCGGTGGTCTGCGACATGGAGATACCGTCGTTCGCATTACGGGACGCCTGGGTCAGACCGGTGATGTTGGCGGTGAAACGGTTGCTGATGGCCTGGCCTGCAGCATCGTCTTTTGCGCTGTTGATACGCATACCGGAAGAGAGACGTTCAATGGACGTGCCAAGCGCATTCTGGGACTTGTTCAGGTTATTCTGTGCAACCAGGCTCAGGGCGTTAGTATTAATTACCTGCGACATATTTATTCCTCTTTCTTTATTGATTTAGCCCCGTGTGAATGCGGAGCCCAATATCGTTATGTATGCGTTATCTGCATATATATAAATATCGGCCTGAAACAAATTCGCTAAAGATTTTTTTTATTCGGCTGCTGTTTTATTGTTCATCGTGAAATGCGAAGGGCTACTATTTTATGAAATGGCGACACTTTTGCCGCTATTACTTTTATTTGCAGGTTAATAGAACACTGATAGATAATTGCTGTTGAGGTAATGGGTTTACGATCCGTAAAGCGGTAGCGCGAACTGAGAAATAATGGCACGCGTAAGCAGAGAGCTGTTCCAGGTATCCGCAGCCAGAACTGCCGCTATTATGCGGTTTCTATCCAGGAATAAGCATACATAAATAGCGCGGTTTAAATAATATGCGACAGGATAATAAAAAACCCGGCTCGGGCGAGCCAGGTTTGCGGGGAGAGCTAAAAATTAACGCAGCAGGGAGAGCACGTTCTGCGGAACCTGGTTCGCCTGGGCCAGCACGGAGATACCGGCAGACTGCAGGATGTTCGCACGGCTCATCTCGGAGACTTCAGAGGCGAAGTCCGCATCCAGGATACGCGAGCGGGATTCAGACAGGTTGTTGACGGTGCTGTTCAGGTTGCTGATAACGGAAGCAAAACGGTTCTGGGTGGCACCCAGGTCGGAGCGCATCTCATCAACGCTGGCCATTGCATCATCAATGGATGACATAGGGCTTACCTGCATAAGCACGGCTGCGTCAGCAGGAACAGCGGCATCCAGATCGGCGCCTTTGGTAAAGGCGGCGGCAGCACCATCAGTTGCTACAGTTGCGGTCATCTTGACGGCGACTTTATCACCGGCAGCATTAGTGCCGACGGCGGCGAAAGAACCATCCTCCAGCTTAAAGATGTCGCCCTTTCCGTCTGCACCAAAGGCGGTGGTTTTAGCCGCTTTCAATTGTGCGTCATCCAGTGCAGAACTTGTTTTAGCACCATCGGCAATAGTGCTCCCTGCGTCAATTTTGGTGGCCACTTTAGTAATATTGAAGCCTTCCATTCCCAGCGTGGTGGCGTTGGTTTCGCTCAGTTTGATATTAATCGTCTGGCCATCGTTGGCCCCCACCTGAATCCCCAGCGTCTGGTCCTTGCTCAGCACCTTCACGCCGTTGAACTCGGTCTGCTCGGAGATACGGTTGATCTCAGCCAGACGCGCGTCGATTTCATCCTGGATGGACTTGCGGTCAGAGTCGGAGTTGGTCCCGTTCTGCGCCTGAACGGCCAGGCGACGAATATTCTGCAGGTTATCATTCACCTCGTTCAGCGCGCCTTCGGTGGTCTGCGACATGGAGATACCGTCGTTCGCATTACGGGACGCCTGGGTCAGACCGGTGATGTTGGCGGTGAAACGGTTGCTGATGGCCTGGCCTGCAGCATCGTCTTTTGCGCTGTTGATACGCATACCGGAAGAGAGACGTTCAATGGACGTGCCAAGCGCATTCTGGGACTTGTTCAGGTTATTCTGTGCAACCAGGCTCAGGGCGTTAGTATTAATTACCTGCGACATATTTATTCCTCTATCTTTATTGATTTAGCGCCACTTCAATGTGCCACCTGATATTCTCTGTGTTCATGCGTCGTTTCGTTCGCATAATATGAATATCGGCGTGAAAAAAAATCTCTGAAAAATTTTTCGACATATTTTTGCCATTTACGTAACTTTAATGAAAAAGAGCTTTCTGGGTTTTATACAGGCAACCGGTCAGGAACGCTTTAATTCTGGCAAATGAGGCTGGTCGTGCTGCTATCTCTGCCGCCAGAGAGGGTATGAGGCTTAGTTAATGGTTTTTAAGGGTTAAAATGGCGTATAAAATGCATTCATTTGTGCGAATTATTTATTTTGGTAAACCGACAGGGCGCTTTTTCTCCTGAGCGGTGAAATGTTCGCCAGAGGTGATAAATATATGCGGCAAAGATGATGATGAACTTCATGGTTTGAAATGTGCATATTTTTGCCGGCATATCGGGTAATTGACTGAGGTGCGTTAAAAACAGGCGGCAGCATCTTTTCTTCTATTCATCGAACAGGCAAAGGGAATGTTTTATGGGCCTTCGGAACGTTGCCCAACTGCCGATAAAAAATTAAACTTTGTCGCGTAAATACCGATTTAATAATAATGAACAATAAAGAATAAAACGCTTGCCATAAAGGAGAATTACATGGCTTCTATATCATCTTTGGGTATCGGGTCAGGGCTGGATACGGCGACTATGCTGGCGCAGATTAAAGCTGGCGAACAGACACGTTTGTCACCCTACACCGCGCTGCAAAGCAGCTACAAGGCTAAAGTATCGGCATGGGGCCAGGTCTCCAGCGGGCTTTCAGGCCTGCAGGATACGGTAAAAAAACTTACCGGTGACGCATTTAACACTTTAACGGTAAGCAGCAATAAGGCTTTTACCGCGACGGCGTCATCGGCAGCCCGGGCTGATACCCACTCCGTTACCGTGCTTTCGCTTGCCACCTCGCATAAGTTAAGAACCGACAACAGCTTTGACGATCAGAACAAACAGTTGGGCTCTGCGGCCGAAGGGGGAGAGCGTACCCTGACCATCACCCAACAAGACGGCAGCAAGATGGAGGTAGTGCTTAAGGATGATGAAACCTCGCTGAGCCAGATTGCCAAAGCGGTTAACGGGGCGAAAGGCGATGTGTCTGCTACCGTGCAGCGCACCGACGACGGTTACCAGCTGGTGTTTAGCGCCAAAACCTCAGGGACGGACGGGAAAATGACCGTCAGCGTGCAAGGAGATGACACGCTGGACGCCGTGCTTAACAGCGACAATCTGCAGGAGGTCTCTGCGGCGGAGGACGCCAGGCTTATCGTAGATGGCAGCGAATATACCCGCTCAAGCAACAACATTACCGATATTCTTGACGGCATCACGCTGACGCTAAAAGCGCCGTCAGAAGATGAAAAATCAGAACAGCTTACGCTGACGCAAAATACCGAGGCGATTAAAAGCACGCTGCAAGATTTTGTAAAACAATACAACGCGTTACTGAACACCACTTCGAATTTAAGCAAGTATGTTCCTTATGATTCCTCAAAGTTAACCGATGCCGATGTCGCTACGCAAAACTCACAGAATGGCGCTCTTATGGGTGACTCCACGCTGCGTGGGCTGGTGGGCGAGGTGCGTTCAACGGTGAACGGCGTTTATGGCGAAGCGGGGGCCGACTACGCCTCGCTTGCCGATCTCGGTATAAAGATTGATGCCGCAACGGGGCAGATGACGCTGGATGAGAAAAAGCTTGATGAAGCGATTGCCGATAATCCGAATAACATCGCCACAATGTTTACCGGCAGCGGCGACAAACCCGGACTGGCCGGCGCGCTTGGCGACATTATTACCCTATACGTAGGCGACGCCGACAAGAAAACGGACGGCATCATCAAAACCTCTACGACAGGGCTGACCGCGCAGGCCGATCAAATGCAGGAGCAGATTGATAAAACGCAGCGTTTAATTGATGCCAACGTCGAGCGCTATCGCGTGCAGTTTCAGAACCTTGATACCACTATGTCTAAGCTGAACAGCATGAGTTCGCAGCTCGCTGCCATACTCGCGACCTTGTAAGCGCCATCATTATTCGATCTTTTAATTCCCGGACAGGAGCGTCGACATCTTCTGTCCCTTCACTATGGAGCTTATTATGTACGGGAGTCGAGGCATCCAGGCCTATGCTCAGGTTGATTTACAGAGTCAACTGGCGGGGGCAACCCCGCATCAGCTTATTACCATGCTGTTTGACGGCGCGCATAATGCGATTTTACGCGCGAAGATTCATTTCGAAAACGGCAATATAGCCCGGCGCGGAGAGATGATTTCCAAAGCCATCAATATTATTGATAACGGGCTTCGCGCCTCTCTCGATCATAAAAAAGGCCAAGAGATCGCCCAGCAAATGGATATGCTCTATGACTATATGTCCCGCACCCTGCTGGAATGCAATCTGCAAAATAATCCGCAGCAGCTTACGCATGTGGATGAATTGCTGATGAACCTCGCCAACACATGGAAGGAGATCGATCCTCAGCTAAAGCAGGTAAAACATGACTAAAGCGCTTACTACCGATTATGAAATCGTTTATCAGTTAAATTTAAACCTGCTTGAGATGGCACGTCTGGGTGAATGGCAAGGCTTTATCGAGCTGGCGGAGAATTATGTCGTTACGCTGCAGAAGGTCATTAATAATCACGCTGCGATGCTCACGTCAGGCGAGCAGGAAGAGATTCGCACCCTGGTAAAAAAGCTGATTGAGAATGAGGCCGAAATAACAAAAAACCTGAAACAGCGCCTTGATGTGTTAAAGATGGATATCTCATCGCTCAATCGCGGAAAAAAATGCAGCCAGGCCTATTCTTCAGGCTTTACCACGGCTCTTCAATAACGCTATTACGCGGGCTAAAAGCCGGGCCTTTGTGCGGCCTGGCGATAATTTACCGTTAACTCATTGCTGACCACGTGCAAGGCGGGAATAAGCTGTCCCCGGCCTGCTACGGAATAAACAAAGCGAAACGGGCCGCGCGCTGAAAGCGGGGCGGTGAGTTTTTTTTGCCCGCTCAGACGCTCAAGCTTAATGCAGGTTGTCGCGCTGCAAAGTTTCATCTCCAGCCCCCGGGGAGGCGGAGTGAGTAGCGTGATTCTCCAGGCTAAAAGGCTGGCCTGCGCCGAGGCGGGCAGATCTGCCGGGGCGCTCAACGCCGCGCCCGCCATCGTCTGTTTCCCCACGCTTATCACAACGCCCGCCGTTTTCTGGTGCCAGGCGCCGCCGGCAGCGCCAGCCGCAAGCGGGGTAAAAAGCGCGACCAGCATTATTAACTTTGCGAGTTTCATTCTTGTCCTCCAACGATGGAGGTCATGCGTACCGTACGGTTATTGCTGATTTCCAGATTCGACAGCACGGCAAGCTGCGGATAGACGCGGCGCAGGAAGCGTGAAAGCATCATACGCAGGGGCTGGTTTACCAGCAGCACCGGCGGCGCGCCGAGGGCTTCCTGCTGCGCCAGCGCTTTTTCAGTCTGCCGCATAAGGTTCTCGGCAATGCCGGGTTCAATAGCGCTGCCGTTCTGGCTTGCCTGGATCATTAACCTTTCCAGATTCATATCCATACCAATCACGCGAATATCGTCGTTGCCCGGGAACCACTGCTGCGTGATGGCACGGCCTAAACGGATGCGCGTGTGCGCCGTCAGCTCATCGGGATCGGTTTGTACCGCCGCATATTCAGCCAGCGTGTCAACAATGGTGCGCATATCGCGAATTGAAATCCTCTCCGCCAGCAGGTTTTGCAGCACCTTATGGAAAGTGGTCAGGGAGATAACGCCCGGGATCAGATCTTCTACCAGCTTCGGCATTTCTTTGTTAAGGCGATCGAGCAGCTGCTGCGTTTCCTGACGGCCAAACAGCTCGTCGGTGTGTGTGGCGATCAGGTGGTTAAGGTGGGTCGCAATGACCGAGCTTGGATCCACCACCGTGTAGCCCATGATCTGCGCCTGTTCTCGCAGCACTTCATCGATCCATATCGCGGGCAGGCCAAACGCCGGTTCCTGACAAGGCGTGCCGGGCAGTTCGCCTTCGGCACAGCCAGGATCGATAGCCATCCAGCGTTCCGGCATCGTTTCGCCGCTGCCGATTTCGACGCCCTTAAGCAAAATGCGATAGCGGGTCGGCGGCAGATCGAGGTTGTCGCGGATATGCACCGACGGCGGCAGAAAACCCATCTCCTGGGCGAATTTTTTACGGATGCCGCGCACGCGCGTGAGCAACTCGCCGCTTTGCTCGCTGTCCACCATCGGAATTAACCGGTAGCCGACTTCGAGGCCCAGCACATCTTCATGCTGAACGTCGGCCCAGGAAGCCTCGGACACCTGAACGGCGTCGGCCTGGGCTTTGGCCGCCTCTCTGCCCTCTTTGCTCCGGGTGCCGCCCGCCGTCTGGTTTTCCATCTCTTTGCCGCGCAGCCACCAGGCAATACCCAGCAGCGAGACGGTAAACAGCAGAAAAACAAAGTTCGGCATGCCGGGGATCGTGCCCAGCAGGCCGATTATCGCGGCCGAAAGCACCAGCACGCGTGGGTTGCTGAACAGCTGGCTTACCATCTGCTCGCCCACATCCTGCTCGGTGGCAACCCGGGTAACGATAACGCCGGCCGCGGTCGAGATGATCAGCGCCGGAATTTGGGCAACCAGGCCGTCACCAATAGTCAGTATGGTGTAGGTTTCGGCGGCGGTGCCAAAGGAAAGATCGTGCTGCAGAATGCCGATCATCAGGCCGCCGATGACGTTCACCGCCATGATCAGCAGGCCGGCAATGGCATCCCCGCGCACAAACTTGCTGGCGCCATCCATCGAGCCGTAGAAGTCGGACTCCTGGGTCACTTCGTTACGGCGACGCTTGGCCTCTTCTTCGCCAATCAGGCCCGCGTTCAGATCGGCATCGATCGCCATCTGTTTGCCCGGCATACCGTCCAGCACAAAGCGCGCGCCAACCTCTGCGATACGGCCAGCACCTTTAGTGATAACCATAAAGTTAATAATGATGAGGATGGCGAACACCACGATGCCAATCGCAAAATTCCCCCCAACCAGGAAGTGCCCAAACGCCTCAACGACGCGACCCGCAGCGGCGGCTCCCGTGTGCCCGTCCATCAGGATGATGCGCGTCGAGGCGATATTCAGCGCGAGGCGCAGCAGCGTTGAAAACAGCAGCACCGTAGGGAATGCGGAGAAATCGAGCGTCTTTTGGGTGAACATGGCCACCATTAAGATCATCAGGGAAAGGACGATATTAAAGGTGAACAGTAAATCAAGCAGAAACGCGGGCAGGGGCAATATCATCATCGCCAGAATCAGCATGATTAATATCGGCCCGGCCAGTATTTTCCACTGCGTCTCTTTCATCGCGGGTAAACGTAATTTGGTGGCGTAGTTTGCCATCACTCATGACTCTCTTGTGCAAAATCCAGTGCAGCAGGCACGGGAAGGTTCTCAGGTTTTTTAGGCGCAATGCCGCCGCCCAGCCGCCAGCGTCTTAAGCCATAAACCCAGGCAAGGACTTCGGCAACGGCGCTGTACAGTTCGGTAGGGATAGGTTGCCCAATTTCGCAGTGGCGATAGAGCGCACGCGCAAGCGGCGGCGCTTCAAGCATAGGGATGGCATGCTTTTGCGCCTCTGTTCGAATGCGCAGCGCCATTTCCCCCGCGCCCTTAGCCAGCACGATGGGGGCGGTATGGCCGCCTTCTTTGTAACTGAGGGCAATGGAGTAGTGGGTCGGGTTATTCACAATCACATCGGCGTCCGGTACGTCGGACATCATGCGCTGGCGTGCGGCGGCACGCTGTAGCTGTTTGATGCGGTTCTTAATATGCGGGTCGCCTTCGCTTTGTTTAAATTCATCGCGGATTTCCTGGCGGCTCATGCGCAGCTTCTTCAGGTTGCTGAAGATCTGATAAAACACGTCGTAACCTACCATCGGGATCAGCGCGAGGATCACCATCAGCAGGCACTGGGAAATGAGGTAGCGCGAATCGGCCAGGCCGTCGGCCAGCGAGCCCTGGCCGAGCGAGATAAAACGCGTTTTGTTATGGTAGATAAACAGCGCCCCTGCGCTCCCTACGAGCACCACTTTCAGGATGCCTTTCACCAGCTCAGAAACCATCTGACCGGAAACCATACGCTTAAGTCCGGGCAGAGGATTTATCTTTTTCATATCAAATTTGAACGACTTGCCGCCGAGCTGCACGCCTCCCAGCAGCGCAGAGGCGCAGATGCCGGTCAGAAACAGCCCCAGCAGGATCGGCAGTACCGACGACGCCGCCATCAGCAGCAGTTGGCGAAGCTGACGGATCATTGAGCCAGGATCGAGCACCATCATCCGATCGAAGCTTAGCCCGCTTTGCAGCAGCATCGCCAGCTTGCGGGCCACCACATCCCCACCGAACAGAATCAGGCTCCAGCCGACCAGCAGCATCAGCAACGATGTCAGCTCTTTGGAGCGAGGAATTTGTCCCTCTTCCCGCGCTTTCTCTCGTCGTTGGGGCGTGGGTTCCTCTGTTTTTTCTACATCGCTTTCTTCAGACATCGGCTTTAATCATATTGCGGGTGTAACAAGGCTGCGGCGAAGGGCGGAACGACAACGCCTTTAAGAGCAGGCGGAGAACCGCGCCAGCACAGCCCGCCGGCAAAAATGCCGCAGGAAAATTAAAAGCCCATACTTTCAAGTAAATCATCGACCTGACCTTGCGTGGCGACAACGCCTGCGACGTTTTGATCGATTTGCGGACCGTTTTTCAGCGTCTCTTCAGCCATCAGCTTTGGCGCAGTTTCTTCTGGCAGATTATCGAGCAGGACATGAATCAGCTCTTTCTCGATATTCTCGATAAGCACCATCATGCGCTGGATAACCTGGCCGGTCAGATCCTGGAAATCCTGCGCCATCATGATCTGCATAAGCTGCTCTTTGGTCTGACCGGCAATTGCCGGCGTATCGTGCAGAAACTGGCGGGTATCTGCGACCAGCTCTTTGGCAATCGGCAGCTCGACGGGACTGGCGAACCATTCGTCCCAGCGCTTGCCCAGCGCCGTGGACTGGTTGCTAAGCGAGTCCTGCAGCGGCCGGGCAACTTCCACGCAGGTTAAGGCGCAGTCCGCCGCCTGTGACGTTTTCGCCACGACATAAGAGAGCCGGTCGCGGGCGTCAGGAATGGCTTCAGCCGCATCGATGATGACGCGATCGAGGCCGAGGTTGTTCATGCTGTCGTGCAGCAGACGCGTCAGCTGGCCAATGCGCGAGAAAATATCCGCCTGCGGGTGATTTGTTTGGTTATCCATGCGTTACCACCCCAGCTTTTCAAAGACTTTGTTGAGTTTTTCTTCCAGCGTCGCTGCGGTGAAAGGCTTAACCACATACCCGCTGGCGCCGGCCTGAGCGGCGGCGATAATATTTTCTTTCTTCGCTTCCGCCGTCACCATCAGCACCGGCAGCTTGCCAAGCGCCGCATCCTTACGGATGGCGGTCAGCAGTTCGAGGCCGTCCATATTGGGCATGTTCCAGTCGGTTATCACAAAATCGAAGGATGACTCGCGCAGACGGGTGAGGGCATCATGGCCGTCTTCAGCTTCCTCAACGTTGTTAAAGTCCAGATCTTTTAAAAGGTTACGCACGATACGGCGCATGGTAGCGAAGTCGTCGACGACTAAAAAACGCAAGTTTTTATCTGCCATGTTAATTCCTGAGAGGTTTAATCTCCCCGCGGGGAGAGCTGAGTAAATATGTTGAGTTAAATTCGCCGTGCCTGGCCGGTTACGCTGTTTAACATGTGCTGTGTCATATCGCAGAGATCGACAACTTCCACGGCGGCGCCAAGGCCAATAGCTTCTTTTGGCATCCCGAACACCACGCAGGATTTTTCGCTTTGCGCGAGGGTATGAGCGCCCGCTTTGCGCATGTCCAGCAGGCCATGCGCGCCGTCGTTGCCCATGCCGGTCAGGATCGCGCCCACGGCGTTCTTGCCCGCGCAGGACGCCACCGATTTGAAAAGCACGTCTACCGAGGGACGATGGCGATTAACCGGTGGGTTATCGTTAAGCTTCACGTGATAGTTAGCCCCGCTGCGCACGAGCTCCATATGCACGGCGCCGGGCGCGATATAGGCATGGCCGGGCAGCACGCGGTCGCCGTCTTCGGCTTCTTTCACCGCGATTTCACAAATCTTGTCGAGCCGTTCGGCAAAGGAGCGGGTAAAGCCCGGGGGCATATGCTGGGCGATGACGACGCCGGGGCAGGTCCGGGGCAGCGGCGTTAGCACCTGGCGCAGGGCCTCGGTGCCGCCGGTTGACGAGCCGATGGCGAAGATTTTTTCGCTGCCTACCAGCGGGCTGGAGATGATTTTTGGCAGAACCTTGTGGCTATCGCGACGGCAGACCTGCGCCTTTGAAGCAATACGGATCTTCTCGGCAATCAGCTCGCTGTACTGCACCATGCCCTCTTTCAGCCCCATCTGCGGCTTGGTAACAAAGTCCACCGCGCCCATCTCCAGCGCGCTAAGCGTAATTTCAGAGCCTTTACCGGTCAGGGAGGAGATCATAATGACCGGCATAGGGCGCAGGCGCATCAGGCGCTCAAGAAAATCCAGCCCGTCCATGCGCGGCATTTCGACATCGAGCGTAAGCACGTCCGGGTTAAAGCGTTTAACCAAATCACGGGCGATAATCGGATCCGGCGCGACGGCGACCATTTCCATATCGGGCTGCTGATTGACAATGTCGCTCATGATATTGCGGATAAGCGCCGAATCGTCAACGCAGAGGACTTTAATCTTGTGCATTATTTATCCTGTGTCAGGGCGTACACCGACTGGCCGCGGAGGCGAAAAGCGCCGTTTGTCGTGCCAAAGTGTTCAGAATGCCCGACGAATAAAATACCGCCGGGTTTCAGCATTCTGGCAAAGCGTTTCAGCAGGTATTCCTGGGTTTTTTGATCAAAATAAATCATCACATTGCGGCAGAAGATAGCGTCGAACGGCGCCGGAATATCCCACTGCGGATCCAGAAGATTGAGTTGCTGATAATGAATGGTATCGAGCAGCTCTTTTCTGACTTTGACGAGGGCCTGCTGCTCCCCGGTGCCGCGCAGAAAGTGCGTCTTCTTTTGCTCAGCGCTCAGGTTGTCGAGATCGGCCAGCCGATAGACGCCAGCCGCTGCTTTGGCCAGCACTTCGGTATCGATATCCGACGCCCAGATACGCGGGTTAAGCGTGCTGCGGCCCAGCGCCTCATCTAAAGTGATAGCGATAGAATAAGGTTCTTCCCCGGTAGAAGAGGCGGTACACCAGACTTTATAATTGCCGTTCCCCCTGCGCTCGCGCGCATGTTCAGCAAGAATGGGGAAATGGTAAGCCTCCCGGAAAAACGAAGTCAGGTTGGTGGTTAGGGCGTTAATAAATGCCTGCCATTCACCGCTGTTGGGGTTCGATTCCAGACGAGTTAAATAATCACTGAAATGCGTTAATTTTAATTCACGTAAGCGTCGGGACAGGCGGTTATAAACCATATCGCGTTTCTGGCTGCTTAACACAATACCTGCACGTTGATAAATTAGCTGGCTAACCTTTTCCAGCTCTTTATCTGAGATCCCGGTTTGAATGCGAATAGCTGTGTTGTTCATTAAATGAACGTCGCTCTCCATACTCATAAATAACATCCTTGCGACGTATAGAATTGATTACAATGGCATACCTGCCCGGAGCCTGATTTTTAAAAATACGCTTAATATCTTTAACAAATAAATATTAATTATTTTAAAAGCCGTTCGATAATGGCTCAGGGATAAACTATAAAAGCGGATTTATACCGGCATATTCATGATTTCCTGGTAGGCGCTGACCATTTTATTGCGTACCTGTATTCCCATATTCAGCGCCACAGAAGACTTTTGCAATGAGACCATGACATCGTTCAGACCAATGTCTGAGGCGCCCGTCATGTAATCCTGCGCCTGGGATCTTGCTGCCGTTTGCATCTGGCTAATGCCGTTTATACTGTTAAATAACAGTGAAGAAAACGAAACGGAATCGGTACCATTTTGTTTATCCGCCAGCACATTGCCGTTTGATAAGCCGGTAACCTGTCTTGCCTGAAACTGAATTTGTTCCAGCACGCCGTTCATTGATGGAATAGCCATTAATCGTTCCTGTTAATTATCGCTAATAAACCCTGGTTATTCAGCTTAGGTTGCCTTTTATTAAGGAAAGTTTAACACGGCGCAAGGTTTTCAGGATAACGCAATAAGCTGACAGAAATTTCAGCTCATTGGCGCTTAAGAAAAATCTTACATGACACATAATACGCGACTGACATCCAGCGGGAATGAAGGATCGCCCGCTGTGTTTTGTTTGAATCTCTTACCGGAGTGCTGATTCGCAATATTGCGTACACATTGCGTCATTTATTTTTTACAGGACTACGGCATGAATGCCACCACAAACGGTATTAAAAACAACAATACAACAACTCTGATAGCAGCCTTTGAGCGTATTCGTGCTAATCCCAAAATTGCTCTGATTGTCTCTGCCGCGGCTGCCATTTCGCTTATCGTCGCGCTTGCGCTCTGGGCTCAGTCACCGAGCTATCGCGTACTGTACAGCAACATCAGCGATCAGGACGGCGGGGCCATTGTCGCCCAGCTGGCGCAGATGAATGTGCCCTATCGCTTTGACGAGCGCGGCGGTGCGATTATGGTGCCGGCGGATCAGATCTATGAAGCGCGTCTTAAGCTTGCGCAGATGGGGCTGCCCAAAGGCGGAGCCGTAGGCTTTGAGCTGCTGGACCAGGAAAAATTTGGTATCAGCCAGTTCAGCGAGCAGGTTAACTATCAGCGCGCGCTGGAAGGGGAGCTGTCGCGCACTATTGAAACTTTAGGCTCGGTGCGCAGCGCTCGCGTGCACCTTGCCATACCAAAACCCTCGCTGTTTGTTCGCGATGAAAAACAGCCATCGGCCTCTGTGACGGTGCATCTGGATAATGGCCGCACTATGGACGCAAGCCAGGTGAGTGCGATTTCCTGGTTAATTTCCAGCGCCGTTCCCGGCCTGAATGCCGATCTGGTGACTATTGTGGATCAGACGGGTCGCCTGCTGTCGCAGCACGGCGGCCAGTCGCAGCAAACCTCGCGCTTAAAATATACCAGCGAAGTGGAGGCCGATTTTCAGCGCCGCATTCAGTCCATCCTTGCGCCCATCGTCGGCAGTCAGAACGTGCGTGCGCAGGTAACGGCGCAGATTGATTTTACAACCCACGAACAGACGGCTGAACAGTTCCAGCCCAACTCAGCGCCGGAAAAAATGGCTATCCGCAGCCGTCAGACCAGCGACTCCGAGCAGGGAGGCAAAAATATTAACGGCGGCGTGCCGGGGGCGCTGAGTAATCAACCGCCTACGCCTGCCACGGCGCCGTTAACCCAGACTTTGGGAACGGCCAGTCAGGCGCAGGGGAACGGCGGGAACGCTAATAAGCCCGCCGCCGCCGGAACTAACGATGCGGTGACAACCATTCCCTTTAACTCAAACAAAGACGCCACGACCAACTACGAGCTTGACCGCACGCTGACGCACATCAAGCGCAGCACGGGCAGTATCGAGCGCCTGTCAGTTGCGGTGGTGGTAAACCATTTGCTGGATAAAGAGGGCAACCCGGTGCCTTTAGCCAAAGAGCAGATGGAGCAGATAACCGCGCTGGTGAAAGAGGCGGTTGGCTATTCTGAAGCGCGCGGCGACACCCTGAATATCGTCAACTCCGCCTTCAGCACGGCGGATGACGACCAGATGCTGCCGCTGTGGAAACAGCCGGAAATCATCAACCTGTTGCTGGCCGCGGCCCGTTACCTGCTGGTTGGTATTGTGGCATGGGTGCTGTGGCGCAAAGCCGTACAGCCGGCCTGGATGCGTCATCAGGAGCTGGCGTTGCAGCGGCTGGAACTGGAGAAAGAGGCGCGTCAGGCCGAGCTGGACGAGCTGTCACGTAAGAACGAACTGTCTGCGAAGGCCAAGGCTCAGGCGCGTATTGATGTGGAACTCAACACCCAGCACCTGCGTGAAATGGCGGAGAACGGCCCGCAGGTGATTGCGCTTGTCCTGCGCCAATGGATGAACAAGGAGTTTACCGGAAAATGAATGCCGCAGAGAAAAGCGCCGTCGTCATGCTGACGCTCGGCGACGAGCGGGCGGCCGAGGTGTTTAAGCACCTCTCCACCCAGGAGGTGACGCGCATCAGCTCGGCGATGGTCAGCATGAGCGCGTTTAGTCACGATCAGCTTTCCCAGGTACTTAAAGAGTTTCAGCGGGATTCCAGCGAAGTCGCGACGCTCAATATCGATACCAATGAATACCTGCGCAGCGTGCTGGTGAAAGCGCTGGGCGAAGAGCGGGCGTCAAGCCTGCTGGAAGATCTGCTGGAAACCCAGGACGGCAACAACGGCATTGAAACGCTCAACTTCATGGAGCCGGTAACGGTTTATGATCTGATTCGCGACGAGCACCCGCAGATTATCGCCACCATTCTGGTGCACCTGAAACGCAACCAGGCGGCCGACGTGCTGGCGAAATTCGACGATCGCGAGCGTAACGACATCATGCTGCGTATTGCCACATTCGGCGGCGTACAGCCGGCGGCGCTGCAGGAGCTGACCGAAGTGCTCAACAACCTGCTGCACGGTCAAAACCTCAAGCGCAGCAAAATGGGAGGCGTACGTCCGGCGGCTGAAATTCTCAACCTGATGAAATCCCAGCAGGAAGATGCGGCTATTGCGGCGGTGCGCGAATTTGACCATGAGCTGGCGCAGAAAATCATCGATGAGATGTTCCTGTTCGAGAACCTGATTGAGATAGAGGATCGCAGCATCCAGCGTATTCTGCAGGAGATCGACAACGAGGCGCTGATCGTTGCGCTGAAAGGATCGGAACAGCCGCTGCGCGATAAGTTCTTCCGCAATATGTCCAAGCGTCAGGCGGATATCATGGTGGAAGATCTCAACTCTCGTGGCCCGGTGCGTATGTCGCAGGTGGAGGCCGAACAGAAGAACATTCTGCTGGTGGTGCGCCGCTTAGCAGAGAGCGGCGAAGTGGTGCTCGGTGGCGGGGAGGACGTCTATGTCTGATAACGACCTGGCATGGCGTCGCTGGCAGCCGGAAGATCTGCTGGCTGATTTTAGTAGCCGCACGGGACATACGTTCCCCGAGCCGGAGGCGACCCCCGGAAACTATCAGTCTGATGAGCTGCTTCAGGCCGAGCTTTCACGAATCCGCCAGCAGGCCGAGCAAAAGGGTTTTGCTCAGGGCCAGGCGCGAGGTCTGGAAGAAGGCAAGCAGCAGGGTTATCAGGAAGGCGTGCTGCTCGGTAAAAAAGAGGGAGTCGAGCAGGGGCTGGCGCAGGCCAAAGCCCTGCAGGATGAAACTGCCGGGCAGATTGCCCACCTGTTCGAAGCGTTTAAGGTCGCGCTGGGCAATCTCGACAGCGTGATCCCATCGCGGCTGGTACAGCTTTCTTTGACGGCGGCGCGCTCAATCATCGGGAAAAACATCGTTTATGACAACACCATCCTGATCGAGAAAATTAAACAGCTCCTCAGGGAGGACGCGCTGCTGAAGGGGGATATTCAGCTTTGGGTGAGCGAAGAGGATATGGCCGTCGTCGCCGACCTGCTAAGCCCTACGCTTGCTTCGCTGGGGTGGGAGCTGCTTGTTGACGTTGATATTCTGCCGGGCGGCTGCCGTATCACTTCCGCCGAAGGCGAAATTGACGCGACCCTGAGCACCCGGTGGGAAGAACTTTGCCACCTGAGCCGGGAAGACTACAGCTCATGACCACGCGCCTGAAAAACTGGCTGGACGCCATTGAAAGCCAGGAGCAGAAATATGCCGCGCTCCCGCCTTTTCGCCATTACGGAAAGCTGACGCGCGCCACGGGCCTGGTGATGGAGGCCGTTGGGCTTAAGCTGCCTATCGGCACGCTGTGCATCGTGGAGCGCGACACCGGCAACGGCATTGCAAAAGTCGAAAGCGAAGTGGTGGGTTTTAATGGTCAGATCCTCTATTTGATGCCGCTTGAAAACGTTGACGGCGTTTTACCCGGCGCGCGCGTTTACGCTTTTGAAAGCGGTCCCGGCCTGACCCAGGGCAAGCAGTTGCCGCTGGGGCCGGAGCTGCTGGGGCGCGTGCTGGATGCCAGCGCCCGCCCGCTGGACGGTTTGCCCGCTCCGTGCCGCCGTGAGCAGGACACCTTATTTACCGCGCCCTTTAACCCTCTGTTACGCGATCCGATTAAGAACGTTCTTGACGTCGGCGTGCGCGCAATCAACGGGTTGCTGACCGTTGGGCGCGGCCAGCGTATGGGGTTGTTTGCCGGCTCCGGGGTAGGCAAAAGCGTACTGCTGGGCATGATGGCCCGCTACACCAGAGCAGATGTGATTGTGGTGGGGCTTATCGGCGAGCGCGGACGCGAAGTGAAAGACTTTATCGAAAATATTCTCGGTAAAGAGGGGCTGCGCCGCTCGGTAGTTATCGCCGCCCCGGCAGACGTTTCGCCGATACTGCGCATGCAGGGCGCGGTCTATGCCACCCGCATCGCCGAAGATTTTCGTGAACGCGGCATGAACGTGCTGCTGATTATGGATTCACTGACCCGTTACGCCATGGCACAGCGTGAAATCGCGCTGGCCATCGGCGAACCTCCGGCAACG